>JANOJB010000225.1:0-10959 GCA_031407985.1 Pseudomonadota bacterium | reverse complement strand
CAAATCCGATCCCGCCGCCAAATCCGATCCCCCGCCTGCCGTCAGCTCCGTCCCCGGCCCCTTCGCGCCCGATGCTGTCCCCGCGCCCCTGCGAACCGCGGCGGCGATCCGCGCGCTTGCACCCGAGAAGGCCGAACAGGCGCTGCCCGTTCTGATCCGCGGCGTGATCACGTGCGCCGGCAGTCTGACCTTCATTCAAGATCAGACCGCCGGAATTTTCGTCGACGTTCCGGTAAGCACCAAGGGCCGCTACCGCGTCGGACAGTTTGGCGATTTGGAAGGATTCACCGCGCCCGGGCTGTTCGCGCCGGAGATTGTTCCGCGCAGGTTCACGGTCCTGGGCACGACGCCGCTGCCGGCCGCCCATCCCGCCAAATTCGACGAATTGAGAACCGGAAAGCTGGACAGCCAGCGCGTCGAGATTTCGGGGATCATTCGCGCGGTCATGCCCGACGAACGTCCGGACCTGCGGCGGACGGTCACCCTGAAGATGGCGTCGGACGACGGCGTGTTTCCCGTGACGGTGTCCGATCTGCCGCCCGAGAAGTTGCGCCTGGTGCCTGATGCGTCGGTGCGTTTGCGGGGCGTCGTCGGCGGTGTCTTCAACGAACGCCGGCAGATGATCGGCATCAAGCTGTACGTGGGTCACGCGGGTGATTTCATCATCGAGCAGGCCGGGCCGGCCGAGCCGTTCGCGATTCCCATCACGCAGGTCGAGCGGCTGCTTCGCTTTCGGCCCGAAGGGTCCAGTCGCCACCGGGTCAGGGTGCAGGGGACGGTGACGCTTTATCATCCCGGTGCCAATCTGTACGTCGAGGATGGGACCGGCGGTGTTTCGATTCGCACGCGGCAGCGGGAATCGTTGGTGGTGGGCGATCGGATCGAGGTGCTCGGTTTTCCCGAGATGGGTTCGTGGACGCCATTCCTGGACGACGCGATCTTGCGGCGCGCCGGGCCCGGTGGTCAGGTGATAGCGCCGATCTCGGTGACCGCCGACCAGGAACTAAGCGCCGGCGCGCACGACTCGCGTTTGGTCAGCCTGGAAGCCGAGCTGGTCGACCTGGTGGGCGACGTCGGTCGGCTGCTGTTGGTGGCGAAATCCAAGAATATTCTGTTCGACGCCGAACTGCCGCGTGCCTCCGACGGGCTGGGCGACCGGGTCACCCCGGATCTCCGCAACGGCAGCCGTGTGCGCTTGACCGGAATCAGCGTGGTGCGCCTGGGTGCCGATCGGGATCAACCGACGCAGTTTCGATTGCTGATGCGGGGAATCGACGACGTCACCGTTTTACAGAAACCGTCGTTGTGGACGCTGACGCGTCTAATCTGGATCCTGGTTGGGCTGGCGTCGCTGACGGCGGCGACGGCCGGATGGGTGATCATCCTGCGCCGCCGTGTGCGGACGCAGACGGGCATCATCCGCCAGCAGCTTCAGAACGAGACCAAGTTGGAGGCGCGGTACCGCGAGCTGTTCGACAACGCCAACGACGTCGTTTACACGCACGATTTGTCTGGGCGGATCCTGACCATCAACCGCGCCGGCGAGACCATCAGCGGGTATTCGCGCGACGAGCTGTTGGAGCGGACGATCTTCGACCTGGCGTTGCCCCGGCGGCATGAAACCGTTGCGGGCTGGCTGCGCAAGGTGGCCGCGGGTGAGCAGACCCGGCCCACGTTCGAGTCAGAGATGGTGAAGAAAGACGGACGTTTGGTTCCCATGGAAATCAGCGTTCGTCCGCTGATGGACGGGGAAAGTATCAAGGCCATTGAGGGCATCGCGCGCGACATCACCGAACGCAAGCGGGCAGAGGCCGATCTGGGCGTCGCGCACAAGCGATTGCTGGAGACATCGCGGCGCGCGGGGATGGCCGAGGTTGCGTCCGGCGTGTTGCACAACGTGGGTAACGTTCTGACCAGCGTCACCGCGTCGGCGACACATCTGGCGGAACAACTGCGGGGTTCGAATCTGACCGAACTGGCGACCGGGGTGGCGGCGATTCGCGAACATGCGTCGGATCTGCCGCGCTTTTTGGCCGACGATCCCGCGGGACGCGAATTGCCAGCGCGTTTGAGCGGACTGGCGGCGCATCTGACGGCGGAACACGAGGCCATCGGACGCGAGGTCGCATCGCTGGGCAAAAGCGTCGAACACATCAAGGAGATCGTGGCGATGCAGCAGGGCTACGCGCGTCTCAGCGGGACGCGCGAGGAGGTCGCCGCGGAGACCTTGATCGAGGATGCGCTGCGGATCAATCGAGAGGCGCTGGAGCGGCACCAGATTGCGATCGTGCGGGATTACTCGTCGGCGCCGTTGCTGACGATCGAAAAACACAAGGTTCTGGAGATCCTGGTCAACCTGATTGGCAACGCGAAATACGCGTGCGACGAGGGGCCGGCGGGAACAGCCGCGCGCATCACCGTGCGCATCGATACGCCCAAGGGAGAACGATCGGGCGACCGGGTGCGCATCGTGGTGGCCGACAACGGCGTCGGGATTCCACACCAGAATCTGAGCCGGATCTTTGAACATGGGTTCACGACGCGGCCAGAAGGGCACGGGTTCGGACTGCACAGCGCGTCCGTGACGGCGCGCGAGTTGGGCGGATCGTTGTTCGTGCACAGCGATGGTCTGGGCAAGGGCGCGCGGTTCACGTTGGATCTGCCGGTACGGCCGCCGACGCCCGTGGTCGCGATTCAAGCGGTGGTAGAGGCGGGGGCGGGGGCCCCAGGGGACCGATGACCGCTATCGACCGTGATCGATCCTGATCGGCCAGCGTTGCACCTCAAGCCCATGACGGCGTAAAGAGTCCGCAACCCCCATCGCCGCACTCCCAGGCGACAAACGAGGACACCATATGGCAGGCCCCAGCACAGGAATGCAGTCCCCCTCGGCAGCGGTCACGGCGGATTCCGGGCGCAGCCAGCGCGGTCCGTTCGCGGTGATGACCGTCTTGTTCTTCATGTGGGGATTCATGACGGTCTTCAACGACGTGTTGATCCCGCGGTTCAAGGACGCCTTCACTCTCAGTTACTTCCAGGCGATGCTGGTCCAGTTCGCTTTCTTCGGTGCGTATTTCATCGGATCGCTGCTGTACTTCGTCGCGTCGGTGGCCAGCGGGGATCCGATCGCGCGCATCGGCTACAAAAACGGCGTCGTGGTCGGTCTCCTGATCTCGGCAACGGGCAGCGCGCTGTTCTGGCCGGCGGCGTCAGCGACGTCTTATCCGCTGTTTTTGCTGGCGCTGTTCGTGGTGGGACTGGGTTTCGCCGTCCTGCAAATCGCGGCCAACCCGTACGTCACGATCTTGGGACCGGAGAGCACGGCATCCAGTCGATTGAACCTGGCGCAGGGGTTCAATTCGTTCGGCACCACCATCGGACCACCCATCGCTGGCGCCCTGATTCTGGGGTATTTCGCGCGCACGGGTGCGCACGGCGCGGAATCCGTCAAGGTGCCCTACCTGGCGTTTTGTCTGGTGTTCGCTCTGCTGGCGATCGCGTTTTTCTTCATTCGGCTGCCGCAGGTCAACGTGGGGAAGATCGAGGGCGGCACCCAGGCGCTGAAGTTTCCGCACGTGAAGTTGGGGATTGTCGCGATCTTCATGTACGTCGGCGGCGAAGTATCCGTCGGCAGCGCGATCATCAGCTTTCTGGGCGAGGCGGACATCGCGGGGCTTAGCCAGGTGGAGGCCAGCAAGTACGTTTCGGTTTTTTGGGGTGGCTTGCTTGTCGGGCGCTTCATGGGCGCGGTGGAATTAAGCGGAATCAAGCGGAAATTTAAACGGCTGTTGCTGGTCGCGATTCCCGTCGCCGGATTCTTGCTGCTGTGGGCCTGGCGCGGTTGGGACGTGGCGGGGATGTACTGGCCGTTTTTGGTGCTGTGCTGGATTTTGTTTCAGTTCGGCAAATCGCTGGCGGGCCGCAGCCTGATGCTGTTCGCGCTCATGGCCGTCGCCCTACTGACCGTCGCGGTCGTCACTGGTGGAAAGGTGGCGATGTGGTGCGTGCTGGGCGTCGGGTTGTTCAGCTCGATCGGATGGTCGAACACCTTTTCGCTGGCCATCGAAGGCGTCGGTATCTACAAAAGCCAGGCGTCGTCGCTGCTGGTCATGGCGATCCTGGGCGGAGCCATCCTGCCGCCGCTGCAAGGTTTGCTGGCCGATGCCACGCACAACCTGCGCCTGTCGTTCGTGGTGCCGATCATCGCCTACGCGTACGTCGCGTTCTACGGATGGAAGGGCCACCGGATCGGACGGAGCGCTTGATGTACGTTTTGGCTGAACGCACGAATCATCTGGTCTCCTGGCCGGAGCGGGCAACCAACGGGAATCAAGGAACCACGCCGGCGCCTGGCCCGACTCCGTCATGACGCTGCCGTCGTCGACATCGTCGAGGCCTATCGTTCCTGCGGGGACCGTTGATCGTAGAGGACGAGCTGGTTTCGGTCGCCATTCGTGTCGTCTCCGAACTGGATCGGCCACCCTTTGATTCGTGGACTGATCGGCTCGCCCGCTCGGGGCTATAATTCGACGCATGTCCGATTCCGATGTCGACCGACGCTTGGAGCGGCAGCTTCAGCATCTGCGCAGCGACGACAGGCTGAGCGAGCGGGCAGCCCGCGCCGCGGAATTGACCGTCCCCCAACGTCTGGCGTTGACGTACAAACTTTCGCATCGGGCCACCCTGATGCGCGACCAGCTTTCACCAGACATTCGGAGGCGTGTCGAGTCGCACCGAGAGCCGCTTGGCCCCGGCGCTGAAGAGGTGATGCGGCGCTACTCCCGCTTGGCCTCCCCCGGGGCCCTTTGAGCCCACCGCTCGACGATCCTGCGGTTGTCGCCGCGTGGCTCGCCGATCGATTCGAGGAAGACAATATCGCGTACGCGATCGGCGGCGCGTTGGCGCTGGGCGCGCACGGTATTCCCAGGATGACCGACGATGCGGACTTCGCCGTGTACGTCGAACCCGACGGCCTCGATCGGTTTTTGGACGCGCTTGAACGTGCGGGTTGCCTGTTCGACCGGGGCCACGCGCGGGCCGAGGCGGAACGAATCTCCTTGGTTGGGGCCCGATGCGGGCGGGTCGGCGTGGATTTCTTCATTTCGTTCCATCCCCACCACCACGAAGCGTTGGGGCGACGTGTGCTTTTGCCAGGGGCGGATGCGAAAGATCATTGGTTTCTCTCGGCCGAGGACTTGGCGGTTCACAAGTTGTTGCTCCTGCGTCCCAAAGATGTCGCGGATCTGGAACGACTCTTCGCGGCGCGGGGGGCGGACCTAGATCTTGCCTACGTGGGGCGTTGGATCCTCGCGATTACCGCCGAAGGAGATCCCCGGCGGGCCGCGCTGGACGAGCTGGTTCGTCGTTTCGGAACCCGTTGACCGCATCGGCGGCGCAGGCGTTTGACGCCGCCGGGTGTGGAGGCGTTTCCTCATCGCTAAGGCTTGCCAAACCAGTCCCCTTGGGCAATCCTGACCGGCTCCGAGGCGACCATATGCGTAGCGATTCCATCAAAAAAGGCAGCAGCCGCGCGCCCGCGCGGGCGATGCTGAAGGCAACCGGGCTGACCGATGCTGACCTGGAAAAACCGCTGATTGCGGTGGCGAACACCTGGTCCGACGTCACGCCTTGCAACATGCACCTGCGGGAATTGGCCGCCAAGGTCAAGGAAGGCATTCGCGCCGCCGGCGGCACGCCGGTCGAATTCAACACCATCGTGGTGTCGGACGGCATCTCGATGGGCACCGAAGGTATGCGCGCGTCGCTGGTGTCGCGCGAGGTGATCGCCGATTCGATCGAACTGGCGGCGCTGGGCGTGTTGTGTGACGGCATCGTGGCACTGTCCGGTTGCGACAAGACCCTGCCGGGGACGGTCATGGCCCTGGCGCGCGTCGACGTTCCGGGGCTGATGTTTTACGGCGGTTCGATCATGCCTGGGCGCTTCCAGAACCGGGACGTCACGATCATGGATGTATTCGAGGCGGTCGGCGCCGAAGCCGCCGGGAAGATCACGCACGCCGAGTTGCGCAGCCTGGAAGATGTCGCGTGTCCCGGGGCAGGGGCGTGCGGCGGCCAGTTCACGGCCAACACGATGTCGATGGCGATCGCGTTGCTGGGCCTGTCGCCGATGGGCCTGAACGACATTCCGGCGCTGGATCCGCGCAAGGGCGATGCGGCGTTTCAGTGCGGCCAGATCATCATGAAGCTGATCGCCGACGATTTGCGGCCCAGTCACATTCTGACGCGCACGGCGTTCGACAACGCCATCACCGGTGTCGCCGCGTCCGCCGGATCCACCAACGCCGTGTTGCATCTGCTGGCCATCGCGCACGAGGTCGGGGTCAAGCTGAACATCGACGACTTCGACGAGATCTCGGGGCGAACACCCATCATCACCGATCTGAAACCGGGCGGGCGTTTCAATGCGTCGGATCTCGATCGCGCGGGCGGGCAGCGCCTGGTCATCAAGCGTTTGTTCGAGCTGGGGTTGTTGAAAGACAGCCCAACCGTCAGCGGGCGCGGCCTGAAAGCCGAAGGCGAGCTGGCGCGCGAGACCCCCGGGCAGCAGGTGGTGCGCGCCGCGAACAATCCCGTCAGCACCACCGGTGGTCTGGCGATCTTGAAGGGCACCCTTGCCCCCGAGGGCTGCGTCGTGAAGTTGGCGGGCCACAGCCGTCGCCAACACACGGGCCCCGCGCGCGTCTTCGATTCCGAGGAAGAATGCTTCGCGGCAGTGCAGGCACGGCAGATCAAGGCCAACGACGTCGTCATCATCCGGTACGAAGGTCCGAAGGGCGGGCCGGGGATGCGCGAGATGCTGGGCGTGACCGGCGCGATCGTCGGGCAGGGACTGGGCGACAGCGTCGTGTTGCTGACCGACGGCAGGTTTTCGGGCGCGACGCACGGCTTCATGGGCGGCCACCTCGCGCCCGAGGCGCAGGTCGGTGGTCCGATCGCGTTCGTGCGTGACGGCGACATGGTCACCCTGGACGTGGACAAGCGGCGCATCGACGTAGCCGCCGATCTGGACGCACGCCGCCCGGGCTGGACCGCGCCCGCGCCCCGCTACACGCGCGGCGTGATGGCGAAATACGCCGCCGGTGTATCGTCCGCCGCGATTGGCGCGGTCACCACCCCCGCCAAGACTTAGGGCGGCCAGGAAAACCCGCGGCGGGCCGGGCCGACAACGGAAGGACCGGGACCTGCACGCCCGACCTCCCTTGGTTGCCTCGTGGTACGGGCACCCCACATCCCGGTCGACGTGCCCCGCCCATAGGCGGCGCGGTCGCGGTCATCTCGAACCAAATCGCCCGCGTGCGTGTTCATCTACAGGATAGCCGTTGGCGGCAGATGCCTCGGGTGGGCTTCTTCGCGTCGATCCGTCGCCGCTCGCCCCCGCTACGTCCCAGCGTGAGCGCGCGAGGAACTTCCACTACGGGCTGTTAGCACCCCGTACAGGTCCCCGGAACCCCCGCATACCGACCGGTCGTAATGAACCAGGCGCTCTGCCCCGCGGTACCCGCGGTGATACTGCGCTGCTCGTTGACATGATAGTGGTACACAGGGGTCGCGCTATCCACTGTGGGATCGGTGTGACCACCGGCCGCATCCAGCGTGGGTACGCTTCCGTCAAGATCGCGTCGGCCGTAGACTGGGTAGCCATCCAGCATCACACCGATGAACCGCGAGTCGTCCACGGAGATCGAGTGGGGTTCCGAGTGGTAGTGATAAACGGAACCACCCGTGGGGTGGCCCTCGCACAGATCGAAGGTCTGCGCCTCGAGATAGATGTCATCGCCTGGGGCCGCCTGGTTGTCGTAGATCTCCACCCCGTTTAGGGCGAGCCCGACAGCGCCGGATCCCATCAGCGCGCCGCCCGCGGTTGGCTGCAAGGGAACCCTCATCGTCAAGTTGCGAGCCCGAATCGTGTTCGGGTTGCGGGCGGCCGGAACGTACTCGCTGCGGCAGGGATCGCCCACGGAGAAGTAGTTACTCGCGTAGTCAGGAAGACTGTCCGCCGTGAGTTGAACGACTTCCTGCGTGCCTGTGGTGTCCTTCGTGATCACCACCCGGCAGGAGAATTTGAGCCAGTAGCCGGTTAGGCCCGCCGCACTCCGTGCGCCCTCGCAGCTCGTCGTATCGCGCGCGAGCAACGGGCAGTCCTCCGTCACGGTTGAGGTCGCCGTGGTCCCGGCCGTTAGTTGACAGGTCCCGCCATCCGCCGATAAGGCGCCATCACCCGTCGACGCGCCATCGCCGGTCCCTCCCGCTGCTGGGGTCGCGGTCTTGCCGCCGCAGCCGAGGCACAGTGCGAGGGAAATCAGGCCCGAAAATCGCGCGTTCATGGTTTGCGTCCTTCGTGTGGTCGAAAGGGTAACCATCTATCGGGTGAAAACGGGAAAGCATGCGCGGTCTGGCCTTGGCGCGTCCGGGTGGTACATCGATCGCGCCCCATTGTCCCCGCCGGCGCTTGCGCTGCGGCCGGCAGAGCCCCGTGACCTCCCACCTCCGCAACCCGCGAACCCCAAGCTTTTCGGCCACCATGGTCCTCCACGTCGGTCATGATGTCCCCGTGCTGCTCTCCCACGATGATGTTGCTCCACTGGATGTACAGGGGTGCGATGGGCAATCGCCCTTCGTCATCGTCTGCGATCACGCCGGCAGGCTCATTCCGCGTTCGCGTGGCTCATTGGGGTTGTCCGAGGGCCAGCTTGCCAGCCACATCGCCTGGGATGTCGGAGCGGCGGGTGTTGCCCAGCGGCTGGGAACGGCTTTGGACGCATACACCGTGTGTCAGCGGTACTCCCGTCTGGTCATCGACTGCAACCGCCCTCTGGACGCGGCCGACTCCATCGTTGCGCGTAGCGAAAGGACCTCCATCCCCGGGAACCAGGACGTCGCGTCCGGCGAGGCGGCGGAGCGCGCGCAACAAATCTTTCACCCGTATCACGACGAGATCCAACGAACCCTGGATCAGCGGGCGGCGGAGGGTCGCCCGACGGTCCTGGTGGCGATGCACAGTTTCACGCCCGTGTTCCTGGACGTCGCGCGTCCGTGGCACGTCGGCGTGCTCTACCGTCGCGATTCACGCGTGGCCAAGCCGTTGCTGCGGGCACTCCGGTATGAAGGCGATCTGGTCGTCGGCGACAACGAACCCTATGCCGCCAGCGATGTGACGGACTATTCGATAGTCCATCACGGTGAGCGGCGAGGGCTTCCGCACGTCGAGATCGAGATTCGGCAGGACTTGATCGCCGACGCAAGGGGACAGGACGCGTGGGCCAAGCGCCTCGCGCGGCTGCTCCCCGGTACCATTCGAAACATACCGACACCAGCACAGCCGTACCTCAATCCACGATAAGGACAAAAATGCAGATCCGCGTTGGTTACGAGCTCAACTACGACCTTCCCCAACCCACACCGATGATCGTGACCCTGAACGTCCATCACAGCCGGGTCTCGGATCTGGTACGACCGGACCACATGAAGACGACGCCCGCGGTCGCAACCGCCGCATACCGAGATGGATTTGGAAATTGGTGCACCCGCCTGGTCGCCCCAGCCGGGCACTTCTGCCTGTCCAGCGACGCGACCGTCAACGACACGGGCGCGCTGGATCCGGTGGTGACATCCGCCGTTCAGCACCTCGTCCATCAACTCCCGGAGGAAACGCTGGTGTTTCTCCTCGGAAGTCGTTACTGCGAGACCGACAAGATGTCCCAAATCGCGTGGGACCTATTCTCCGGCACACCGTTCGCTTGGGCCCGCGTGCAGGCGATTTGCGACTTTGTTCACCAGCACATCCAGTTCGGCTACGAATTCGCCAATGCCACCAAAACCGCCTGGGAGGTCTTCAACGAGCGCAAAGGCGTCTGCCGCGACTTCGCCCACCTGGCCATCACCCTTTGCCGCTGCATGAACATTCCCGCGCGATACTGCACCGGCTATCTGGGTGACATCGGCCGGCCCAAAGACCCGTCGCCGATGGACTTTGCTGGATGGTTCGAAGCTTTTCTCGGAGGTGCCTGGCACACATTCGATCCACGAAACAACGTCCCCCGTATCGGACGCGTCCTCATCGCGCGCGGTCGGGACGCCGCAGACGTGGCCATCACCACCACGTTTGGTCCCAACACGCTGCAAACCTTTCGGGTATGGACCGACGAGGTGATCGCTTGACCTATTGCGTGGGTGTGCTCCTAAAAGACGGCATCGTGCTGGGATCCGATTCTCGCACCCACGCCGGGGTCGACGACTTTGCTTCGTTCTGCAAGATGACGGTCTTCGAGCGCCCGGGTGATCGCGTGCTGGTGTTGTTGAGCTCCGGAAACCTCGCGGGGACACAGGCGGTCATCAGCGTGCTCATGCAAAGGGCCGCTTCCGAAGATGGGCGTCCGAACCTGTGGAGCGCGCGGACGATGTTCGACGTCGCGTGTGTCGTCTCGGACGCGATTCGCGCGATCGAGAATCGGGACAAGGAGCACCTGGAGAGAAACGATCTGTCGTTCAACGCATCGTTCATTCTCGGGGGCCAGATCAGAGGCGAGCCCATGCGGCTGTTTCGGATCTACGCCGAGGGCAATTTCATCGAAGCGAGCGTCGACACACCTTTCTTCCAAACCGGAGAGGCCAAATACGGTAAGCCGATCATGGACCGTGTCATCGATCGGTCCACCACTCTGAGCGACGCGGCCAAATGCGTGTTGGTCTCGTTCGATTCGACGATGCGCAGCAACTTGTCAGTAGGCATGCCCATCGACCTGATTTGTTACGAACGCGACACTCTGGCGATACAAAAGCGCCTGCGATTCGAACAAGGTGACCTCTACTTCGGCGCACTCAGCAAGAAATGGAGCGAGGGCGTTCGCGCTGCTTTCAAGGAATTGCCCGATCCGCAGTGGAACCCTAACCAGTCGCCCTGACGTCCGACCTGACGTACAAAGTCTCATCAAGGGGTGG
>JANOJB010000184.1:0-26498 GCA_031407985.1 Pseudomonadota bacterium | reverse complement strand
GATGGCGTCGCGGGCCTCCCGACTTCTGACTTCCTCGTAGGCGCAGAAGACGCCGACCAGAAAGAAGATGACGACGCTTCGGCCCTGATCGAGCCAGAACGAGATCTGCGAGAACTCGGAGTGCACGTACGAGTAGATGCGTCTACCGTCCGTCGCCGCGTTCAGAATCCCAAGGGACCATTGATGCGGAAGCTGAACCAATAAGGCGATGGCCGCTGCCACCCAACTCCCGCGCGCCAGCGCCGCGGGCCACCGTATCGCCTGTTGTCTGAAGGACCACGCCAGCGGTATCAGGAAAAGATAGGAAACGAAGTAGGCATACTTCTTTACGTTGGTCGCGAACGGCGCCAGCGTGACGCGTCCGCTGGTTTTTCTTGAAGGGGCGTCGTCCTGACTTGGTGGGGACAGGCCTTGCGGGTCCAGGGGGGCCCCCGTCGTGTGTTCCACTTTGGCAGCGAGGTCCGAGTAGGAAAATACCCCGTCGTGGTACGCGACAGCCCCGGGCAACCACAACGTCCAAAACGACGCTGCGACCAGTACCCCCAAGAACATCACGGAAATCGGCCACTTTCCCTCCTTCCCACCTTGCTCCTTGCCGGTCTGCTCAGGTGTCTCGGGGCCGATCATGGGTCACGCGTTCCCTTCGGGGCATGAGGGTACCTGACGTGGCCACATTGTCAGCAGGCGGAGCGCAACAGAGACCCTGTCGACGCGGGTTGAATCACACACGCGTCAGCTGGGCAGTCCCGGCATGATCCGAAACCAGATGTGTCGAGGGGCGTGGCAACGACGGCACTGCATATCCATTTCGCGCAGCACGCCGCGCGGCGTGGACGACGCCCGATCGCTTCGCGGCGTGAGTTCGCCACCGCATTGAAGGCACGGCGTGGCGCGAGCGTGCACTTCGACCACAGCGGCGGACGCCACTTCGATCGGTGATTCGGAATCGCCGCCAGGCAGTTTGATAGCCAACCGCTCGACCTCGCGTACCGTCTTTCGCGCGGCTCGTTCCTCCTCGCGCCGTCGACGCCGGGGACGTTCCGGTGGTTTTGTCACGGGTGGCACCGCGCTTCTAACCCGCGATTGCCGTGCGCTCCACCCGTTCAAGAACACCCAGAAGCTCGTCCACCTGGGCCGAGGTGAACAGGCCGTCCGGACCGTGGGGTTCAATGACCTCCAGCGGATTCGATATGCCGCCCGTCCAGAACGTATTCCAGACAGCGTCGATCTTGCTCTTGATGTCGCCGGTGATCATGGGGGATCATTTACCTCGGGGTCCGCCGCCACACAGCACTGAATTCCGGGTGCCATCCCGCGACTACATTGTGCGTCCGGCGGGGAGGCTCAGCGGATGGGTGTGGGTCCCACGATGTTTCGTTGGATACGGGAGACGCGCCCATCGAAATCGGCGACCGTCGTGCGGAGTTCGGGATGGTCCTCCGCAAGCCTCAGGATGTCGGCGACATCGGTCGCGCGTTTGCTTGGGCGCCGGGACGGATCCTCGGCGGCTTGAAATTTCAGGACCATGAGGTCGCCTGCGCCAACCAGGCGTAAGCGCAGGTCGCCGATGGTGATTAGGCGCGCGCGCTCCACGGCGCCGTGAGCTATGGGGTCTGCGGAGAACTGCACCGGAGTTCGGAATTTCTTCGGCCCCGCCCCCGGTGCCAGCCAGTTATCACTGTGTGGAAAACGACCGATGTATTCGAAACCCGCCGCAAGAAGCTGCCGCGAGGGGACATCGTCGTAGGTTTTAACGGCCAGATCGATGTCCCGGGTGGTTCGCGGCTCCTCGCTGTGCAGCTGCAGCGCGAGGCCACCTATGATGGCATAAGGAACTGCCTCACGTTCCAGCAGATCGGTGACGACATGCAGGGCCACTTCCTTCGTGTCTCCTTCGGGCAGACCCATGCAAATCCTCCACTGCTGATCCAGGAGAAAACCCTCTATGAGGCGAGTGTAAAGCTCGGCGGTGGTCGGCTCGCCCATTTTTTCATTCTAACGCGAAGGTCGCCGTTTCGCCGGACATGGTTCCTGGTGGGGCAACCAGGATCGCGGCCGGGCATGGGCGATCGGGGTCGTTTTCGACAGCAACCCACGACGAAAAATGCGAGGATTCGACCCCGATGACCGACCCAGTCGATCCAGAAACGGGCGTGCTGTCCCTCGATCCGGTGCCGCGGGCAGCGACCACATCGGGCTTCAGCCGCGATCTGCTGCGGGCCGTCGCGGATCTGGTCCTGAAGACCACCTACGAAGGCGTATGGTTGATCGACACCGAAGCGCGCACCAGTTTTATCAACGACCGCATGGCGCAGATGATGGGCTACACCGTCGATGAAATGATCGGGCTTCCCGTGTTCCGGTACATGGATGACGATGGCCGAAAGGCCATGGCCACCAACATCGAGAGACGGCGGAATGGTGTCGAGGAACAGCACGAGTTCAAGTGCATTCGCAAGGACGGAACCCCCATCTGGTTGCTGGTGACGGCCAACCCCGTCTACAACCGCACGGGAGGATACGCCGGATCCTTGGCGATGGTCGCCGATCTGTCGATTCAAAAGGCACGCGAGCAGGCGCTGGTCGCCGAAAGGGAGGATCTGAACCGCAGACTGGCGGAACTGACCGCATCACATTCGTCCCTTCAGGCGATCGCGAACCGGGACGCACTGACAGGTCTGTACAACCGTCGTTATTTCGATGACCGCATCGCCCAGGAAACGGATCGGTGCCGGAGACATACCAGGCGCCTGTGTCTGCTCTTTCTGGATATCGATGGTTTCAAGGGTATCAACGAGCGATTCGGCCATTCCCTTGCCGACGAGGTGCTTCGCGGCATCGGCCAAGCGCTGACCGATCCCTCCTTGGGAAATGGACACCCCCTGCTTCGTTCCTCGGATGTCGCGGCCCGCTATGGCGGAGACGAAATCGTTGTTCTGGCTCCCGAGACCGACCTTGAAGGCGGCTTTACCCTGGCCCGGCGCATCCTTGATCGCTGGCCCACCATTGCAGCGCCGTTGGTCGACGGGAAACGTGTCATGCCATCCGTCAGCGTCGGCGTGGCGGCGTGCCCGTATCACGCGGCCACGCCCGGGGATCTGATCGCCGCTGCCGACCGTGCGATGTTTCGGGCCAAGGGTGGTGGGGGCGGACGGGCCTGCCTGGCTGAACCGCCGGCGCCGTGACGCACGTCCTTATAGCGGTCCGCGGGTTCCCGCCATCCGCCCGCCGTCGACGGGGATCACCGCGCCCGTGATGTACGGGGCGTCGCACAGGAACCGAACCGCGCGCGCCACGTCGCCCGGCGTTCCCGCGCGCCCCATCGGTATGTTGGCTAGCGCGCGTTTCCGATCGACAGCCGGGTAGCCGACGGGAAACGCGACAGCGCCCGGGGCCACGCCGCACACGCGGACCTTCGGCGCCAGCTCCAGCGCCAACACGCGCGTCAGCATGGCCAGCCCAGCTTTTGCGGCGGCGTAGTGTGCATAGCCCTTCCAGGCGTGAAACGCGCCCACGTCCAGGATGTTCACGATCACCCCACGTCGCCGGCGCAACGATGGGGCCGCCGCCTGCGCCAGTCGAAACGGTGCCTCCAGGTTCAACGCCAGCATGTCGCGCCACGCGGGTCCGTCGATCTGTTCGAAGGGCCGCCGATCGAATGCGGCGGCGCTGCACACCAGAATGTCTAGCCTGCCTGCCCAGGTCGTAACGTCCTTCACCAACGGTATCGCCAGCGCGGCGTCCCTAAGATCGGCTGGGAACGCCCGCGCTCGTCCGCCGCTTGCCACGATTACATCCACCGTCGCCCGGGCGCCACGCGCGGACCGCGCGTAGTGAACGGCAACGGTAGCGCCGGCCCGCGCCAGCTCCTCCGCGATCGCGCGTCCCACGCGGACGCCCGCGCCGGTCACCAACGCCACCTGGCCCGCCAGCTCACGCGACGTTTGGCGCGTCGCGGGCGGGTTTTTTCGGGACTTCATCCCGGCGATCATACCGGTAATGCGACCGGGTCGTGCCTGCGGTTGGGGCGCCGTCGGGGCTGTTGTAAGGTAGGCCGATGGCACGGCGACATTACTCGGTGGCCGAAGTTGAGGCGCTTATTCCAACCATGGAGCGGCTGTTCACGCAGATTCTTCAGCTGCGTGTCGGGCTGCGGGGCATCGAGCAGAAGCTGGAGCGCGCGGGCGTCACCATCGAAGTTGACGAACTGGGGGGGCTTGGGCCCTTCGACGACCTGTCCGAAGATGACGTCGACCAAGACGCGGGCCACCTGCCCTCGGGGGCGACCGGGGGCCGCCAGAAATCGGAAGCGCCGCAGGTTCGGCACGAGCGCGCTGTGTTTCGCGGGTTCTACGAGGCGTTATCCGATGGACTGGACCAGATCCGTTTGCTGGGCGGCGACGTGAAGGATCTCGACATCGGGCTGGTCGACTTCCTGGGCCGCCGCGGCAGCGAAGACATCCTGCTGTGCTGGCGCCTGGGCGAGAAACGCATCGAGTACTGGCATGCGATCGATGGGGGATTCGCCAACCGGAGACCTCTCGATGGCCGCGAACCTGGCTCGCCGTCGCGTTTGGATTGACCGTGGCGAACCGCGTGGCAGACGAACCGGCGTTGGCGGCGGCGATCGATGCATTTCTTTGCGCGTGCGGCCTGGATCCCACCACGGAGGCCGATCTACGTCAGACCCCCGACCGCGTCGCCAAGCTGTGGCGCGCCGAGTTTCTGGCGGGGTACACCATGGATCCGGCCGTCATCCTGGCTGATCCGGTGTTGGGCGAAGCTGATCCCGACGTGGTCGTTGTCGGTGGATTGCGCTTTCACGCGATGTGTCCGCATCACCTGTTGCCGTATCGTGGGATCGCGCACGTCGCTTACATTCCCAACGGCAAACTGGTCGGGTTTGGTCGCCTGGCCGAGTTGGTGGATTGCTTCACGAAACGACTGACGCTGCAAGAACGCGCGACGTGCCAGATCGCGGAGGCCCTGCACCAGCACCTGGGAACCAAGGGGGCCGGCTGCGTGATCGAGGCCGAGCAGTTGTGTTTGGCGTTGCCCGGCGAGAAACACGACGCGTCCGGCGTGGTGACCAGCGCGTTCGTCGGCGAGATGCGCGAACGTCCTGACTTGAAGACCCGGCTGCTGGAAGCGGCGAATCTGGGAGGCCGGACGCGGTGAAACTGGCGGGCAAGGTGGCGGTCGTGACCGGTGCATCGCGTGGCATCGGCCGCGCGATCGTCGAATTGTTCGAACGCGAAGGGGCGCGTGTCGCAGGCTGCGCGCGCCAGGCCGCCGCGGGGGTTGATGTCTGCGACGTGCGCGTGGCCGATGACGTGGCCCGATTCGCGTCGTTGGTCAGGGAACGTCTTGGTGTTCCCGACATCGTCGTGAACAACGCCGGCGTCGTGGCGCGGGCCACGCTGGACGTCCTTGCCGAGGCGGACTGGGACGACGTGGTGGATTCGAACCTGAAAGGAACGTTCCTGATCACGCGGGCATTCTTGTCCGGGATGCGCGCGCGGCGCAGCGGTCGGCTGATCAACATCGCGTCGATTGCCGGGCGGCAGGGGACCGCCGGGCTGGGGGCGTATTGCGCGGCCAAACACGGTGTCGTGGGTCTGACCCGCGCCCTTGCCGAGGAGATCCGCGGCGACGGATTGCAGGTCAACGCCGTCTGCCCCGGCTCGGTCGATACGGACATGTTGCGGGTCGGAATGCCAGGGGCACAGCCCTTGATGACCCCCGAGGATGTCGCGCGCGTGGCCCTGTTCCTGGCCGCCGACGCGCCGGCGGCGCTGAACGGATCGTGCGTCGACGTTTTTGGATGAGCCGAGGAGAACCGCCCTTGTCGTCAGACTCGTCAGACTCGCCACCACCACCGCCGTCGTCGCTAACGCCACCGCCGTCGTCGCCACCGCCATTCGGGGAGGGGTCGGATCGTGCGTTCCAGCAGGCGCTGGGGCGCCTGCCGATGTTTCCCTTGCCCGGCGTCGTGCTGTTTCCGAACGCGCTGTTGCCGCTGCACATTTTTGAAGAGCGCTACAAGAAGATGGCGCGGGACGTGCTGTCATCGCACCGCCACATCGCCGTGGCGATGTTGGAGTCGCCCGACGACGCGATGACCCCGGGACGTCCCGCGGTGCGTCCCATCATGGGGGTGGGGGAGGTTGTCGTGGCGAACGAACTTCCAGACGGCCGTTTCAATATCGTGTTGCGCGGCCGGGCCCGCGTCAGTCTGGAGGAAGAACTGCCGTCGGATGAACCGTACCGGTTGATCCGTGCCAGCGTGCGCACGGATCTGCCGGTGACGAATACGCTCGAGTTGTCGGACGCCGACCAATCGCTGCGCGCGCTGGTGGGGCGCCTGGCCGAGAGCATCCCCGACGGGGGAGAGTTGCTGCGGCAGGTGGTCGCCGCCCAGTCGGCGCCCTTCGAACTGGCCGACGTGCTGGCGGCGTCGCTGGTCGTGAATCCCAGCAAGCGCCAGCGTTTGCTGGAAACCCGCGATGGTCTGCGGCGCATCGAGCTGGTGACCTCCGAGGTCGTCGCGATGACCAGGCGGGTCGGTTCCCCCGGTCCCGCGAACTAGGCCGGCACTCGCGCGCCGGTTGACAAGGAGAGGGCCTTGGGTTTAATTGAGGATGATTCTCAATTTCACGTAGGAACCCATCTCCCATGACACGCACATCAGCACTTGTCCCCGGTATTTTCACTGCCCTTCTGCTTGCCGGTTGCGGCTCCAGCGGTGGCGCTCCTCCGCTCGACGACGGGCAGCCGACAGTCGACAACTACGCGGCGCTCGTCCACGCCAACTACTCCGATGCGTTGGTAGGGGCGCAAGCACTCAAGGCGGCGATTGATACGTTTGTTGCCACGCCCAGCGCGGCGACGCTGAATGCCGCCCGTCAAGCCTGGCTGGCGTCCCGCGAGGCCTACGGTCAAACCGAGGTCTACCGGTTCTACGACGGACCCATCGACGGAGTGGGCGGTCCCGAAGGACAGATCAACGCGTGGCCATTGGACGAGGTGTTCATCGACTACGTCGTGGGCCTGCCGACCGCCGGCATGATCAACAGTCCGGCGATGTTTCCCACGCTTGGCAAGGAGATCCTCGCGGGGCGGAACGAGCAGGGCGGCGAGAAGAACATCGCGACCGGCTACCACGCCGTCGAATTCCTGCTGTGGGGACAGGACACGACGGCCACTGGCCCGGGCAGCCGGCCCTTCACCGATTATGTCGCGGGCGTGGGAGGAACGGCGGCCAACCAAGACCGCCGCGGGCAGTACCTGACGTCGGTCGCCGAACTGTTGGTCGACGATCTGCAAGCAGTGACCAGCGCGTGGGCGCCGGCCGGAACGAACTATCGATCGACGATGGTGGCGGGGGATCGCCGGGAGGCGGTTCGTCGGATGCTGCTGGGGATGGGATCGCTATCGGGTGCCGAGCTATCGGGCGAGCGCATGCGGACGGCCTATGACAACAAGGATCAGGAGGACGAACACTCCTGCTTCAGCGACAACACCCACCGCGACATCTACAACAACGCCCTTGGGATTCGGAACGTCTACGTCGGTCAATACGGATCGATCGACGGCCCTGGAATCGACGCGCTGGTGGCGGCGCGCGATGCCGCGCTTGACGCCAAGATGAAGACCCAGCTGGATGCCAGCCTGGCCGCGGTTCAGGCGATTCCGATGCCATTCGACCAGTCGATCCTGGGCGATGACACCGCACCGGGGCGGATGGCTGTCTTGTCGGCCATCCAGGCTTTGCAGGCCCAGGCCGAGACGATCGTCGAGGTCGCGACCTTGCTGGGAATCAAGATCAACCTGGAATGAAACACTGAAACGAACGCCCAAGATGTTGTTGTCCGCCGGAATTCGCGCGCGCCAAGTTGGTCGCGTGATAGGGGGCGGTCTCCTTTGCGCGGCCACTGCTGTCGGCGGCTGCGGGGACAATGCCGCGTCGTACGTCCCGGGCGAGGAGTTGTCGGGGGGGGATACAACGGTCTTCGACGAGTCGGCGCTCGCTTTTTCTCTGGCCGCGCGCAACCTGAGCGGCGCGCGCCGCGATCCATTCTTCACCGGGAACTCGATGTTCAACCGGGGCTGGGTGACGGCGCCTTCCTCGACGACGGGACAGGATGGTCTTGGCCCGACCTACAACGCGGGCTCTTGTTCCGGGTGCCATTTCAAGGACGGACGCGGCCGTCCGCCCGAGACCACCGACGAGGAGTTTTTGGGCTTGCTGATTCGGCTCAGCGTTCCCGGCACGGATCTACACGGGGCGCCGGCTGGCGATCCAAGCTACGGCGGGCAGCTGAACCACCGCGCGATCCTGGGCGTGCCCGCGGAAGGTCGGGCGGTGGTGACTTACACGGAGGTTCCGGGGACGTATGCCGACGGGATCCCCTACAGCTTGCGCCGTCCGACCTACGAATTCGTCGACCTGGCGTTCGGGCCGTTGGCGCCGGACATCATGTTTTCGCCGCGGACCGCGCCCGCCATGATCGGTCTTGGCCTTCTGGAGGCGATTTCGGAGACGACCATCGTTGCCTTCGGCGATCCCGACGACCGCGACGGCGACGGGATTTCGGGGCGGCCGAACCGTGTCTTCGACCCGCTGTCGGGCAGCGAGAAGATCGGGCGCTTCGGCTGGAAGGCGAATCAGCCGGGCCTCGAGCAACAGAACGCGGGTGCTTTTCTGGGCGATATCGGGATCACGTCGCCGCTGTTTCCAACGGAGAACTGCCCGCCCGCGCAGACCGATTGTTTGGCCGCGCCCGAAGGAGGCGTGCCCGAGATCGATCAGACCAAGATCGATCAGATCACCTGGTACTCCCATTTCCTGGCGGTGCCGGCGCGGCGGACGCCACGCGACCCCTCGGTGCTGCGCGGTCGCGATCTGTTCGGCACGACCGGGTGCGCGACCTGCCACGTGACCGAGGTACGCACGGGCATGCTGGACGGCATGCCCGAGCTGTCCGGTCAGACGATTCGCCCGTACACCGATCTGCTTCTTCACGACATGGGTGAGGATCTGGCCGATGGGCGGCCGGATTACCTGGCCGACGGGCGCGAATGGCGGACGCCTCCTCTATGGGGGATCGGCCTCACGCCGATCGTCAACGGTCATTCGAATTTCCTCCACGACGGGCGCGCCCGCGGGTTGGCGGAGGCGATCTTGTGGCACGGCGGCGAGGCCGCGGCGTCGCGTGATGCGTTCCGGATATTGCCCGCGGGCGATCGGAACGCGCTGGTTCGTTTCCTGGAGGCGCTGTGACGCAGCGGCGCCGTGCGCTGGGCATGTCGGTGGCCGGAGGCGCGCTGGGTTGCCTGTCGTTGATCTGCGCGTGGCTGTCGTGCGCACCCATCGCGCTGCCCGACGGCGATCGGCGCATGATGCTGGGCGCGCTGACGACCAACGTGATTCTGCCCACCTACGACGACGTGGCGGCGCGTGCCACCGATTTACGCGTGGCGATCGCTGGATTCGTGGCGGATCCGACGGACGCCACACTCGAACCCGCTCGGCAGAACTGGCGGGAAGCGCGGCTTCCGTGGAAGGAGGCGGAGGCCTTCGCGTTCGGCCCCGTGACCGAGCAGCGACTGGGCGTCGCCCTCGATCAGTCACCCGTCGAATACGCGTATGTCGAGGCGGAGATCGCGGGACCGGCGGAGCTGAACGCCGCCTATGTCGAGACGCTGGGCGCGAACCGCAAAGGGTTTCACGCGATCGAATATCTGATCTTCGGCGCGGTGCCGACGGCAGGGGGACCGCAGCCGACCGAAAGCGAGATCCTGGCGGCGTTCGCAGGCGACACGGCACCGGCGGTGCGCCGGCGGACTTTCCTGGTAGCCCTAGGCGAGAACCTCGAGCTGAAGGCGACGGAGATCCGGGCCGCGTGGACGCCCGAGGCAGGTGGATACGCGACCCGCTTTTCAAAACCGGGTGCGGTTGGGGCCCACCCGACGGTCAAGGCGGCGATCGACACAGTCGTGAACGAGACCGTGTTTCTTTCCGAGTTGATCGCCGACGCCAAGATCGGCAAACCGCTGGGCCTGCCCACCGGGGGCGCGCCCCAGCCGTCCCTGGCTGAATCCGTCCCCAGCGACAACGCGATTTCGGACATGGCCGCGAACATCCGCGGCATTCGGAACTTGTTCCTCGGCACGCGCGATGGGACGGCGGGGACCGGCCTCAGTTCGTTGGTGGCGAAAAAGAGCGCGTCGATCGCGGCGGCGACCGGTGCCGCGATAGAAAATGCAGCCGCCACCATCGACGCGATCCCGCGACCTTATGTCGCATCACTGGTTGGCGAGCCAGCCACTGTCCAGGCGGCCTACGCGGCCGTCAAAAACCTGAAGGTCATTCTGGCCACCGACGTGCTGGGCATTCTGGGCGCCACGTTGAAGTTCAACGACAATGACGGCGACTGAGACAAGACCAGGCTCCGTTTCCGTTCCGACGTCCCGCATGGGTCGGTTCGTCGACGCGGCGTTCGCGCCCGTCGATGCGTCGTCGGTCGCCGCCTTTCGGGTGCTGTTTGGTCTTCTGATGACTGTGGCGGTCACCCGGTTTTTCGCGCACGGGTGGATCGCGAAATATTTTCTAGTGCCGCGCCATTTCTTTCACTACTACGGGTTCGAATGGGTGCGGCCCTGGGCCGGCGCCGGCATGTACGTGCATTTCGCGGTGATGGGCGTGTTGGCTCTGGCGATCGCGATCGGTTTTTTCCCGCGTGTCAGCGTCGCCTTGTTCGGCCTGGCCTTCGCCTACGCGCACCTGATCGACAAGACCAACTACCTGAATCACTACTACCTGATCATCTGTTTGTGCCTGTTGATGTCCTTCCTGCCTTTACCCGGCAAGGGCCACGACAAGCGGCGCGGCAAGGGGACGATTCCCGCGTGGGCGTTGTGGGCGCTGCGGGCGCAGTTCGGAATCGTCTACGTTTTTGGCGGCATCGCCAAGCTTCGTCGCGACTGGCTGGTGGACGCTCAGCCGCTGACGATCTGGTTGGGTGCCAACGCCGACTTTCCCGTGCTGGGGCGTTTCTTCGACGAACTGTGGATCGCGCGGGTCTTCAGCGTGGCGGGCGCCGTGTTCGATCTGTCGATCGTGGGCTTCCTGCTGTGGCGCCGCGCGCGGCCGTATGCATTGGTGGCGCTGGTCGTGTTTCACCTGTTGACCGCCGGCCTGCTGCAGCTGGGACTGTTTCCCTACGTCATGATCGCGGGCTCGACGCTGTTCCTGTCAGCCGACTGGCCGCGGGCGGCCTGGATCCCCTTGGTGGCAATGTTCCGGCAAAGACCCGCCGCGCCTATGCCGCGTGTGGTCCCGGTCATCGCGCTGTCGGCATCGCGGCTGCGACGCGCGCTGGTGCTGTCAGGGCTCGCCGTCTATTTCACGTTTCACTTGCTGACGCCGCTGCGGCACATCGCCTATCCGGGGAACCTGTTGTGGACCGAGGAGGGATTTCGGTTTTCCTGGCACGTGATGGTGATGGAGAAAAACGGCTCCGCCGATTTTCGTGTCGGAGAACCATTCACCGGGCGACGGTACGCCGTGGCGCCGTCGGAGTGGTTCACGCCCGACCAGGTCAAGATGATGGCGTCCCAGCCGGATATGATTCTGGAGGCGGCGCACGTGATCGCCGCTGATTTTCGGACGCGGGGTGTTCGCGATCCCGAGGTGCGCGTCGACGCGTTCGCGTCGCTGAATGGCCGGTCGCGCGCCCGGCTGGTCGATCCGGACGTGGACCTGGCCCGCGTGCGCGACGGATTCACCGCGAAGGACTGGATCTTGCCGTTCGACGCCGATCGATCGCGCGGGTCGCATTGGGTGACCGACGACGGAGGGCAGACGCCTTGATGCCCGGCTGCCTGCGTCTGCTGGGTGTTGTCGCGGCCGCGGCGGGGACTGCCCTGCTAACACCATTCCCCGCGCTCGCCACCACCCGGGCGCTGCCGTTTTCCTATCCGTACGAAACGCTGCCGCGGGGAAAGGTCGAGGTAGAGCAGTACACGGACCTTGTCCCGATGCGGGTGGCCCGGGAGCGGCCGGACGGAACCCAGGAGGGTGTGTTCACGTTTCGCTCGGTTTTGCAGAGCGAGATCGAATACGGACTGACCGATCGCGCCGAGCTGGCTTTCTATTTCGTCTTCCAGCAGAACGCATCGCCCGACGCCCCGGCCCTGCAGTTTCACGGCTTGAAGCAGCGGTTGCGCCTGCGTTTGTCCGAGGCGGGACAGTGGCCGGTGAACGTCGGCCTGTATTTCGAGGTGGCGGAGTTCCACGACGAGATCGAGTTCGAGCAGAAGCTTCTGCTATCGCGGCGATTGGGGCGGGTCAATCTGATCGCGAACCTGTGGGTCGAGCAGGAGTTCTATTTTCAGACCAGCGAGCGAAAGTTCGTCTACAACCCGACGGCGGGGGCGACATTCGAGGTTTCGCCGCGCTTCATCGTCGGCGCGGAATATTGGGGCCGTGGTCGGTTCGATTCGTCGGCACCCCGTACGCTGCCCGGTGGAAGCACGGATGCACCACCCACGACGCGGCATTACCTGGGTCCAACCGCGATGGTGCAGGCGCGCGAGATATGGCTTTCGGTGGGGGCGTACCTGCGGCTTGACGGGATCCGCAACGGATTCGAGGTCGGCGAGCCGTTCGGCCGTGTCTGGGTGCGTGCCTTGATCGGGGTGGGGTTCTAATCATGCGCTGGTTACGCGCCGCGATTCTCGCCGTGGGCGTAGGGGTGGTCGGGTGCGCGACCGTCGAGGTACCCCGCGCGATGGAGGCCGACGTTCGGCGCGCGGGTGTCTCGTGGCCCGGTACTTCCCTGGCCGATCTTCACCATGGGCGCGAGCTGTTCCTGGCGCGTTGCACCGGCTGCCACCAGCCGATACAGCCCCGCAAGCTGAACCGCGGAGAATGGCCGGCGCAGGTCGCCGAAATGAAGGACCGTGCGCATCTGGACACGACCGAGGCCGATCTGGTGGTCCGCTACCTGGTCACGATGGCCGAAGCCCCCGATCGCCTCTAGGATCATCGTCATCGGAGTCCGACAACGTGCCGCGCACGTCGGCCTGGGCGTGCTGTCGAAAGCGGATCGCGTAGTGGCTCCAGATGCCGCAGAATCCCAGAAACACCGCCAGGAACAGGAACGCCGCCGGCGGGGCGCCGCGCGCGATGGCGATCATCAATCCGACGATAGCGGTGGCGGACCAGACGACCTTCAGTGCCAGCATCGCGCGATACGCATCGACACCGTCGTTGCGCCCACGCCACGACTGAATTCCGATTCCCATCAACGCGGCGGCCACCAAACGCGGGCTCACCGGATCGACAGTGGTCCATCCCAGTCGGGGTAGGAATTCCTCGGGGAGCACCAACAGCGGCAGGGCGATCGCGACGTCCACGATGAAATGAACGACGAACCACGCGCGCAGCGACGCAGGAACCTCCATGGCTCCCTTCATAACAGATCATCACGCGGGCCCGGCTCCGGGCGTGGTCGCCCGGGGAAGCTCAAGAGCCCGTGACGCCGCCGCTAACGTCCACGCAACTTGCGGCAGCTGGCCCCGAGGAAACACACTTTGCGCCATCAACCAGCACGCAGATGACGGCGGGGCAAATGCGAATGAGCTGATCGCAGCCAGCGTTGCTCCACTGGATGGTGAGCTCCTTGAGCCTGGTGGGGGTGTGCACGAAGGTCATGCAGCCGCTGTTGCACCCGAGGCTGGAGGGGACGAAATGCGCACACGGCACCTGTCCCGCCTGATCGGTGCAGACCTTCGCCTTCGGAATTTCCGCCAGGTAGGAAGAAGCAATCGTGTCGCAGGTCGCCTGCTGAGTCGCGCCGCCCGTGCCGACATTGCCGCCCGTGCCGACACCGGCGCCGGTACCTCCGGTTCCCGTGCGTCCGCCCGATCCGCCGGTTCCAGGCTGGCCGCCGGATCCTCCGGTGCCCAGCCGGCCTCCCGCCCCACCAGTACCGACCACGCCACCGCCCGTCCCAGGCCGGCCTCCCGTGGCGGCGGTTCCACCCGATCCGGTGGCGCCTCCACGGCCTCCCATCCCAGCACCACCCCCGCGCCCCCCCGCGCCCAAACCACCACTGCCGATTGCGCCGCCCGACGAAACACCGCCTCCCGTGCCGACCATCCCGCCGGTGTTGTTCGTTCCTCCCGTACCCACAACGATCCCGCCCGTGCCAGGTTGGCCACCGGATCCCTGCGTGCCGCCGGTTCCAGCATCGTTCCCAATCGAATCGCCACCCGTCCCACCCCCGAAGGGACGTGCCCCGTCACCACCGCATCCGGCCATGGCGCCGGCTAGAAACACAAGACAACCAAGCAGTACGCGATGGCGGCGGTGGGTCATGCGTCAGGGTGCTACAACACGCGTGCCACGCGAACGGCGCCACGAAAGAGCCGTGAAATCAGCAGCCCGGGTGCCATCCACCCGGTTGAAAACCTGGGACCGCCTCAGATTTTCGTCAACGTCGGGCCGTGCGTGTCGTGGCGTTGCCTGTGGTCGTGTGTGTGCTGCGTCGGATTCTACTGACAGCTTGTCTCGAAGATGGGCGCGGACGCGGTTTCGCCCGAGCTGAAATAACCGCGGCCATCGGGCCGGTACGACACGGCTTCGCGTTGTGGCTCCGTCGGCGCGGGTACAGCGACGGGCGTGGCGGCAAATGCACTTTCGAACGGCGCGCCTGCCGCTATTCGAAACTCGTAGATCGCCGTGTTGGTCGCCAGCAGGAATCCCAGTCCGCACGGATGCGCGGACGTGGACGTCGCCGGTTGGTCACCCGCGCGGGGCACCGTCAGATCCGCAACCTTGCGCGCCATGTTCAGCGCGCTCGGTGACGGGGGATTGGGCAGGCCGTAGACCGCGCTGGGCTGGCCGGCGGCCAGTTTGGTCACGATGTAGATCGCGCCCGATTGCGGTTCCACCAGCAGTCCCTCGGCGTTGCGGTTGGCGTTGTCCGGGTAGGTGAACCTGAAACGTTCGAAGGTGACGTTGGTGGTGCCGGTTGTTCCAGCGGCCGGAACCACGGGTTCGGTGATTCGGTAGACGGCGAATTCGACCCGCGACGCCGAAAGGTTGCCCCCGATGTCCGCCAGGTACAGGCACGTCCCAGCCGGGCACGGCCCCACCGAAATGTCTTCGATGTCGATCGCGCCGGCGTTGGTCAAAGCGAATCGCCCCAGTTGGCGACCGTCGGGGCCCAGAGCGAAGACATGTGCCTGGGTCATGTCGTTGTGCGCGAACAACACGCCGGAGTTTCGCCAGCTGGCAGCGATACCCGACAGGTTCGTCAGATCAGTCGGCATCGCACGTCCGGTCATGGCGGGCGTACCGTAGGTGGTACAGCCCACGCAAGCGCCGGTCTCTCCAACCTCCGGCGTTCGGTCGACGGCACCAGTCGCGTCCACGCGATCGGCGCCAGTCGAAGCGTCCATTGTGGTTGCGCCGCCCCCGCCAGGCGCGCCCCCTGAAGCGACGGCGCCACCAGAACCGCCCGCGCCCCCAGAAGACGCCGGCCGATCGGCGCCTCCCGCGCCGTCGATGCCCGCCGCGGCGTCAGCTCCCGCCGCGCCGCTGCTGCCCGACGCGCCGCCGCTGCCCGACGCACCGCCGGTTCCCGTCGAAGCGTCGGCGGTCAAATCGGGCGACGCCACATCGACGGATGGCGTGTCTGCGACGGTCTCGGCCGATGTGGAATCCGGCGTTGCGCTGTCCGGAGCGGCGTCGCGGGCTTGACCGGAGCCCGACGTGCAGCCGAGCGTCAGCAGACACGCCAGAACCGATGTCGTGACGGCGAAAAACGACAGGTCGATCCGGCCGGACATGCCGCGAGGATACTCCGATTTTCGCGGCTGTTCGTCGCCTGGCAATTGCGTTAATAACAGGCATGTCGCGGGGACGTGATCACATGCTGAACATTCGGAAGGTTATGAGGTTGTTGGTCACGGTCACCGTGATGCTGGTGGCGAACGCGGCGGTGCATCCGGTGTTCGCGGCGGTGGACCAGCGCGAAATGCGCGCGCGCGAGGCGTTCGCGGTCGGCAACTATCAGGAAGCGCTGGACCTGTTCGCGAAGCTGTACGCCGAAAAGGTGCACCCGAACTACCTGCGTAACATCGGTCGCTGCTATCAGAACCTGGGCGATCCCGACAAGGCGATCAGCAGCTTCACGGACTACTTGCGCAAGGCCAAACCGCTGACGTCCGACGAGCGCGCCGAGGTCGAGGGCTACATCAAAGAGATGGAGGATCTGAAGGCGAAGCGGCAAGCCGGATCGGCACCCAATCCCGCCGCCGGCGGAGGCACATTGTCCGGGACGCAAACGGGTACGCAGGTCAATCCGGTGGTTGCTGCGCCGCCCCTGATGCCGGTCGCGAACACCACGACGCAGTCGCAAGGCACGCACGCGCCGGGTGCCGACTTGACCGCCGTTCCGGGTTCAGGTGAGTCAACCGACGGGGACCAACCCGTGTACCAGCGCTGGTGGTTCTGGGCACTGATCGGCGGTGCCGCGGCCCTGGGAATCGGCGTTGCCGCCGCGACGGGCGCCTTCACGAAAACCGAGGATGCGGTCTGTCCCGCTGGGGGAAACATCCGATGCTGAACCGGTTGACGGCGTGGGTTGCGGGCGCGGCGCTGGCGCTGGTCTGGGCGTCCGCGTGCACCGAAAAGGGCCGGTCGCTGATCCTTGTCGACGTCGACGCCGAGGTGGCACTGGCTGCCGATCTCGACACGGTCACGGTCACGGCCAGGCAAGGAACCCGCGAGGTCGGAAAGAAGTCGTTCGACTGGGTTGCCTCCGGCGTGAATCACTTTGGGATCTATGTGAGCAAGGACGTGACGGGATCGGTGACCCTCGCCGCCGAGGGCTTCAATGCAGTGCGCACCCGGATCGCCATGTCGACGACCGACGTACCGGCCGACGCAACCCGGATGGTTCAGCCTGGTGTCGTCAGCCAACCGACCGCGATCCTGCATCTGGTGTTGTCGCCGTCGATTCCAGGCACGGGGGGCAGCGCCGGTGGAACAACGGGATCGGGTGGTGGCGGCGTTGGCGGGCTGGGTGGCGGCTTGGGCACTGGTGGGATCAGCACCGGAGGCACCGGCGCGGGGGGCACCGGCACTGGCGGCACCGGCACTGGCGGTGGGATTGGCGGGCGCGGTGGGTCGGGGACGGGGGGCTTGGCGACGGGTGGTGCGGCGGGCGGCGCACCGGGAGGAAGCTGGCGCAGCGCCAACATGGTCGAAGGAGATCTGGCTTTCGACGACTGGACACCGTCGGTCGCGGTCGATGCGACGGGCAACGCCGTTCTGGTCTATCGCCACGGCCCCAACATCAGGGCCAGCCGGCTCAACGCGGCGACTGGTGCGTGGGCCGCGCCGGTTGCGGTCGACGCGCGATCGGGCGGGCAGGCCTACAGCCCCGCGGTAGCGGTGGATCGAAACGGGCGCTGGCTGGCGATCTGGCAGCAGGACAACGCGCTGGCGTTCCCGGGGATCTGGCAAAGCACGTCGACTGACGGAGTCACCTGGTCCGCGCCCACCGCCATCTCGACCGTCGCCGGGTACGGCCCTGAACTGGCCATCAATCGAGACGGGGCCGCGGTCGCCGCGTGGTCGGCGCGCAATGCCGCGAACACCAGCTACGTCATCGTGGCCTCCGTCAAGACAACCGCCACCGGTGAGTGGTTGACGCCGATGGAGATGCGCCCGTCGCAGGCCAGTGGCAGTCTGATTCAGAAAGTCGCGATGTCCGGGACGGGGGAAGCCTTTGTCATCTGGGAGGACTACGACGATCGGTCGTCAGGTGCCGTGGACAGCATCTGGCTGCGGCGTTTTTCGGCCAACGCGTGGAGACCGGCGGCCCTGGTCGAGACCTACAACGGTGGAGTCAGTGACACGTCCAACGTCGCGGCGAACAGCGTCGGCCAGGCCATCGTCGCGTGGCGACAACGCAGCACCGCGGCCGACGAGATCTGGGCCAGCACTTTCTCCGCGGCGGGCGTGCAGGCGGCCCCCGCGCTGGTGGCGCAGGCAGCGTTCATTCCCTGGGATCCCGCGATCGGGGTGACTCTGGACGAAACCGGCGTGGCGACCATCGCATGGGCCTCGGAGGTGCAGGCCAGAATCAACGTGTACACCAGCCGCGCGCCCGCCGGACAGGCGTGGCCGTCGGCGATGGCGATGGAGACCGACAACCAGGCTGCCCTGGTCAACAACGCGGTCCTTGACCAGGCGAAACCCGCCCCGGTCGTGCGCGGCGATCTGGCGGGCAACGTATTCCTGACCTGGCGCAAACGTGTCGGCGCGACGCGATTCGATTTGTGGGGTCGGCGTTTTTCAGCCGGGACCTGGGCGCCGGCGGCATTGCTGGAAACCGACGACGCCGCGGTCGGAGGCGTGTCGTTCCCTGCGCTTGGCGTCGGCACCGGCGGCGTAGCCGTCGCCGCCTGGTACTACCGCGTGGCGGACAGCGATCCGACGACGAATCGAATTTGGGCCAACGTCTGGCGTTAACGTCGGGTTACGGGCAGTCGATGATGTCGACGGTGTAGTTGATCGGCGTGGTTGTGCCCGCGACGCTGACCGCGAAGGATTGTCCGGCCGCCGGGGTCCAGCCCATCGGGACCATGCGGATGGCGTTGCTTTCGCCGTAGGTGCCGGTCAGTTGGCTGACGGTCATCGGCATGTTGGTACCGCCAGAGGTGACGGTGACGGTGGCGCCGGTCAGCGCGGTGGTGCGAATGGTTTGCACCGACCAGCCCGTCATCGACAACGTACCTCGCGTGCCGGTCCCGTAGGCCTGAATGGGGAACGGGCCGGGTGGTGGCCAGGCGACCCAGGGTTTCCCGGCCTTCCCCGTGCCGCGAAGGTTCTGCATGCAGGATGCGCCGCCAACGCCCGTCGAGCCAAGGCCGATGGGGCCAAGCGCGTTCGACAAGATGATGCGGCGATGACCGAACGTCGTCTCGTTGCCGGTGTCGATCAAATACGCGTTCACGCTGCTGACTCCGGGCCCACCCGAAATGTTGCTGCTGGACGCACCGTCAGCGCCTTGTTGCGTGTAGCAGGTCCAGGTGGTTGGCGGCTCGTGGCTAAGCATGTTGTTCGCGTCCATCATCAGGGCGCAAGCCTGCGCCTGCGCATCGCGCGACGCCTCGGTGACGACGGCGGGAAGATCCGCCAGCCATCGGTTGAGATTGAAGAGGCGCAGAGCGTTCGCGCGGCCATCCGCCGAGATGTCGCCGACCACGCAGCTTGCGACGTTGCCGCTCCAGGTGCCTTCCGCGAGGTTGGCCCGATCCGCCTTCCAGCGTGCGCAGGTTTCGGCCGCGGTACGCGTGCCCCCGCCGGATGCGCCAGCCATGCCGGTCGCACCGCCGGTGCCGATAGCACCGCCAGTGCCCGCCACGGTTCCGCCCGTGCCCACGGTTCCCGCACCGCCGGTGCCCCGTCCGCCGGCGGCGGCGACCGCGCCGCCCGTGCCCGCGACCGAGCCCCCACCGGTGCCTGCGGCGCGTCCGCCCGTGCCCATGGTTCCCGCACCGCCGGTGCCCCGTCCGCCGGTGGCGGCGACCGCGCCGCCCGTGCCGGCAGATGTGCCTCCGCTTCCCGGGGAGCCTCCACTTCGTGTCGAGGATCCACCGGTGCCCGTTGTGGCACCTCCAGTGCCGGTCGGATCAACCGGCGTTGAAATCCCGCCTGAACAAGCGGGCGCCAGGGCCAGGAGAAGTGACAGCGCGAATGGGGGGAGTCGCGTGGTGGTCATGCCCCTTAGAGGCCACGTCGGGTCCGGCCGGTCCACGGATAATCGTAACGTTACGCGTTGACGGCGGCCTGGTTGGGGCCGGCAAGACCTGGCATTCGCCTGGACGTCGGCATGACGGCATGATGGGGCGATGACACTCCGGGTTTCCACATCGTGTCTGGCCGCTTGCCTGGTTTTGGCGACGGCGTGTGGTTCCCGGCCCTCGAAACAACCTTCCGGAAGTGGGGGCGCGGTTGTGGGCGGGCGCGACGGCGGTGGCGGGATTTCCGGGGGCGCTGGGATGTCCGCGACGGACGGTGCGGCGGGTGCTGCCGGGGTGGATCCCGCGAAGGTGACGGTGGTCTTGTTTCTGATCGACGGTGTCATGTACGACGCGGTTCGAACCGCCGCGGCGAATGGCGCGACGAACCTGGCGTTCGTTCTGGCGAACGGCGTTCGCGTGTTGACATCTCACTCGACCAGCCCGGCGGCCGTGATCCAGTTACCGGCCGGATCGCCGGGCGGCACCCAACCGTGGGGCCGCGCCACATCGGGCAACGTGGCGGTTCACACAGGTTGCCATCTGTTCGAATCGAATCAGATGGACGACATCTTCCTGGCCGCGCGCGCCGCGGGAATCAAATCGGTGTTTTCCGGAGGCGACAACAACTACGCCGTCTTCACGACGGCGGATTTTCATTCCGGCATGACGATGAACGACGACGTCACGCTTGGGTTCGCGATCGATCATCTGCGCAACGATGGCGCGCGCCTGCTGCGCATTCACCTGCAACGGGTGCGCGATTTTTGGACTGGTCCCGCGGACAAGACGAACCCCGCGTCGACGTACATCCAGCATCTGGTTCAGGTCGACGCGCTTCTGGGAACGTTGATCGCGGCGCTGAAGGACGTGGGTGTTTGGGACAGCACGTATCTGATTCTGGCGGCCGACCACGGCATGGGCTTGGAAGCGGCAAGCAACCACGCGGCGTCGGCGCCGTCGTCCTGGGATCCCTTCATGGCGTTTTATGGTCCGGGCCTGAAGCGGGGCACGACGATCCCATACGCCGAATTGCCGGACATCGCGGTGACGACGATGCGCTTCCTTGGACTGCCGTCGTTGAAGGGACACCTGGATCCGCTGGTGACGATTCCAGTCAAGGGCGCGACAGGCACCGTGCTGACCAACCTGTTCGTGGGCCAGCCCGACGTGATTCCGCATCCCCACTATGTGCAGACGTGCCTGGACATGGGGACCGCGTGCATCAGCGGCGCGGACGATTACGCGACCTACCGCACGACGATGTTGAACCTGATTCGGTGAGGGGGCGCGGGCTGCCCGCGTCACGCTCCGAGCACGCGCAGTCCGTATGCCCGGGCGCCCATCGCCAGTGCTTCGTCGTGCGTGGCCATGGTGACGGTCCTTCCGCTGCGCTCACGCCAGATGAGCGCGGACGAAAGGTGAATCGCGTCCAGAGTGCCGAGCGAGGTCGGGGAAGGCTGAGCCGACCGCGTTAAAACGGTCCGCGTTAGCTCCACCACCTCCAGCGAAGCAAGGATCCCGTAAAGGGCCTCCCGCAGTACGGCGAGCCGCCTTTCATCTAGGATCGCGTCGAGCCGAAGGCGATCGAGCGTCCTCAGGCACTCCACCTCGGCCAGTCTGCTGGAAATCCCCGTGCGAACCAGCCGCCACTCCCGCAAGGCTCCGGGCTGACCCAGCAAACGCCGGAGGATCACGGAGGAGTCGAGATAGACCGTCATCCCCGACGGCTTCGATCCGCGAGCAGCAGTTTGACCACGTCGACCTTGATGCGGATCGGAGGCGGCAGGTCCAGATCGCCGATCGCGGGTGCGTCCCCGGCGGGAAGCGTGACGACCACGTCGTCGCCCGAATCAATCGGTACCAGGCGCGCGATCGGTGTCTCTCGGTCGAGCACCGTGAGCGCCCGGCCGCTCCTGACGTCCCGCAGGTGTCGCGACAGATTGCTTTTGAGATCGGCGATCTTGACGGCCTTCATGGTCTTATCATGACCAGAAGTGGTCCAGTTGTCTAGGATGGTGTTGGTGCCGTCTGTGCTAACGGTCTGCGGGCGCCCGGTCCAAGCTGTCGGCTACAGCCGCGGCGTCGACGTAGGTCAGGGCGATCCCGAAAGCGTGTTCCAGCAAGGGTTCGGCCGCGATCAATCTGCGTTCGATGAAGCCCGCCTTGTCCAGGCGTGGGTGCATCGACAACACCGCCAACGCCGTGCCCGGCCGATCGCCTGACCAGGTTTGCCAGCCGAATACGGCCCCGCGAATATCGCCGCCGACAGCCGTGGCCCGTACCGCGGAGGTGACGGCGACCGACCAGACCGCGTCGAAGTCGACGAACGCGATGTCGTCGTCCACTTCGATCAAGATGGGGGCGGGTGCTGCGCCAGGCGCCGGCGTGGCCTGCGCGCGACGCTTCATGGCCTTCCATCCCGGAAAGACCCGCCAGGTTTCGGGCGTGGCCAAACGCGAAGCCACGGCAACGGGATCTCCCGGGACGACCATGCTGACCGACGCCCATGCCAGCCGGCCGTTCGGCGCACGCCGCACGATCGCGGGGATTCCGGCACCGCGCAGCGCCGCGAGTGCTGGCGCGGCCAGGGGCGATCCATCCAGCGTGTCCGCGACCGGGGGAGTGATGGCTCCCGTCGGGCGCGGTGACCTGGCCCCGCGACCGGTCTCGGCGCGCAAAACCACCGCGCGTGCCAGGACCCAAGCCGTGGCCGCGGTCATCGCGGTCTCCGCCCAAGGGTCGTGCCGCGCCACCTTCCGGAAGATCCAGTTCGCCGACCGAACCTCGATCTGAAGTTCGCAGGTGGCGATGCTTGCCTTGCCGTCGGCGGTGGGCTTGGCGCGCAAGCGCACGCGCCCGGGAGCGAAGGCCCCTTCGATCAGAGTCAACTCGGCGCCGTCGTCGCGCTGTTGCAGCCAGGCGCGGCCGGTCAGATTGAAAAAAGGGACTTCGACCTCCCACGCGATCAACCGATCTGGCCAGGCGTCCTTGCGGGGTCCGGGGCGCGTGGCGACAACGTCGGCGCGCACCAGCGCCGGCAGTGCCTCGCGCATCGCCGCGGGATCCAGCACCACGGAGGCGACCGCGTGGGCGCTGGTCTTCGCGCGGGTCGCCGCGAATACCGTGGGTCGGGGCGCGGGACGATGGGCCGCGGGCAGAAGCAGCACATCCGTGTCGCGATCGAGAGCGTGTTCAAACGTCGCTGGGGAGGGAAGGGTGAGCGTGTTTGGTGCCGGTGGTGCCGGCGACGGAATGGGCGGTTTGGGATCGACGGCCGGAGTGGCGGCAACGGGTCGTCGCGCCGTCACGGCAAGCAGGCACGACGCGAACACCAGCCACGGCCCGGCAACGGTCGTCCGTGTTGCGCGATCAGGTTCGTGCATCGGGCGGACCCGTCAGTGGGGCGTCGGGATCGTCCGTCACGCCGACGGTGCCCAGGACCTCAGCCGCGCCTTGCCCTTCCCAATGGCGCGCGAAGTTGCCGCTGGAGGTGAGCGTGCGCGACCGCATGCGATCGATGCACAGGACCCCCCGCAGGTGGTCGATCTCGTGTTGCAGGATGCGCGCGGGCCAGCCTTGGGCGGACAACGTCACGGGTTCGCCCCGGTGGTCCAGCGCCTCGACCCGCACCGCGCGCACGCGCGGCACAATCATCATGAAGTCCACCACGCTAAGGCAGCCCTCGAACAGTTCGACCGGCTCGCGATCGACGATCGTCAGCCGCGGATTCGCCAGCACCTGGAACGGAACGGCGGTTCGTTCCCGCTCGCGCATCTGATCGGCATCGCCGCGTTCGATGTATTCGGGGCGGTCTTCGATCACGACCAACTGGATCGACAATCCGATTTGCGGCGCCGCCAGGCCCACGCCCGGCGCGTCGCGCATCGTCTCGCGCATGTCCTCGATCAAACGCGTGATCTCCGCGCCGCGCAGTTCATCGGGGCCGAGGGGTCGCGCGCGCTGTCGCAAGACCGGGTGACCTGCCTGAACAATCTTCAGAATGTGCGGCGTGGATGCCATGACGCAACGTTGGCAAGCCCGGCGCGTCAACGCAACCTGTCTGCTGTAGCTCGGCGCGTGGAAACCAAGCACGCTATTCAAAGAAAAGATCGCATCTGCACGCAGCGACGGTCTTTTGATCATTTTCGTATCGACCACGTTCGAAGTTGCACTAATGTCCCAGACATGTTGCACACCCGGAACGGACGAACATTGGTCTTGGTGACGGCGATCCTGTCTGCCTACGGCTGCGCGCCCGCGGCAAGCGGTGGAAGCGGCGGCAGCGCGCCGGGAAGCGGTGGGACCGTCGCCGGAACGGGCGGCACGGTGGCGGGTTCGGGAGGTGCAACCGGGACCGGAGGAGCAACCGGCAGCGGCGGCGCCATCGGGACGGGCGGCGCGACCGGAACCGGCGGCGCGACGGGAACGGGTGGCCGTGGAACGGGCGGCGCGACGGCAACCGGCGGCGCAACGGGAACGGGCGGCCGTGGGACCGGAGGCGCAACCGCCACCGGCGGCACGACCGGCACTGGAGGCCGTGGAACGGGCGGCGCGACGGGCACCGGGGGCGCGGCCGGAGGCACAACCGGAACCTGTCCGACGGCGAACGAGGACAAGTTCAGTTTCTTCCTGATCAGCAACGCCGAGCTGATCCGCCAGGGCGGCGCGATGCCCGGCAACGCCATGTTTTCGACCTACGGCGGCAACCTGGGCGGACTGGTGGGCGCCGACAAGATCTGCCAGACCGCGGCCGAGCGCGTTTCGGCCTGCCAATCGGGCAAGGTGTGGCGCGCGTTCCTGAGCACGCCGACCGTGAACGCCATCGATCGTGTTGGCACGGGGCCGTGGTACGACCGCAACGGCCGGCTGTGGTCGGCCAACAAGGCAAACCTCGCGATGGATCGTCCAAGCGACGCCGACCCGGCGATCAAGAACAACGTCCCCAACGAGAACGGCGTCCTGAACAAGAACCCCGACGGCACGGGCGACGTGGACAACCACGAGATCGTCACCGGCACGGGGAACACCGGGCTGACGTACACGCAGAGCGCGGGCGTCATGGCGGGCGCCGGTGCGACCAATTGTGGTGCCGACGTGGACGGCACCGCCGCCGGTTGGAACGCGGATCGCGCCACCTGCTGGGGCTGGACGCGCAACACGAAAGAGGGTTGCCCGCGCATGGGTCGTTCGTGGTGCATGGCCGCGAGCTGCACGCCGGTGGGTGGCGGCAGCGGCACCAGCTGGCTGTCGGCCTGGAATGCCGTCGGCTGCGCCCCCGGCGGCACGCTGGCGCAGACGGGTGGCGGCACGGCGTCGACGCGCCAGATTGGATCCGCCGGTGGCTACGGAGGGTTCTACTGTTTAGCTGTCCGCCCGTAGCCCTGATAAGGAGCCAGCCACGATGACAAACACCGCCCGTTTCGCGGTCGCGACCGTGCTTCTCACCGCCTGTTCGTCGGGTTCGAACGGCGCCACTTCCGATGCCGGCAGCGACGCCGGCGTCCAGGGCACGGTGTTCGGAAGCGTGCTGGTCGGGCTGTTTCCCGTCGACCAGTACGCGACTGTGACCGCGCAGTTCTACGACGCGCCGTCGCCACCCATCGCCAACCGCCCTATCGAGGTCAAGATGCAACAGGCTGGCTGCCAGTTGCTCACGGAGGTCGTGTGCAGTCCCTCTTGCGCAGCCGGCACGTACTGTTCGACGAACAAGACCTGCGTGGCCAACCCCAACCCGATTGGCGTAGGCACGCTTCGCGTTGGTGGTTTGGCGGGGATGAGTCTTTCCATTGATCCGGTGCCGCCGAAAAACGCCTACTCGGGCCCCACGCTGCAGCCTTACCCGCCCTGCTCCGAGGGAGCGGAAATCACCCTGCAAGCGGACAAGTTCACGGTCGGGATCAAGTGCATCACGGGGTTGGTGCTGACGAGCACGGTGCCCATCCCAGTGACCAAAGGCCAAGCGATGCGCATTGCCTGGACGCCGCCGGGGATGACCGGCATCTCGCGCGTCCAAATCGAGCTAGAGATCTCGCACCACGGCGGATACAAGGGCCAGATCAATTGTGATGTCGCCGACACGGGCACCTTCGATATTCCGGCGCCGCTTGTCACCGGGCTTGTCGATCTGGGGGTCGCGGGCTACCCCAGCGTCAAGGTGACCCGCAGCTCGTCGAAGGCTCCGACGAACGAGCCGGCCGCCACGTTCTCGATGCCCTCCCTTGTCGAGGTCGAGGTCGATGTCGCCGGCTTCATCTCCTGCGGCGGCGCCACCTCGCCGGCTTGCCCCGTGGGTACCACCTGCGACGACACGTTCAGGTTGTGCAAATCATGAATTCAATGATGCGTTCAAACAGGAGTCTGATGGAAACGCGAATCAATCGGATGCTGGCCACCGCCTTGGTCGCTGGGTTGGTCGGCTGCGGTGGCGGATCGAGCACGACCAACGACGCTGGTGCCGGTGGAAACGGAGGCGGCAACGCCAACCTCGCCAAGTTCAGTTTCTTCGTCATCAGCATCGAGGCCGCCAGGGTGATCGCTGGCACCAACGCGGGTTTGGGAGGCGATCTGAGCCATGGCGAGACCGGCGACGGCGCGGGGCTGCGCGGCGCGGACAAGATCTGCTCCGAGGTCGCGCAGATGGGCGTGCCGGGAGCGGGCTCGAAGACATGGCG
>JANOJB010000182.1:0-3360 GCA_031407985.1 Pseudomonadota bacterium | reverse complement strand
CGGTTCGAGGAGCTGTCGGGCAAGCTGGGCGATCCGGCGGTGTTGTCCAACCGCCAGATGTTCCAGAAGATGTCCAAGGAACATTCCGACCTGAAGGATTTGGTCGAGGCGTTCCGCATTCACCGCGATCTGGGAACACGGGCGGTCGAGGCGCGCGACCTGCAGAAGGATCCCGAGATGCGGGACATGGCGTTCGACGAAGAGCGCGCGATCACCGCCGAACAGGCCGTCCTGGATGAACGCATCAAGATCCTGTTGTTGCCCAAGGATCCGAACGACGACAAGAACATCCTGCTGGAGATCCGCGGCGGCACGGGGGGCGAGGAAGCAGCGCTGTTTGCAGCCGATCTGTTCCGCATGTACACGCGTTTCGCCGAACGGAGGCGCTGGAATGTCGAGATCGTGTCGATGTCGTCGGCGCAGGCCGGCGGGATCAAGGAAGTCGTGGCCATGATCAAGGGCCAGGGCGCCTACAGCCAACTGAAATACGAATCCGGCGTGCACCGCGTGCAGCGCGTCCCCGCCACCGAGGCGCAGGGACGCATCCATACATCCACAGCGACCGTGGCCATCATGCCGGAGGTCGAGGAAGTCGATGTCGTCATCGACGCCAAGGATTTGAAGATCGACGTCATGCGCTCGGGCGGCCCGGGCGGCCAGTCGGTCAACACCACCGATTCGGCGGTGCGCATCCACCACATTCCGTCGGGGCTGATCGTCCACTGCCAGCAGGAAAAATCGCAGCACAAGAACAAGGCAATGGCGATGAACCTGCTGCGGTCCCGGCTGTACGCGATCGAGGAAGAAAAACGCCAGAGCGCGGAGCGCGACCAGCGGCGTGGCCAGATCGGCACTGGCGATCGCTCGGAGAAGATACGGACCTACAATTTTCCCCAGGATCGCCTGACCGACCACCGCATCGGACTGACCAAGCACAACCTGCCCGGGATCATGGACGGCGATCTACAGGACGTGATCGACAGCCTGCGCGCGCACTTTCAGGCCGAGGCCCTCAAGGAAGCGGGTGCCTCCCCGACCGACCGACCGTCCTGAGCTATTCGCCCCCGATCATTCGCCCCAAATGGTGGCCACGACGGTCCGGGCGCCGCCCGCGTCACGATGTTCGCCGAGGTAAATCCCCTGCCAGGTGCCCAGGGCCAGCCGTCCGGCGCGAATCGGAATGGTGACCTCGGCTCCAAGCAACACGGATTTCAGGTGCGCCGGCATGTCGTCCGGCCCCTCGGTCGTGTGCTCGAAGTAAGGAGCGTTCTCCGGGACGACGTGGTCCAGCCAGCGCCGCATGTCGGCCCGGACATCCGGATCCGCGTTTTCGTTCACCGACAGCGACGCGGACGTGTGCGCGATGAACAAGTGCAGCAGGCCAACCTTGATGGTTTTCACCTGTGGCAGCGCGGCGGCAAGTTCCTGCGTAACCAGATGCAGCCCACGCTCGCGGGCCTTCAGACGAACCTCCAGTTGGTGCCACGGCATGGTGCACTCCTATGCAGCCGGGTGCGGAATTGCAATCGGTTTCCCGACACCACACACCACCAACCGTCTGACGCGACCGGTTTTCCCTCTCTTTTTTGCGCCGTCCCTTGCCGAGCCAGACACTGATCCAGCAACCCACCGTTGTTGATCACGCGTCCCGTGCTCAAGGGATGGGCTTTTATGTCGATTTGGATCCCGAGGAGCCCGTCTCTGGTGGACCTCTATCGGAATGACCCTTAACCCAACACCTATCCCGACCGCCGCCAAGGTCAGTGCCCTTATTGACAACCTTCGCAAGGGCGTGATTTTCGAGGACGAACACGGCGTCATCGTCGAAGCGAATGCCGCCTACTGCCGCATGTGGAACCTGTCCGTCGAGCCCGCGGATTTGATCGGACAGCCGGCGACGGAATCTGGACGGCCCCCTGATTCATTCTTCACCGACCCCGCTGGTGTGCGCGATCGATTCCAGGCCCTGGCCGCCACCCGCAAGCCAACGTTCGACGAGGAGTTGCGTCCGATCGATGGGCGTATTTTCGAATTGGATTACATCCCGGTCGGCGTCGGCGACGTCTATGGCGGGTGCTTCTGGATCTACCGGGACGCGACGGAAAGGCGTCGCGCCGAGGAAGAGATCCGAACCCTGAACCGCGATCTGGAACAACGGGTGACGCAGCGGACGCAGGAGCTGGCGCGCAGCAATTTCGATCTGGAGAGCAGCCTGAGGCGCCTGGGAGAAACCCAGGAACAGTTGATACACGCCGGAAAAATGGCGGCCGTCGGCACCTTGGTCGCGGGCCTGTCACACGAGTTAAACAACCCGTTGGGGATCATCGTGGGCTACGTTCAGGGACTGTTGCGCCGCATGCCCGAGGACGCCACCGGCCGCGAGTCGCTGGCGGCGGTCGAACGACAGGCGCTGCGCTGCGCGCATCTGGTGCGATCGTTGCTGGATTTTTCACGCAGCAAGCCGGCGACCCGCGAAGAAACCGCCCTGGGACCGCTGATCGAGCGCGTATTGGAGCTGGCTGCCGGGCAGGCACGGAGCCGCCACGTCGAGCTGCGCTGGACGGCCCGGACCGAGATCCCGATCGTGACCGCCTGCCCGCAAGAAATTGAATCGGCGTTGCTGAACCTGGTGTCGAACGCGATCGACGCGACGCCCGAGGGTGGCTCGGCCACCGTGACCGTGGCACCCGCGAACCATGGCGCCCGCAACGGCATCGAGATCAACCTGACCGATACCGGCACCGGAATTCCGCGCGCGGTGTTGCCGCGCATCTTCGATCCGTTCTTCACCACCAAGCCGGTGGGCGAAGGGACCGGTATCGGATTGTCCCTGACGCGCCAGATCATCGAGGGGCACGGGGGCCGCATCGAGGTACGAACCGCCGAGGGCGTGGGAACCACCATGCGCCTGTGGCTGCCGCTGCGGGCGACGGAGGGAACACCCGATGGCAACGCGGCGAAGCGGCCAGGGGACAATCCACCGGCGCCGGAATTCGGGGTGCGCCCCGTATCGGGCGTGGCCTTGAGTCTTGCAACCAGACCGACACACAGCGCCGAGATCAGCCGCAAGCTGTCGGCTACACGGGGGGCGTCATGAGCGTGGCCGCGAAGATTCTTGTCGTTGACGACGAGCCGGACTTTCGAAACATGGTCGCGCACGAACTGGGCGAGGAGGGATACGGCGTCTCGGTCGCGAACGACGGTCTGAGAGCCATCACTTGCCTGGCCGAGGCCGAATACGACGTGGTCGTCACCGACGTGCGGATGCCGGGAGCCAGTGGGGTGGACGTTTTGCGGGCCGCGCGATCACGAACACCAGAAACCCAGGTCGTCATGACCACGGGTTACGCGTCCCTGGAA
>JANOJB010000181.1:0-13101 GCA_031407985.1 Pseudomonadota bacterium | reverse complement strand
ATGCCGAGGTGTCCCTGGCTGACGAAGGTCGCACCCACGTCGTCCGCGAAGTCGTTCCAGCCCGCGGGGACCACACCCATGGGGGGCCGTCCGATCTGGCCGCCCAGCCCCTGCTCCGCCATCAGCAGGAAATCGCCAAGCCTGTACGCTGCCGTGATCGTTTCGCCGATGGTGTTGGTGCGCGCGATCAACGGAGTGGCGTAGCGCCCCGCATCGTACGCGCCCATTGCGCCGTACCGGCCGGTGAACGCGCCGACGTGCACGCGTAGCGGGAAGCCGACCTTCTTGGTCAGGTTCAACGTCAGGTACGCGTCGCTGACACCGGCTTGCTCGACCGGATTGAAGTAGCCCGCCCCGTCCGTGGCGCTGGTGCCCGCGAGGATAGCCGTGGCGGAGATCGTCTCGTTGCCGTAGACGAAGTTGAGCTGCAACCACGGCGTCGGCAAGGCGCCTGTGTACCCGAAACTCCGCAGGTCCTGGGGTACCAGCGGCGGCGTGTGCAGAACCAGGCTGCTTTGCCCGGGCATCAGCGGCAGCTCCATCCCGGTCACCGGATCGATAGGGTTCTCGCGCCTGTGCAGACCGAGCCGCGCGGGCAGCAGGAAGTAGCCGTGAAAATCCAGCACGTACTCTTTGGACAGGGCCGGGTTGACCCCGAACGGCAACGCGGGGGTCGCGCTGCGGACCTGCGGTTCGCCGGGGTCCAGGCCCAGGCGAGGCAGCCCCGTATCCACGGTCGCCGCGCTGCCTGGTACCGCCACTGCGTTGGCTTCCGCGGCGTTCGCGCCACCTGGCACGACCACCACCAGCGCGGGTGCGGCGAGCAAAGCCAAGGTGACGACGGTTCTGGTTTTCATCAGCTTTTTCCGTTCAGAAGGTGATGTAGCCACCGAGCGCGATCATGTGGCGATCGAACGGCTGTGTCGAGTTGGGGTCTGCGGCGTGGCTGTAGAAACGGCGGCCGTAGATCAGTTGAATGCGATCGGTGCTGATCCAGTCGGTGCGGAACGAGATGCCGGGATTGACGCTGTAGACCGCCCACGGTCCCAGGTTGCTGTCCCGGCGTTCGCCGTAGGCCTGGAAAGTCGCGCTGAACATCGACGTCAGCCGGTACTCGGTGTCGAGACCGAAGAAATACCCCATCGCGCCCCGGTACGAGGGATCGTCGGTGGCGACCGTCCGCGTGAGCATGCCCGCGATCGCGACCCGGAGATCGGGCGCCTGACCGGTGAAGCTGCGCGGCGGCTGGCGCGCTTTCGCCCACAGAATGCTCGCGACGCTGAAGTTGTATTCCGCGCCGGCCACGGCGACCCGGCCGTTCCCATTGCTCTGCGCCCCGAGGTACTTGTTGATCATCTCGCGGGCGCCTTGCGTCCAATCGACCGCCCACCAGATGCCGTCGCCGACCGACGCGGCATTCTTGAAGTCATAAATCCCGCCCGTGACGCCCAGTTGTCCCCACGGATTTGCCTGCCACCGCGCCTCGCCGAGATAGGCGTCGAACCGTCCATCGCGCGGCGGGCCGCCGAGGTAATTCATTGGAGGCGTCGTGCGCTCGTCGGTTCCGCGCGCCGACGCGTAGTGCAGCTTCAGCGTGTACTGATTCTCGAGCACGACGCCGAGGTGGGCGTGGTGCACCCAACTCGATATGCCCCTCTCGATCCAGCTGTTGTAGTCGCCGCGCGGGAAGTTCTCCCCCACGCCGGGGACGACCAACACGCCATGATTGAAGACCAGACGCGCGTTGCGGCTCATCTCCCATTCGCCGTTCGTCGTTTCGCCGTAGCCGCGTACCGCCAGCATGGGTCCGAAGACGCCCCATCCCCACTGGCCAGGTCCGGCGTACACCTCGGGGAAGGCGCCCACGCGGAAGTTCAATCGCAGATTCCCTATCGGATCCGGCGTGATGACCAGGTACGCCAGACCGAACGCCGGCCCCAGCTGCGGGTTCGCGTAACCGAAGTGCTCTTCGCGACTGACGCGAAAGTAGTAGCTGGTGAAAGCGGTCACATAGCGCGTGCCGTACGACAGGTTCAGCGTCGCGCCCGCGCCGCCCCAGAACGGGATCTTGCCCACCGAGCGCATCGGCACGTGCAGCGGTGTTCCCGCGTAGCCCTCCGGCGGGTTGGACGGTGCGCTCCCGATCCCGATGGCCTGCCATCCATAGAACCGGCCCCCGATCCGAAACGATGTCGGTTTGTCGGGCGTGGGCGCACCGAACGAAGGCGCCCTGCCACCCGCGGCCGGCGGCACGGGCGGCGCCTCGGGCGATAACCCCAGACCGATCGGAGCCGGCGACCCCGGCAAGGAATTGGGCGTCGGCGCGGGGGGAAGCGGAGCGGGAGGAATCGAAACGGGGGGAACCGGCTGGGCGGACGCAGCTGTGTCGGCGCGAACGGCACCAGACGCGCCGAGTAGCGCGACGGCCACGAGGACCGCGCAACGGTATGGAAGAGAGACCGTCAAGTGGAGATGGGGGGAACAAGTCTCAAGGGCTGAGCGGCCGGTTGGGGTTGGCCGGGTCACCGGAACGTCCGACGGCCTTCTATCGCGAATTGCCTTCCTTACGAAGCAAAAAAAAGGCTCGACACAAACTAAAAAGAGCGCGACGGCGCCGTTCCCGTCGCGAGCGCAGCAAGCGTCGTCGCAGACGGAGTCCGCGTTAGCGCTGGGGAATCGGGATCGAGGCCGCGTTCGCGGCACCAACGCCCCCCGGTGGCAGGATCGCGCCCTGTGCCGCGAGTACGAAGGTGATCACCGCCCAGTAGTCGGCGTCCTTTAGCTGTTCCGCGCGCGCCTTGGGTAAATGAATGGTCAGGAACCTATGCAGATCCTGGGCGTTCTGGAACGGGTCGCGCCAGGCGGCACCCGCCGGTCGCGTCTGCGCGCGGATCTGTATCAGCTGGGGATCGGTGATCGTCGGATCGCCCGATATGGTGCTGGTACGCGGGTACTCAGGCAGGGCGCCGGGCCCCATGATGGCCGGCGCGGCCGCCAGCCCTTCGCCACGCTGGCCATGGCAGGTGGCGCACTCGGCGGCGAACACGGCCGCGCCGGGCGCGCTTCCGTCACGCGCCCGCGCGACCTCCTCGACGGTCGCGCCCCGCGGGGTGCTGGCGCACCCGAATAAGGTCAGGCTGCCAAGCGCGAACACCGCGCCGATCACTGTTGTTGTCGGGTGAGCCATGGCGCCGGCGAATCTAGCCGCTGCGGGCCGCGCAGGGTAGCGGATTCGTTTGCCGGGTGGCCTTTCGGTTTCGGTTGTACCGAAGGACCGTAGGCCGTTGCCGCGGCGACACTATTGTCATACATTATTATTCTGGTGCGATTCGATTGGAACCCACGGAAGGCCGCCTCCAACCTCAAAAAACACGGCGTGACCTTCGATAAGGCAAAGACGGCGTTCGACGACAAGCTGGCCGCCTATTACCCGGATGCGCTGCACCCGGCCCGGTTCGTCCTCATAGGGTTCTCCCGCCTTCAGCGGCTTCTTTACGTCGTTCACGCAGAGGTGGGTTCCGACGCCATCCGCATCATCAGTGCACGAAAGGCCACCAGAAATGAGAAGACGCACTACGAAAACGATTGATCCCCTCGACACGCCCGTCGACTTCCATCGCTTCGGGCCGGTGAGGCGCAACGCGTTCGCGGGAGCGGGTGAGCGCGGAGGACCTTCACTGCTTGCCCTCTGGGAGATGCCGGAGCTTTCCCCCGATGCCGTGCTGCTTCGCCGCGGTCACCCCGGGCGGGGCAAGTCCCGGCCGACGATTGCCCGCTCGGTCCGACTGCCCGCCGCGGTGTGGAATGCGATCGAAAAGAAGGCGCAAGCGAAGCACGTCAACGTACACCAGGCCATGCGCGCGGCCCTGCTCAGCTGGGTGGGACGGCCGGTCTAGTTCCGCCGTGACCTACGTCGCGAAGGCCGCGGATCGATCCCATCCGACCTGGAAGACGCGCCAGCCTCCTACCGTCCGCAACGGTTGCATGTTTCGGGGCGCGGGTATCCTTCGCGGAACGTGATGATGGCGCAGTTGAACCTAGGTTTGATTGAACCCGCGGCGGATCCCTTCCGCACGCCCACGTCGCTGGGCACAGGTGCGACGCTGTTGCATGGGTTCGCCGTCGCTGATGAACGCGCGCTGCGCGGTGACATCGATGCTATCGCCGCCGCGGCGCCGTTCCGCCACATGACCACGCCCGGGGGGTTCGTCATGTCGGCGGCGATGACCAACTGCGGGGCGCTCGGCTGGGTGTCCGACCGCACCGGCTACCGCTATGCCGCGATCGATCCGGAAAGCGGTCGCGCTTGGCCGGCGCTTCCGGATTCGTTCCTGCGCCTGGCGACAAATGCGGCCGCGCGCGCGGGTTTCGAAGGCTTCATGCCCGACGCCTGTCTGGTCAATCGGTACGAACCGGGCGCGCGGCTGACGCTTCACCAAGACAAGAACGAGCGCGATTTTTCCGCCCCCATCGTGTCGGTGTCTTTGGGCCTCCCCGCCGTGTTCCTGTTCGGCGGCCTGACACGTGCGGAGCGCCCCGCCCGCGTGCCTCTGCACCACGGCGACGTCGTGGTTTGGGGCGGCCCCGCGCGCCTGCGATACCACGGCGTCAATGCGTTGAAGAACGGGGACTCCCCGTTCGCGGGAGCTCATCGGATCAACCTGACGTTCCGGAAGGCGGGGTAGGACGCATGGGAAAGCGAGAGGGCGTCAGGGATGGTGGCGCATGGCGCGCGCGGCTGGTTGCCGTTTCATTCTTGCTGTTCGTAGTCGAACCAGTCGAACGCGGCAGGCGCGGGGGTCGGATCACCGGCCGGCGCCAGCGCGTACATGCCCACGTAGGTGCCGATAAAGCCGCCCGCGACCTCCGTCGACAGCAGGCGGGTTTCGGCGGCGTCGATTTTCTGAAGACGCTCCGGCGATGGCCCCCACGAAAAGGAGTAGCGGTTCGCCTCGGCGTCGATTTGCAGGACCAGCGGGTCCCCGCCAGGCGCCGGCGCGGACGCGGTCACGATCGAGATGTGGGCACCGACGGTCTGGCGCACGAACACCTCGCGTTCCTTCCCGTTGCGGCGCACGCCGAATTCGTAGCGATGTCGCGGCGCCCGATACAGCACCAGCCCCGCCTCGTGCTTGTCGCGCGCCGGAGCGAAGTCGATGCGCGCGGCGATGCGCGCGCGCAGGTGCTGCTGGCGGCGGCCGACGAAGGTCGGCGATGCGCCCTTGTCCTGATCAAGCGACACGGCGGTCCCATGCAGCGTCAACCACCCGGGTCGCTCCGTGGTGGAATAACGCGCACGCACGGGGTTGCGCAGGAAGTTCCACGCGGGGCCAAGCGAAGCATCGAAGTCGTCGCGCACGGGCGCGGCGGGCGTGGGGCGCGCGGATAGCCCACGCACGCGCATGTCGAGCGCGATCGGCTTGCCTTCGTTGACCACCGGCCAGCCCTGCGCGTCCCAGCGTACAGGCGCCAAGAAGGTCTCGCGCCCCAGGTGCTGCCAGTAAAAGCCCCCCTGCGGGCGGAAGGCCAGGAACACCATCCACCAGTTGCCCTGCCCGTCGTCCACCAGATCGGCGTGCCCCGTCCCCTGGATCGGCTGGCTCAGCTGGGTGTCGCGGTGGGTGAGGATCGGGTTGCGCGGGCACGGCTCGAACGGACCCCAGGGCGAGCTTCCGCGCGCGATCGTCACCATGTGTCCGTACTCCGTACCGCCCTCGGAGATCATCAGGATGTAACGCCCACCCACCTTGTAGAGATGCGGTCCCTCCGGGTAGCGGCCGCCCGTCCCCTTCCACACCAGGCGCGGCGAGGCGGTGAGCACCCTGCCCGACGCGATGTCGATCTCCGACTGAAAGATGCCCGACCCGTTGCCGGTCGAGGTCAGGTACACCTTGCCGTCGTCGTCGAAGAAGAGACTGGGATCGATGCCGCCCTGCCCCTTGATCCAGATCGGCTCCGACCACGGCCCCGCCGGATCCCGGGCGGTGACGAAGAAGTTCCCCTGGTGCGAGACGTTCGTCGTGATCATGTAGTAGGTGCCGGCGTGGTGGCGGATGGTGGGCGCGAAGATCCCGCCCGACGGCCCGGCGGTCGCGAGCGGGAGCTGGGATTCGCGGGCGAGCACGTGACCGATCAGCTCCCAGTGCACCAGATCGCGGCTGCGGTGGATGGGCACGCCCGGGAACATCTCGAACGAGCTGGTCACGAGATAAAACCAATCGCCCACGCGCACGACGCTGGGGTCAGGGTGAAAGCCGGGGAGCACGGGATTGCGATAGCTGGTGATGCGGCCCTGATCGCTGTCCGTGGCCAGCGCCTGCACTGCCGGCGGCGCGGACGCGGAAACCCGGCTGCTTACGCAACCACCGCCCAGCACCCCGACCGCCGGTGCAACCGTGGCCAGGGCAACCGCTGCGACAAAGACGCGCGCGGGGCGCGATGCGAAGGCGGACATGGGGAAGGCGTGGAGGCTGGCCCATAACGCCGGCCCTGTCTACTGCAGCCCGCGACATGCCACGATCTCCCGACCGACAATTCACGCCTGCGTGTCACGCCTGCGTGGGGAAGAACGCGCTTGAGGGTCAGCGCGAAAAAACCGAGGTGATGTCGGCGACGGCGACGCCAAGCGACCCGCGCGCCACCGCGTCGAGGTCTTCGGGCGCGCCCACGAAGTGCAGCGTCCGGTGCACGTGCTCGGCCGATGCGCCTGGCCCAAGCGCGGCGGCCGGCGACGACGATTCGAGCTCGTAGAACGGACCGAACGGCTTTGCGCCCGGCTCGGAAGGGCCATCGTTGTAGCTGTTGATCGCGTCGCCCCGGTAGGGCTCGCTTTGATGCTCCCACAGCGAGTTCACGTAGTCCTTCGCTTCTTCCTTTTGCCCTTGGCCTTGGGGCAACGTGTACGTCACCAGCGTGAGCACGTGGCCCTTGGCGTCGAAACTCCCCAGAACGGGCCGCGCGCGGCGGGGCGAGACGCCGATCTTGCCGCGCTGTTGGCCGTCGCCGCGGAAGTAGATCGCGCTCCCTTCGATCGCCAGGCGATCCGGCGGGACGCGCCCGAAGTACTTATCATTCACGATCGATCCAAGTTCTGAATCCGGACCCGGGCGAAACGGAACGACGATGATCGTCGACGGCGACGGCGAAAACGTTCCGGCGATCCAGATCGACGGAAGGCCGGTCTCGTGCCGCCACGGCGCGGTGCCCCGGTTGGTGATGCGGTTGCGCGATTCGAATCCGACGACGTTCACGCGACCGTTTGGCACCGCGCCGGCTTCCTTCCACGTGCGCTCGGTCGGGTACAGACGCACCTCGCGCTCGACGTCGATGTCGAACACGGTGCCCGACGCGTTGGTCACGCGCATGGCCTTGCGGAGCAGCGCGCTGTCCTCCGCGTTTCCAACCAGCGTGAACGGCTCGGCGTCGATCGGCGACGGCGTTTGCCAGTGCGCGAGATCCTGCGGGACACCGGGCGCGAAGAACAGCGAGAACTGTCCGCCCTCGGGCCCCAGCCAGAACCGATCCTCGCCCCCGTAGACGTTCATGTGCGGAACCAGCTTGCCCGACGCGATCAGGTCGCGATTCAGCCAGCCGAAACTTGGTCCCGCCGCACCGTCCACGGTGCTGGTGGCCACGCGTCCCTGCAGCGCCGGACACAGCACCAGGCGCGCCGCACCGCCGCCATCGGACAGCGTCACGATCTCCGTGTGGCACCGCAAAAAATCGAGGTCGTCGCCGAAGCTGGTGGCGCGGGCATCCACAGTCAAACTCCCTATCACCCGCCAGCCACAATCGACAGTGCCCCGAACCCACGGTCGTCCTATTATCCGCCCCGATGAAACGACCCATCGCCTGTATGACCGTGCTGACGCTGTTCTTTGGCGCCGCGGCCGGCTGCAAGAAGCGGACGACGGACGCCATCGCCGTCATCCCCAAGGGCACAACGCACGAGTTCTGGAAGTCCGTGCACGCCGGCGCCGAAAAGGCCGCGCAGGAACTAGGGGTGAACATCATCTGGAAGGGCCCGCTGCGCGAGGATGATCGCGAGGACCAGATCAAGGCGGTCGAGAACTTCATCAACATGCGGGTGAGGGGGATCGTGCTGGCACCACTGGATGACGCGGCGTTGGTGCCGGTGGTAACCGACGCGGTACGCGCCGGCATTCCCGTGGTCGCCTTCGATTCAAGCATCAAGACCGACCAGATCGTCAGCTTCGTCGCCACCGACAACTACCGCGGCGGCAAGCTGGCGGGCGATCACCTCGCCAACTTGGTGGGCGGCAAGGGCAAGGTCATCATGCTCCGCTACGCCGAGGGTTCCGCCAGCACGGCGGAGCGCGAGAAAGGATTCCTGGACGCCGTCGCCGCGCACAAGGAGATCGAGGTGGTGAGCTCCAACCAGTACGGCGGCGTCACCACCGAGAGCGCCTTCAAGGTGAGCGAGAACCTTCTGACCGCGCACAAGGGACCCGGCGGGCTGACCGTGCAGGGGATCTTCTGCCCCAACGAGTCCACCGCCTTCGGCATGCTGCGCGCCCTGGAGGACGGCGGCCTGGCGGGCAAGGTCCGTTTCGTGGGTTTCGACAGCTCGCCCAAGCTGGTGGACGCCATGACCAAGGGGCATATGAACGCCACGGTGGTGCAGGATCCGATCAAGATGGGATACCTGGCGGTGAAAGCCATGGTCGACAGCTTGCAGGGCAAGCCGGTGGACAAACGCATCGACACCGGCGCGACGCTGATCACCCACGACACCATGACCTCGCCGGCCGCGCAGGCGCTGCTGAACCCCGACTTCAAGCAATGGTTGAAAGAGTAACCGTGCCGACCGGACCGGGGGACGCAGCGGCGGCCAAACGTCCACCTCCGTGGGCACGGCGTCTGTTCGCCTCGCCGGCGCTGCGCAAAAATCTGGGCGCGACGGCCGGCCTGGTGGCGGTCGTCATTCTGTTTTCGGTGCTGCTCGGCGCCACGCGCGGTCTCAGCTTTGTGGATCTCGGGAACCTCGAGACGATCTTCCGGCAGACCACCATCGTGGCGCTGGCCGCGCTGGGCATGACCATCGTGATCGTGTCGGGCGGGATCGATCTGTCGGTCGGGGCGATCATCGCGCTTGCGTCCGTGGTGATCGCCGCCTGCCTGCGCGCCGGCGCGCCGCCCGCGATCGCCGCGCTGGCGGGCATCGCGGCCGGCGTGGGCTGCGGCGCCGTGAACGGCCTGCTGGTGACGCGGCTGAAGGTGGTGCCGTTCATCGTGACGCTGGGGACGATGCTGGTGGTGCGCGGCATCGCCAAGGGGCTGGCGCACGACCAAAAAATCGATGCGCCCAAGTCGTGGCTGAACGAGCTTCTGGCGCGATTGCCCGCCGACAGGGATTGGATGCTGTTCCCGGCCGGCGTGTGGATGCTGCTGGTGCTTGCTGTTGCCGTGGCGGCGCTGCTGCACCGCACGCTGCTGGGTCGGCATGCCGTCGCCGTCGGTTCGAACGAGCAGGCGGCGCGCCTGTGCGGCATCTCCGTGCCGCGGGTGAGGCTGACCGTCTACGTTCTGGGCGGCTTCTTCGCGGGCGTCGCCGGGTTGATGCAGTTCTCCCGTTTGACGGTGGGCGATCCGACCGGTGCCATGGGGCTGGAGCTGAACGTCATTGCCGCCGTGGTGATCGGCGGGGGAAGCCTCGCCGGTGGCGAAGCGTCGGTCCTGGGATCCCTGATCGGCGCGCTGATCATGCAGGTCCTGCAGTCGGGTTGCTCGCAGATGGGCTGGCCCAACTGGGTGCAGGAGATCGTCACCGGTGCGATCATCGTCGCGGCAGTCGCGCTGGATCGCCTTCGCCACAGGCGGTAGTACCCCTCACGAATCGCGTGTCGGCGGAAGTCGCCACGATTCTCTGCGACGGTTGGCTTCCTCGACGGTTTGGTTCCTGTAGACGCCAGGTGGCCAGCGTCGGGGCGACAGACTGTTGGACAGTTCCATCCACGCGGCGATGTGGCGCCACAGGTTGGGATCTTTCCGATCGAGCTTCACGGGACCCGGCATTTCGGAAACGTCACGGTACCTCCGAACGGGCATCAGTCGTCCTCCAGATTGAAGTCTCGCCGCAGCCTTTCCGCATCCGCTCGATCTTGAAGCCGCACTGTGTCCTTCTTCATCCGATACAGCATGCGCGGTGTGGCGACCGGCACCACGATCCCCTCCACATTGGTCTCTTCGGACTCAATCGCCTCGAAGTCGAACGCCGTTCCCAGTCGAGCAAGAATGTCGATCGAGAACGTTCCATCGGGCGGCAGGTATTGGACGGCCGGATACTCGCCGCTGAGATCCGCCGCTGAAATCCGGTCAATCTCGGGATCGGCACTTTGTATCGGACGCCCTCGCGCGCGAACGCGCGAAACAGATCGATGATGCGGTTCTCGTCCATCGGCGGTTTATCCTAGCAGCGTTCCCCCAGCTGCGTTCGCCCGGTGGCCACGGCGAACGGCCCGGGAAGCGGTCCAACGACTGGTCAGAAGATGGGCGTGGCCGGACCGTTGGTTCGCGGGACGCCGTCACAGCGGGATTCCTGTCTCACGCCGCGCGACGCCGATTGAGGATCTTGTCGGCAAATTCGCGTCCCGCATTGGTGATGTCGTAGCGCCGTCCGCAGCCAGCGCTCGCCCTCCGATCGGTAAACCTCGAACGTCCGGCATGATGGGCATGTGCTCGCGGCGCCAGCCAGCGAGATCGGGGACCATCACCTGCCCGCCAGCATGAAACTCAGGCTCAGAAGGCCGCCGCGAGGTAGGGGATTGGCCTGCGCCCCAGCCCCTGTGGCCGATCAGTCCCCGCCGCAGTGGCGATCCGGTTCGACGGGAGATAATGATCCCGGCCATGCCCCGACCCCGGAACAGCATCGGCAACCTCCTCACCCTCGTCGGCCTCGTCGTTTCGCTCGCCACGGCTCCCGCTTGCGTCACCGGCGCCGCCCCGGGGGCCTCGCCCGCGGGACCGTCGACGGGGGATTCCGGGGCCGCCAACCTGGAAGCCGAACGGCGACTCAAAGACGTCGCACATGTCGATCTCCTCGGTTCGCGTGGGATCTCGGCGTTCGTACTTGAGGGCGAGACGAAGAAGGTCTCCTTGACGACGATTCCCGTGCAGGGACAGCCCTTCGGATCGGCCCTGCGCGCTGCCATCGTCGAGGGATCCGGGAGCGAGTGGAGCGTGCAACTGGTAGCCGCGAACGCGCAACCGATCGAGAAGGGCGACGTCGTCCTGGCCACGTTTCACTTGCGCGCGGAGAAGCCCCCCGAGGAAGCGCCACTGGGGCAGACCGAGTTCGTGTTCGAGCTGGGCCGGGCACCGTACAGCAAGTCGGTTCAGTATCCGGTTCAGGTCGGCGGCGATTGGACCAAGGTCCAAATTCGGTTCACCGCGGACCAGGCCTACGCGGCCGGCGAAGCGCACCTGATTTTCCGACTTGGCTACGCTCCCGAGACCATCGAGCTTGGCGGCGCGACTGTCGTCAGCTTTGGCAAACGGGTTCCCCTGACGGCGTTGCCGTACACGCAGACCGCCGACCGCCAGCGCGAGCGGGCGGCAGCCGCGACGGTCGAAGCCGCCGAGCAGGCCGCCGCGAAAGCCGCCCCCACCGAAGGAGGCGAGCTGGCGATTTCGGTTGCTCCGAACAAGGTGATTCGCCCCATCAGCCCGTACGTCTACGGCATCAACGCGCAGCGTGCGGAGGATTCCGGTGCGACGTTGCGCCGCCTGGGGGGCAACCGCGCGACCGGATACAACTGGGAGAACAACGCCTCGAACGCGGGCCACGACTACCACCACAACAGCGACGATTGGTCGTGCAGCGTGCTCGGCTACCGCGACTGCGACGTCCCGGGGGCCGCGGTCGTGAACTTCGCGACGGCGAATCGCAAGGATGGGATGGAGACCATCATCACCGTCCCGATGGTCGACTACGTCACCGCCGACAAGAAGGGCCAGGTCAAGGAAGCGGACGCTGCCCCAAGCGCGCGGTGGGTGAAGTCGCTGCCCAAGAAGCCAGGCCCCTTTTCCGCGCAGCCCGATCTTAGCGACGGCGTCGTCTACCAGGACGAGATGGTGAACCAACTGGTCGGCAAGGTGGGCAAGGCAAAAGACGGGGGCTCCGGCGGCGTGCGCTTCTACTCCCTCGACAACGAGCCGGCCCTGTGGCCGAACACACACCCGCGCATCCACCCCGGTCGAACCACCTACGCCGAAATGCTGGCCCGCACCGAGGCGACGGCCGCGGCCATCACCGGCGTGGATCCGGGCGCGCAAGTACTTGGCGGCGTCATGTTCGGGTGGAGCGAATACATGAGCCTGAACGAGGCTCCCGACTTCCAGGCCGAGAACGCCAAATTGGGGGCGGGGGCGACGTACATCGATTTCCTGCTGTCACACATGAAGCGTCTGGAAGGAACCCACAAGCGGCGCCTGGTGCATGCACTGGATGTTCACTGGTATCCCGAGGCGCGCGGTCGAAAGCGGATCACCGAGAACGATGTGTCCGTGAAAACCCTCGCGGCCCGTCTGCAGGCGGCGCGCAGCCTGTGGAATCCGACCTACGTCGAGCAGAGCTGGATCGCCGCGACCTGGAAAAAGCCCATCCGCCTGATCCCCTGGCTGCGCGAGCGAATCGCCGAGCGCTATCCCGGCACGAAGCTGGCGATCACCGAATACGACTTCGGCGCCGGGAATCACGTCTCGGGCGGCCTGGCGCAAGTCGACGCGCTGGGCGTCTTCGGGCGCGAGGGCGTGGACCTGGCGAACTACTGGGGCAGCGGCGCCGCGGTGGGCATGCTGCCGCCGTATGTGAAGGCGGCGTTCCAGCTGTACCGCAACTACGACGGCAAGGGCGGCACGTTCGGCGATGTCGCCGTGGAGATCACGTTGGCTGACGCCAGCAAGGCCTCGGTGTTCGCGGCGACCGACAGCAAGCGCGCCGGGGCCCTGACCATCGTCGTCATCAACAAGGACCTGCACGCCTCCTACGATGGAAAGATAGCCATCACCGCTGGGGCGGCATGCGAGAGCGCGCGCGTGTTTGTCCTGCAGTCCCCCGGCGCGTCGATCAAGGCCCTGCCG
>JANOJB010000171.1:0-29445 GCA_031407985.1 Pseudomonadota bacterium | reverse complement strand
GTCGCCGAGCATGGGGATCTTGTCGCCCGGCTGGCGAAACTCGCGAAGATCGTGCGCGGTCGATTTTTCGGTCCGCAGCGATTGCGGGTTTTTGATTGCACTGTCTCGGGCTACCCTAAACCCGTGATCCACACGGTCGCGATCCTGCCGCGTGCCCAGAAGGATCTTCGAAAATGTCCCACACACATCGTCAGAAAGGCGTTTGCGGAGGTCGAGACGGTGAACAAGCACGAGTACTAGGAGACGCCATGCCACGCATCAGCCATGCCGATTCCCGAAAACGGAAGGTCAACACCGAAACCGACGCTTTCCTCACGTCCTTGAACCGGGGGCCGCTGACCTTCGGCCAGGTTCTCTCCGCGATTCGCAAGTCGGACCAGGGGAACGCTGCGGACTTCGCCGGGAAATTGGGTATTTCCAGGCAGCACTTGCATCAGCTGGAAAGCGGAAGCAAGCGCGTCAGCACCGTGCGCGCGGTTCGCTTCTCGCGCGTCCTGGGCCAAAGCCAAACGCTTTTCCTTCAGCTGGCGCTCCAGGACCTGGCGAACGACTCGGGTGTGTCCGCGAGCGTCGTGCTCAAGGTCGCCTGATTCAGGCGGGCGTGTGCACCGCCCTTTGCACTGCCGCCTGCGCCGCCGCGGCCCGCCAGCATGCGCCCGAGCGGCGCTCACGCGACGCTATCGTCCCCCTTCGCGTGCTTGCAGCGCGACCAGGCGACGGACGTAGTCGGCGTAGCGGCGGAAGTCGATGTCGTCGTCGACGGCGCGCGACCGCGTGGCGCGTTCCAAGAGCGCGCTTGCCTGGGCGGCGCGTCCCGCCGGGGCGTCACTCTCGGCCATGCGCAGGTGCGACCAGCGACGTATCCATTCGGGTCCGGTCGGGCTGACGGCCCGCGCGGAGAAAATGGCGCGGGCGCCACCGCGGTTGCCGTCGAGATCCAGCACGACGCCAAGCCAGTAGCGCGCGACGGGCTCGTCGGGGGCGGCGCGCAGCCGCGTGATCGCCTGCCTGCGCGTGGTCGCGTCGAAGATCTGCCCCACGGCATACTCCAGCGCCAGCCGGGGCAGGGGCGCGAAGCCGATGCGGGCTTGCGTGCGACCGATGCGGTTGTCCGACACATACGCGGTCTCGGGCGCGGGCGCGCCGTTCGGTGCGGACTGCGGAGGGGGATCATCGTCAGGCGGGGGTGAGTCTACCTTGGTGCGATGTTCCCAGCGGCGCGCAAAATGGCTGGTCGGCGAGTCCCGTGGCTTACTTCCGTTGCGCGCGTCGGAGCTCGAAGAGACCACGCGATCGAAAGAAGCAGACATCAAACTCTAGGAAGAAGTTGATCTGACCCAAGATCATCGGGACGGTGTCGACCTTGGCCCAGGCAAAGGCCAGGCGAACAGGCGCGAATGTCCCAACGATCGCAGAAACAATGACCGCCCGAGCTTCGACAATCGCCAGGTTCCCGCTGAGTTGTACAGGCACTGTCTGCTGGCTCCAATCAAGTCCCAGGTCCGCGCCCATCGTGTATGGCAGGACGCTGACTGCGGCGCCCGTATCGAGCAGGCCCGATGCCGTGACGCTTCGAGATGCAACCAGCGTGAGCGGGAGCATCGGGGCGAGACTGGCGGCGGCAAGCTCGGGCGCACGCGAAACAAATGGGAATTGTTCGGCCGCGGCGGTCATGGGGGTCGGCCCTATTCCGTACGCAGGGTCTGAAGCAGCGTCTCAGCCGCGGCGAACGCTTGGTCTGGGGACCAGACGGGGTACGACTGATCGGGAACCAGCAAAGGAGCGTCGTCCCTTTGCGCCAATTCCTGTGCCAGGAATTGGATCAGCCGAATCTTATCTGCCAGAGGCAGGGACTGAATATTCGGCAACATCTCGACCAGTGACATGGCGCCATTCCTTTCGCGCTTTTCCGCGTGTCGCGCCTAGATCCATAGCATGGGAGACACCGCCGATCGCGCCCGGGGTGCGTTCCAGCAGCGCGCTTGCCCGGGCGGGGCGTCGGGCGGAGGCGTCTCTCGATCGACATCAGGCCTGATCATGCGGTCACTGTGCCGCAGCGGGCGCATCGCCTTCCAATAAACCGGTTTCACGGGCGAAGCGTCTCGTGCTTGCGGTCGCTCGAACCCACTCGAACATGAACGGGGCTCCAGGTGTCCCATGCACGTCCAATATGTGACCCAATTGCGCGACCGCCCGGTTCACCCGAAGCGGGCTAAGTCCTGTCGTCCTCGACAGTTGTTCAGCCGAAATAGATTTCTCACGAACGACACAGATCACGACCATCTTGACGGCCTCATCCTGATCACGGCGAGCGCTATCACCGCCGACCGCGCCAATGAGGCGGTACGTGCTTTCGAAATGGTGGAACGTAAATGGGTCTCCCATGCCCGGAGTTATTCTGACGGCCCTACCTCCGGCCACTCAGCCTGTCCCCCGCCGCCGCCAGCAACTGCATCAGCGCTTCCTTGACCGAACGTACGCGCGTGTTGTTCCGCGCATCCGGATTGGTCACGACCCACACGTCCCACAGGTTGATGACTTCGCTGACGCGTATCAACGCCGGGTGGGCGTCTCCCGCCACACAAGCGCAAAAGCCCAGACCTAGCCCGGCCGCCACGGCCACCATGTTGGATGAAAACGGGAATACCGTGAGCGGAACCTCCGCCGGCTGATCAAGTTGCGCGTTCCACGCGATGTGTTCCGGGTGCGCGCTGCCCACCACGTGGTGACCCGCCAAACTGCGAATCGGCTGTTCGGGCCGACCGTGACTGTCGATGTACGACTGCGTCGCGTACAGCGCGTAGCCGAACTCGGCCGCCTTGCGGATCAGCAGCGACGGCTCCCCCGGCGCCTTGCCGGGTGGGTGCACGCGAATCGCGATATCCGCTTCGCGGCGTGGCATGTCGACGCTTGTCACCCCCGAGAACACCTCGAACTGAACCTGCGGGAAGCGTTGCATGAGGCCGCGAAGTTCGGGCACCAGGAAGTAGTCGGCCATCAACGGGGTGGTCGCGATGCGAACGGGACCCGCCGGCAGATCCGATGCGGCGTGCGCCGCGTCCACGATCTCAGCGGCGGCGACCTCCAGACGCTCGGCCACCGGGGCGATGGATCGCCCGACGTCCGTCTCCAACAATCCATCGGGAGTGCGCTCGAACAGGCTGGCGCCCAGAGCGATCTCCAGCGCCGCCAGCCGACGGCTGACCGTCGTGTGATCCACCTTCAACGCGCGCGCCGCACCCTTGATCGACCCCGCTGCGCGCACGGCCAAGAAGTACTGGATGTCGTCGCGGTTCATTGTCCGGGGGGGACAATTGCACCCCGAAACTGCAAATTCCCCGTCTCCCCAGCGCTGGTCGACCCAGGCATGGTGTTCACCACAAAGCGCCGAACAACTTGGCGCCATTAACCAAGGAGCCCGTCATGAATTCACTGGTCATCACCGCGCCCATCCTATCCGGCAAGCTGGACACCTGGAACCGCTTCATTTCCGTGATGCTGAAAGACCGCCGCCACGAATACGAGGCGGCCATAGTCGAGGGCGGATTGAACCGCATTCGCGTGTGGCATCAGCATGGACCCGACGGCGCGGATCTGGCCGTCGTGCTGTACGAGGGGCCCGCGCCCGAGAAGTTCTTGCACCGCATCGCGACCTCGAACGATGATTTTTCAGGTTGGTTCCGCGAGGGCCTGGCGCAGTGCCACGGCATGGACTTCTCGGTGCCGCCCCCACCGCCGCCCCGGCAAGTCATCGACGTGTCGCCAGGCGCCTAGCTTGGCGGATGAGGTACATGAACAGGTGGTCCGCGTGGAACACGACCGGTTTGGTCGTCTGGATCATCGTTCACGAATGCCCGTTGAAGCACACGGGGGGAACGAGAGTTCGGGGCTATCCGAACGGCTTGAGGTCTTCGAGCAGGCGGGTCGCCGCGACCGCGCGCACACCTTCCCGCAACCCGTAGGTATCCGTGCCGCTGTGAATCACGTCAACCGAATCGAGCCGCAGATCCTCGCGGGCAATCAGGACCGACCGCGATACCGTTGGCGCACGCGAATGCTTGATCTCGAAGCCCAGGCGACGCTTTCCTCGCACCACCAGGAGATCCAACTCTGCGCCTTGCTGCGTCGCCCAGAAGTGACACTCCTCGGGCCTGACACCGAGACGGTGCACGATTTGTCCGAGGACGAACCCCTCCCATGACGCTCCCACTTTGGGGTGTGCGACAAGATCGTCACGGGTCGGGAGGTTCAAGAGCGCATGCACAAGGCCGCTGTCGGAGATGTAGATCTTGGGCGCTTTCACCTGCCGTTTGGCGATGTTCTCGTGCCAGGGCTGCAGGATCCGGACAACCAGAGTTGCCGCCAGAACGTCGAGGTAGTTCCGAACGGTGACGTCCGACACCCCGAACGCCCGCCCGAATTCCGACGCGTTCCAGATCTGCCCGTGATAGTGGGCGAGCATTGTCCAGAAACGGAACATCGTATTGGCGGCCGTCCGGAAGCCTAGCTGGGCGAGGTCTCGTTCGAGAAACGTCTGGATGAAGTCGCGGCGCCATCTGAAGCTCTCCGGCTCGCTCCGCGCGAGAAAGGCCCGCGGGAATCCCCCCCGGAGCCACAAGCGATCGAGACGCGGTACCCCGACCTCGTCAAGAGAAAGCCCATCAATGGTGACGTAATGGATACGTCCAGCCAGCGATTCCGACGTCTGGCGCAGAAGATCGGGGGACGCGCTACCGAGCAGCAGGAATCGCGCGGGGCTCCTCGGTCGGTCGGCGAGAACCCGCAGCGCCGGGAACAACTCGGGGCGCCGCTGGATCTCGTCCAGGACGACCAGTCCCCGCAACGGTTCCAGGATCGCCATTGGCTCGTCAAACCGCCGCAGGTGGTCGGGGTTCTCGAGGTCGAACCGGGTCGTCGGGCTGCGCCAGGCCGCCGCGATTTGGGCGGCCAGCGTGGTCTTTCCGACCTGCCGGGGACCGAGCAGCGCGACCACAGGTCCGCCGCGGAGCCGCGCCAAGACCAGTGCGACCAAATCTCGGCGCTCCATGCGCAGAATGTATCATGAATATTCGAATGTAATGTTCGAATATTCATGATACAAGGCCCGCGATCTCCCCCTTGTGGGCGACGTCATGCGGCGGATCCGAGTTCCGCCGCCCCGTCACTCGGCCGGGTGGGCTTGCCAGTCGCGCGTTTGCGTTGTACATAACCCAAAGGTTATGAATAGAAGGAGCTCAGAACTGCAGCTGGATGCGACCTTCGCAGCCCTCGCTGACGCGACTCGGCGGGCAATCTTGGCTCGTCTGGCCCAGGGCGACGCGACCGTGCTCGAGCTCGCCGCGCCATTCGCCATAAGCCAGCCCGCCATTTCAAAGCACCTGAAGGTGCTGGAGCGTGCCGGGCTGATAGCGCGCGAGCGCGACGCGCAGCGCCGACCAAGCCGTCTGCAGGCGGCGCCGTTGGCTAGCGTGAGCGAATGGCTAGAGCGCTACCGGGTGCACTGGGAGCAGAGCTTCCAGCGCCTGGACGCCGTGCTGAGCGATCTGCAGACGACGAAAGCCAACAAGCACACCCGCAGGAGAAAGCCCCGATGACCCAATCCAGCACGTCTGTATCCGCCACATCGCTCCGCGATGTAGTCGCTCGCCGCCAACTCGCCGCGCCCGTGGCGGCCGTCTGGCAGGCCTTCACCCAAGACAGCGAGGTCATGAAGTGGTGGGGGCCCGAGCATTTCACCGCTCCCAGCGCGCGCATGGACGTCCGCGAAGGGGGCAAATCCGTAGTCTGCATGCGCTCGCCGGACGGCCACGACATGTACAGCGTGTGGCGGTACACGCGAGTCCTGCCGGGCCAAATGCTCGAGTACGTCTTCAACCTATCCGACGCGGAAGGCAACCAGATCGACCCAGCGTCGATTGGCATGCCGCCCGGTTTTCCGCGTGATGTTCCGCACGAGGTGACGTTCGAACCGACTGCCGCCGGCACCCAGCTCGTCGTTAGGGAACGAGGTTACGCACCGGGGCCCTTTTACGAGCTTTCTAAGGCCGGGCTCGAGCAATGCCTCGACAAGCTCGAGCGTGCCTTGGTGGGTCACGGCTGATCGAAGGGAGCATGACCATGATCTTCGAGAGCACCGAGACAACCATAGACACCCCGAGCGAGCGCGAGGTCACGCTGACGCGGAGTTTCGACGCGCCGTGTGAGCTGGTCTTCAAAGCCTTGACCGAGCCAGACCTGCTGCGACGTTGGTACGGCCCGATCGGCTGGCAGCTGGTCGTGTGCGACGTCGACCTACGCGTCGGAGGCGAGTTTCACTTCGTGAGCCAGCGGCCCAGCGGAAAGAAGGTCGGTCAACGCGGCCAATATCGGGAAATTTCACCGCCGGAAAGGCTCGTGCACAGCGAGTGGTGGGAAGACTGGAACCCGGGTGAATGCCTGGTCACGGTCGAACTCGCGACCCGGGGTGGCCAGACCATCCTCACCAGCACTACGCTCTTTCCTTCGCGAGAGGTCCGCGACACCATACTGGGATCTGGCATGAAGCACGGCGCCCAGCAGCTGTACGACAAGCTGAGTCAGCTACTGGCTCGTGCGTGACAAGGGTGCTGAGGCCAAGCGACCAGGGCTCGTCCTTGCTCTTGCCGACCGGCTTAAATGAACGCCATTCGCCGCGCACCTTGGTCTCGAAGAAGGAATCGCCGGAATCCGCGGGCTTCCTTGATCTGCCGAAGACTGGCTCGACGGTTCTACGACTCTAACGGACCAACACCGGTCAGCGTGTACCGCTTCCGGTTCTTCCTCGTGCGGTCTGTTGGGCCCATTTAGAAAAGGCCCCAACAAGAAAAACAAATCCGAGGCTGTTCGGGTGGGGTGAAGGTAGCCGGCACGAAAGGGACTGGTCGCTTATCCTGCCTAGACACGTAGAGACAGCGCCATGAAAGAAACGTTTGAAGACCTTCCCGGGTGGACCTTCGAGATTCGAGAGGTTTCTGCAAACGCCTACAAGGCGACTGGCAGCGACGGTGCGGGACACAGCTTCGAGTTCGTTGGATATAACGAGGAAGCAGTGGTGGAAGAAGCCAAGAGGCGCGCCAGGAAGATTCTGGAGGGTGGACGAGGGTTGATCTAGACGCCCGCCTTGCAGGTGACCGATGCGGGGGTCGCGCCCGACCCGGGGTTGCCCGTCACCCAATGGCGATCATCGCCATCGGTTCTTTGCGACACCGATTTCCGAACCATCTCGGCGGCTGCGGCAAGGGGCGCCCGCAGCGGGCCTTTCCTTCTCGATCCCCCTGCTGGCTGTTCGATTTCAGTAATCGCCCAATCAACGACGTCAACGCGGTACGCTGTGACAGCTTTGCCAAGCCCGACGTTAGTTTCACGGTTTTGGGCATTTGGTCTTGTGACGCCGATGGGGCTTCTGATCTTGGTGGCCGGGTTTGGTTGCGGCCATCCGAAACGCATCCCGGCCGGGGGCGAAATGGGGGATGCCGCGCCCGGAGGTCAGATGGGACAGGGCGGAGTGACAGGAAACGGTTCGGGCGGAACCACCTCGCGTGCCTCCGGCGGTGGATCACCGGGAGCAGGGGGAACACAGGGTCGGGGAGGCGCCGGTGCGACCGATGTTGGTTCGGGCGGGGCCTGGAGTGGCGTATTCTGCTCCGTCGACTATCCGTGCGAATTCACCTGGGGTGTAGCCCAACTGGGAACACGACACTATACCTGCGGGTCCGAATCGACCTACTACTGGCGGGTGAGCCGGGACTGCGCATACACCTGCGGCGACGTTCCCTGCTCCGGTGGAAGCTGTGGGTACGCCGAATCTGGAACATGTCCGTCCGGGACGATCTGTGCGTGGGCGACGCGACGCGACTGGCCGCCGGAAACGATCGCCCCGTGCGCCCCAGTCGAGACGGACGGAGGTGCGTCAGACGGTGTTGCCGCGGACGCCCCGCAGACTGACGGGGCGGCGGAACCCGCATCCGATCCGTCATCGGGATGATCCAAGGATGGACCCGAACCCTCGTTCCCCGCGCGCGATCCGTCGACGTGAACCGCCGCCGCGTTGACGTCGCACAACTTCGGCGGCAATAGTGGGCGCATGAACGTTCTCTTCACCACCATCCGCAACACCAGTCATTTTCTGCCGCTGGTTCCGTTCATCGAAACCTGCCGGCGCCGGGGGCACGATGTCGCGGTCGCCGCGCCGTCCGATCTGGCGGACCGTGTGGCGGCGACCGGAGCGGCATTTTTTCCGTTCGGGCATCCCGGCGACGAAGGGCTGCGTCCCTTGTGGATGAGCCTCCGGGGTGCGTCCGAGGAGGAGAGCATACGGATCTCGATCGCAGGCATCTTCGTCGAGGCCTGTGCGGGGGCCGCGCTTCCCGGCTTGCTCGAAACGATGGAGCGCTGGCGGCCGTCGATTGTCGTCCGCGAATCCCAGGAATACGCCGCGCTCATCGCGGCGGAGAAGCTTGGCATCCCACACGTTCGGGTCGCGATCACGGCTCCCAGCGGCGAGGCCCGGATACTCCCGTACGCCCTGCCGCCGCTGGATGTGCATCGTCGTGCAGCCGGGCTGCCCCCCGACCCGTCGGGCGAAACGCTGCGGCGCGAGCCCGCCCTGACGCAGTTCCCCGCGTCGCTGGAGGTTGCGGCAGGTCCCATGGGGCCGGTCTTTCGCTTTCGCGCGGGCCGCAAGGAAGCGCCGCCCCTTCCCGATTGGTGGGGCGCGCGGCGGGATCCGTTCGTGTACGCGACACTTGGCACCGTGGTTGGCTCCTTGGACGTCATGCGCGCGGCGTACCGGCCCATCCTGGATGCCCTGGTCGACCTGCCGGTGCGGGCACTGCTGACGGTCGGCAAGGATCTACCGCTGGAGGACCTTGGCGAAGTGCCGCCGAACGTCCACGTCGAACGCTTCTATCCGCAGGACGACGTGATCCCGCACGCCGCCGCTGTCGTCTGTCACGGCGGATCCGGCACCGTGCTCGGTACCCTGGCAGCGGGCGTTCCCATGGTCGTGGCACCACTGTTCGCCGATCAGCCCTTCAACGCCGAGCGCATCGCCGCGGTCGGTGCCGGTCTGGCCCTGCCGACGCGCGGCGCGACCGCCGCGGGCCTTCGGCAAGCACTGACGCGCGTGCTGGAAGAAGGATCGTTCCGGGCAACGGCCGGCGTGATAGCCGCGGAGATCGCGGCACTACCGTCGATGGATGACGCGGGAGTGGAAATCGAGAGGTTGGGACAACCGCGTTGACGCTTCAAGAAGGACGCCGGTCAATTCGTTACGGCTTTTCGTCTTTCGTGTGGGCTGAACCGGATCAGATTGCCCAGATGGCGCCCAGATCGATTTCGATGGCGTCGAAGGGCTCAGCGCGGATCTTGGCGTCGCCCTGATGCGTGCCCATCAGAGTCCATCGTCCCTCGATGAGACGAAGTACCTCAAGCGTTCTAAGGATGGGATCAATGAGCCATGCATGCGGAACTTTCTCGCGCGCGTAGATAGGCAGCTTCTTGGCTCGGTCGATGGTGGCCGTCGAGGGTGAGAGGATCTCGCAGACCCAATCGGGTGCGATTTCGATTGCCGCGACGTCGCCTGCCGTTGCGATGAAGTGCTCACGCCGCCAGCCGGCCAGGTCGGGAACCAGCACGTCGCCACCGAGATGCAGCTCCGGTTCGTCGAGGATGATCCATCCTCCCGGACCTCCGAGCCCTCGGTGGAAAGGGTTGCCCAGAAAATCACCAAGACGGGAGGAGGCATTGGTGTGCCGAAGGCCAGGCCGTGGGCTTGTGACGAGATCGCCGTCAATGATTTCCGCGACAAGGATATCGGGAACGGCCAGCAGATCCGCATAGGTGGCACGTTCCTTCCGAGGCCGAGGCAATCCCACGGCTGAAAGCGTGCGCCGGCACCACCCAATCACGCAAGCAGTTTCGACCCGGTCAGACATGGTACCGACCACCGCGGCGCGCTAGCCGGGCGCGTGCCGTTCGCGCAATATGGGCCCGGTGAGCCTGCAGGCCGTCCAGATTTTCGGCACCAAGAAGTGCGCTGACACGCGCAAGGCCGAGCGGTTCTTCAAAGAGCGCGGCATCCGGTTTCAATCCGTCGACCTGGCGCAGAAGGGCATGTCCGTGGGCGAGCTGCGCGCCGTCGCGTCGCGCGTCGGGGGGATGGAAGCGCTCATCGACCGCGACGGAAGCCGCTACGTCGGCAAGGGACTGAAGTTCGCGGCACCGACCGGACCGCGCATCGAGAAACTGCTGGCCGACGATCCGCTGCTGCTGCGCACGCCGATCGTGCGGTCGACCGCTGGCGCCACCGTCGGTTTCGAACCCGCAACCTGGACCGGTTGGCTGACCCCGTCGGGGTGATCCGCCGTCGTCAGCCGTCGTCCACCAACATGCGGCACCCCGGCCCGCAGGATGTACAATCGCGCGCCTTGGCCGCCGCCGTTCCCACGGATCCGAAACCGGAGAAGAAGAACCGTTGGACGGTGCTTGATGTGTTGCGCTGGACCACGGGGCGTTTCGAGGAACGGGCGGTCGCGACGCCGCGTCTTGACGCCGAGGTCCTGATTGCCGCGGCGCTGGGGCTGCCGCGCGTGCAGTTGTACGTGCAGTTCGAACGTCCGCTGGACGTCGACGAACTGGCGCTGATACGCGAGCACGTGCGCCGTCGGCAGGCCGGCGAATCTGTCGCGTACATCGTGGGCCGCAAGGAATTTTTCGGCCTGGACTTCGCGGTCGACGCGCGTGTGCTGGTGCCGCGCCCCGACACCGAGACATTGGTGGACGAGGCGTTGGCGCGTCTGGGCGAACGCGGCGGGGACGCCCCGGCGCGTATCGCGGACATCGGCACCGGTTCGGGTGCCATCATCGTCACCTTGGGAACAAAACACCCGACGGCAACGCTGTTCGCGGTCGACCGTTCGCCCGATGCGTTGGAAGTCGCGCGAACGAACGCCACGCGGCACAATGTCGCCGTGACTTTCCTGGAAGGTGATCTTGCCGCGCCGCTGGGCGCCCACGCGCCGTTCGATTTGATCGCGGCGAATCTGCCCTACATTCCGACCGCGGAGCTAGCGGGCCTGGCACCCGAGGTCCGCGCCGAACCAATCGCGGCGCTGGATGGCGGACCGGATGGACTGGATCTGGTGCGGCGGTTGATCGCGACGGCCCCATCGCTGCTGGCGCCGGGTGGTGCGCTGGTGCTGGAAATCGGTGCCGGTCAAGCGGATGCAACCGCGGCGCTGTGTCGTGCCGCGGGTTTGACGGATCTCCGGTTGCGGCGCGATCTCGGCGCCGTCGACCGGGTTGTCTCGGCGGTGAAACCATGAGTGAACCTTTCTCGAATACGCCCGCTGCCGGTGCGGGCGCCGTTGCCGCTGCTGGTGCCGTTGGCGCTGGTGCCGCATCCGGGTCGGTGCCGCCTGTCGATCGTGCCGTCGAGGCGGGCAAAGGCGCGCTGTTCATCGGCTCCGCGAAGATCTTCTTCATGTTGAGCGGCTTCGTTCAGCAGGTCTTGCTGGCGCGCCTGGTCAACGTCGCCGGGGTCGGTGCCTTCGGTGCGGTCAACAGCGCGATCTCGATGGTGAACAACACCGTCGTGCAGGCGACCATTCAAGGCGTTTCGAAGTTCACCGCCGAGGACGACGGCCGCGCCGACGCGGTCAAGCGTGCCGCGCTTCGTGTCCAGGGGTTGGCCGGCCTGGTGATCGCGTTGGTGTTCTTCCTGGGCGCGCCGTTGATCGCGGATTTCATGAAGGCGCCCGGCTACGTGCCGTACTACCGCATTGCCGCGGCGATTCCGATGCTGTACGCGGTTTATGCGGTCTTCATCGGGTCGGCCAACGGGTTGCGCCGATTTCGAACTCAGGCCGGATTCGACATAACATTCTCAGCGGCAAAAACCGTTCTGTTGTTGGGCGGTGCCGCGCTGGCGGGTGTTGGAGGCGCGTTCGCCGGTTTCGCTCTGGCGGCGTTGTTCATCGTCGTGATGGCAGCGCGTACGCTCGGCCTGCCACGCGCGGGCGCCGGTCCTGCGTTTCCGATGGGTCGGCTGGTTGGTTTTATGTTCGCGATCGGCGGGTACAACTTCATGTTGAACGTCGAGCTGCTGTACGACCAACCGCTGCTGCACCACTTCGCCGGTCTGGTTGATCCCGCGCAGGGTGGCGTGGTCGCTGGGCACTACCAAGCCTTGCGCACGCTGGCGCTGTTGCCCTATCAGGCGTTGTTGGTCGTGACGTTCGTGATGTTCCCGCTGATTTCGCGCGCGACGTTCGCCGACGACCGCGAAACCACGCGCGCGTACGTCACGCAGACGCTGCGTGTCGCTTTGATCCTGGCGGCCGCGATGGGGATTGCGTTGGGGGCGCGGCCGGCTGCCCTGCTGGCCATTCTATTTAAGCCCGAGTACGGCGAGGGTGCGCGTGCCCTGCCGATTCTGGTGATCGGGGAGTGCTGCCTGGCGATGTTGGCCGTATCGTGCGCGATCCTGAATGCCGCGGGCCGCCCGCTTGCCGCGTTGGTGCTGATGGCCACCACCGTGCTCAGCGGACTGGGCGCCGCCTTTGCCCTGGTGCCGCGTGCGCGGCTTGGTTCCGACATGTTGGTCGCGATGGCCACGGCCGCGGCATCCGGGATGGTGCTGGGATTCGTTCTATCGATCGGATACGTCCGCGTCCGTTTGGGCGGCAGCGCGCCGATACGCACCGTCGGCCGCGTCGTGGTCGCCGGGGCGGTGGCGGTGTTGGTCGGACGCCTGCTGCCCGGACACGGCAAGGTGGTCGGTCTGGGCATCACGTTGTTGGTTGCGGTGATCTACTTCGCGGTCCTGATCGCGCTGGGTGAATTCGGTCCCGGGGATCGCGCGAAGCTGATGAAAGTCCTCCGGCGGCGCTAAGTCCACGGTCCGCGAACCGGTGGTTTTCTTGCGGGGGCTTTCGCCCGACCGTACCGTAGTCGGACATGCTCCGCGTTGCCCCCACCTTCATCCTCCTGGTCTGTTCAGTCTCGGGTATCGCGTGTTTGACGCCGGCGCAGAACCGACAGGATTCGTTGTTGCGGGTCACCCGCCAATACAACGACGGTCTGCGCTGGGGGCGATACCAGGACGTGACGCCTCACCTTGCCGCCGACGAAGCCGAAAGGTTCCTGGCCCGGACCGGCGTGCTGGCCGACGATTTCGAGATGGCCGATGACGAGGTGGCGTCGATCAACTTTCGAGACGGGGGCACACGCGCGGACGTGACGGTGGACTTCACCTGGTACAACCAGCGACGTTCCCTGGTCCGCCGCACGTTGGTCGGCCAGGACTGGCGCTTTCGCGACGGACGCTGGGTGTGCACGGCGCAGCGCCGTCTGCGGGGGGACCGATTCCCATTGATCGCCGAACCCATCGCTGACGCGTCGTCGCCCGCGTTGTCGCCCGCGTTGTCGCCCGCGTTGTCGCCCACGTCGTCCCTACCGGCCCGTTGAATCCCAACCCCGGCGCTATGGGCTTCCGGCGGTCCATCGGGGATCCGCCAGGAAGGCCCGATCGGTGAGCGAGCGAAGGAAGGCCACCAGATCGGCCTTCTCGGCGGTCGACAGCGCAAGCGGTTGGATCGAGGGATCCGTGGCGGGGTGGCCGCTGCCGCCGCGGTCATAGGCATCAACGACGTCTTCCAATGTCGCCAGCGATCCGTCGTGCATGTACGGCGCGCTGGCCTCGACGTTGCGTAGTCCGGGGACCTTGAACTTCCCCAGATCGCCGGTTCGATTCGTCACCAGCTGTCGTCCCGGATCGCCACCATCGCGATAGGTGCCGTTGTTGAAAAAGCCCTCGTTGGTCAGCATGCCGGGCGGATGGCAATGAAAACAGCTTCCCTTTTCGGACATGAAGATGTCCTCGCCCCTGCGCTCTGCGTCGCCAAAGTCGCGGTCATCGCCCCGCAGATGGCGATCGTACGGACTGCTGCCGCTGACCAAGGCGCGAACGAAGCTGGCGATGGCCTTTCGCAAGGATTCGTCCGTGGCTGCTCCCCCGTAGGCTTCCGTGAAGGCCTGCTCGTAGGTGGGATCGGCGGTCACCCGGGCCACCGCTTGGGCGAGCGGCAGATCCATCTCGTCCGGATGCTCGATGGGTTTGCCCGCCTGTTCCTCCAGCGTGGCCGCGCGGCCGTCCCAGAAGAAGCTTTCGCCCCAGGCCAGGTTCACCAACGCGGGCGCGTTGCGCGTACCCTGGCGTTGATCCACGCCCGTGGACACGGCCTGGGGATCCGAGAAGGCGTTGTCGCGCAGGTGACAGGTGCCGCACGAAACTTCCCCCGTTCGCGACAGTTGTTTATCGAAGAACAGCCGTTTTCCCAGTTGGGCGCGCGGCTCCGTCAAGGGGTTGTCGGCGGGTGCGCGCATTGTCGCGGTTCCACCTGGAAACCCGGCGGGGGTTGTGTCGTCGACCAGCGGACGCGGCATCGGCGTGGGCGTTTTGGCGGGCGCGCCGGAATCGCACGCGATCGGCAGCAGAGAGATCACCAGGGCGATCGACGCGCGTGTCATGCGTGCCGGCTTCAGGGAGCGAAGACGAACAGTTGCAGACCGGGTGCGTTTCGACGCAGGCGCTCGCCCGCAATAACTTCCACGCCGGGTAACCCGATGAACCCCGTCAGGTCCACCTCCGTCGTCGCGCCTTTGAAGACTTGGTCCATGATCAGGCGAACGGTCTTGCTGACCGATCCGGTCGTCGGAACCGACAAGGACGCGTCCAGGCGGATGACCGGAGCCGAGGGTACCCGGGGGTCCCCACCCATGTGAATCACAAGCGGGTAGGGGATTCCCGTCGCACCGGCCCCGCCGTCATCGGATGCGCTGGCGTCTGCTCCCGTCGTTGGATCAAGCCGTGCCTCGTAGCGTAGGAACAAATAACCGATGCCGGGAAGGTGCGGCCAGGTCAGCTGTGACGTGTCGGTAAGGGGCGGCAGACGGTTGCCTGGGTTTCCCTGGTTGCAGGCCGGATTGAGACCAAGAAGAAAAGTGATCCCTGTGTACGTACCTGCGGGCGCGAGTACCCTCACTGTTCTGGAGGCGACGTCCTCCGCGTTGAACATGTGAAGGTCGTACGGTTGGGGCATCCCGGTCGCGGTCACGATGTCCACCGGCACGGGCTCGGCGCCCGCGCGCAGAAGCGCGACCTCGGAGACGTAGAAACGGACATTCAGCGGAATCAGCGAACCGCCCGCCGCCAGAGCGTTGGGCTCGCCATAGACGAACGGCTGGTCCTCCAGAAAAAGATCGAACGGGAGTTCAAGGATGGTTCCGGACGTTCGCAACCGTGTCGGCGTTTCCGCGCAACCACCCCAGCCGGTCGTGGTGCTGGCCCCGCCAGCGCCCCCTGTCTCGGCGGCATCGGAACCGGCGTCGGTCGGCGTTCCCGCCGCGCCACCCGTGCCCGCGCCACCCGTGCCGCCAGTTCCAGTGGTGGAACCTCCGCCGGTTCCGCTCGCGGCGCCAGGTCCGTTGGCTACACACGAGACGGACAGGAGCACCAGGAACCCGCATCCGATCAATTTGCCCTGACGCTGTTTGGCCATGCTCCCCCCCAAGGACGATCAGTGTACGTGATATCGCTGGGGGCCGGCATCCCGACGTTCCCAACAGCGTTCGCGCGCCGCGCACCTTGCGTGACGTCGCGAAGGCAGTGGCGCTCCGTTTTCGAACCGGTTCCTTGCGGTACCGTCACTGTAGGCTTGCAGCTCATGAAAATGATTCCAGCGATTTGCTGTCTGTTGGTGATCCTGGCCGGGGATGCGGCCTGCGGGAAAAAGGCCGTCGTTCCGCAGCAGGCGCGCGTGGAGGCACCGATCTACGGCGCGGCGTCGGATGTCCACGCCGGCGCCGTCCTGCCCGCGGCATGCGACGAATACCGGCGCCAACTTCTCCGCTGCATGGAAAACGATCACTTCCCCAAATCGGCCAAGGAAGCGCAACGGTCGGCGCTTGAACAGATGCTGTCGCTGGCCAAAGAGGAATCGCGCCGGACCGACGATCCAGGAGCGGCCAAAGCGGTGGCCGAAAACTGCCGCGACTCGCTCAGCACGCTGGCGGAGTCCAGCAAAGAATCCTGCCCGGGCGTGTTCTAGAGTCTGCGCGGTCCGTCTACTTCCCCAGCGGCGCCGGCGCTCCGTAGATCGCCACCTGGCCCCTGTCGGAGGCCGCGTCGTCGCTGCCACCGGCCTCTTCCATGTTGCCGTCCGTTCTGCCGTCGGGCAGCGGCAAGCGTTCGATTGGCACGTCGGACACGGTATCGGCGCTGGCGTCCGGCACGGGCGCGCCGTAGACGGGCATCCCTACGGGGCCGCTGGAGGTGTCACAAGCCGCCGCCCCCAGCAATGCCGCGCCCGCGGCGAACAGGGCCGCGCGGTTCATGCGCCCGCGCGGTTTCGATGCGGCCGACGTTCCCTGGTGTTCGGGAAGCGCGCACGCGCAAAACGGGCAGGCGGTTTCCGCCGCACGGACGTGTCGGCGGCAGCAAGGACAGGGGACAAGTTCACTCATGACCAACCTCCTCGATGACGATTTCGAAAAGACCGTGATCGAACGGCAGACCTGGCGCGGCCTCGACCTGGACCAAACGTTCGCGCAATCCCTGCTTCTGCATTTCCAGCGCCCGATGGTGGCACAGCGGGTTGTTGCCCGCCTTGCCGAACAGACTGAACCCCGTCCAGGTGCATCCGGCGCGACATTCGTCCGCGTAGTAACAGGTGCGGCAGTAACCCCACAGATCGTCGACGGTGCGGTCGCGCATCGTGCGCAGCGGCGCCGACCGTTCCCAGATATCGCGCAACGACGCGTCGCGGATGTTGCCTCCCGTCCACGGTACTGTTTGCAGCGACGGGCAACCCTTGATGGCGCCGTCGGCCTCAATGCCCAATGTCGTGCAGCCCGCGCCGCACGAACCCATGTGGCCGCGCGGCAACGTCCCACGCAGGGTCGATTCGTACGGCCCGAAATACCCGATGTTGTTCCCCGGCCACAGCGTCACGCGCGCCTGCGTACAGCGTTCCTTCAGGCGGGCCAGTTGCGGAAACAGATCCAGCAGCTCGTAAGGCTGCAACAGAATATCCGGCGCGTCCGCTCCGCGTCCCATCGCCACGGTCAATTGGATCTGCCAGGCGTGGCCACCAAGGGCTATCAACGTTTCCAGAATCTCCGGCAGCTCGCTGATCGACAGCCGGTTGATTTGTGTATTCACCGACAGGCCGACGCCCACCGCGCGTAGGTTACGCGCCGCCTCCAGCGCCGAACGGTATGACCCGACGACGCCGCGCAGGCGATCGTGGGTCGCCTCGCTGCCGTCGATGGACACGCTGGCGCTTTGTAGACCCGCCTTGGCCGCTGCCTGCGCGCGTTCCAGCGTCAATCCGCGGCCGCCCGTGGTCATTGTGCACTGCATGCCTGCCGCGCGGATTGCGGCGATGATTTCGATCCAATCGGGGCGCAGGTACGCCTCGCCACCGATCACGGTGACCTCCATGACGCCGAGATCGGCCATCTGGCGCACCAGGTTCAGGCATTCGGCCGTATCAAGCTCGTCGGGGCGTTCGCGTCCGGCGCGCGAGCCGCAGTGACGGCAGGCCAGATCGCACTTCAACGTCGTCTCCCAGACCGCGTAGATCGGACGCCAGCGCCGGTCGACGTCCCGTGTGTCGGCCGCCAAAGGCAGGTGACGCCGCCCGGGAGGCGCCTTGGGCGCCAGGGGCAAAGATCGACCTTGAACCGGCATCGCGCAGCCAGTTTACGCGATTTGCCCGGCCGCGCGCGTGTCTTGGACGGCCGGTCACCTATACTGCGCCCCCCATGTCGATGAACTCCCCAGAGCAGACGGCGCCCGCCCGCGCGGTTCTGATCGCCGTGCAGCTTCCCGATGTCGATCCGGTTGCGTTCGCGTCGTCGATCGCCGAGATGCACCGGCTGGCGCGCACCCTGGGCTTGACGGTGGCGGCGACGATCACGCAGAAGCGACGCACGCTGCATGCGGGAAGCGTCCTTGGCAGCGGCAAGCTGAAGGACCTGCAAGCCTTGACCGGAGGTCCCCCGGCCGGCGACACGGCGCAAGATGAGGACCCGGAAGCCGAAGGCGCGGATGGCGATGCAGCCACCATTGATGCGGATGCGCGCGGATCGGACGACGAAGACGCGGGCGACGTGGGTGTTGCCGGCGTGCCGCCCATCGGCGTGGTTCTGGTGGATCACGACGTCACCCCCTCGCAGGCCCGCAACCTAGAAAAGGCGACCGGCGTCGAGGTCATGGATCGGACGGCCGTCATCCTGGAGATCTTCCGTCGGCACGCCCGTTCGCGCGTCGCCAAAGCGCAGGTCGAGATTGTCCGGCTGCAATATCTGGTGCCGCGCCTCCGTGAATCAGGCAAAGGCCGCGATCGGCAACGCGGGGGCATCGGCGGCAAGGGCGCCGGTGAATCCAGCCTGGAGCTGGACCGCCGCAAGATTCGTGATCGCATCGCCGAGTTGACGCGCGAACTGGGCACGATGGCCGAGGAGCAGAGCACGCAACGCGCCCGCCGCCGTGACATGAACCGCGTTGCCCTGGTCGGTTACACGAACGCAGGGAAATCCACCTTGATGCGGGCCCTGACCGGCAGCGAGGTCTATATCGCCGACAAGCTGTTCGCGACGCTGGACACCACCGTGCGGGCGTTGTCGCCGGAGGTTCACCCGCGCATTCTGGTCTCCGACACCGTCGGCTTCATCGACAAACTGCCCCACGGTCTGGTCGCGTCGTTCAAGAGCACGCTGGACGAGGCGCTGGAGGCGGGGCTGCTGGCGCACGTCGTCGACGCGTCCGATCCTGGATTCGAGCGCCAGCTGGATGTCACCACCGAGGTGTTGTCGGAAATTGGCGCCTCCGACATTCCGCGGCTGATCATCCTCAACAAGATCGATCGTGTCGGCGATCCCGTGGCCGAGGCGACGGCCACCGCCGCGCTGGCAGCACGCTGGCCCGACGCCGTCGTGATGTCGGCCCGCCGTCCGGCGGACGTGGTCATGTTGCGCGCCCGCTTGATCGCCTTTTTCGGCCGCGATCTGGTGAAGGGCGAGGTTCGCGTTCCCTACAACCGCCAGCAACTGCGCGGCGAGATTTTCGCGTCCTGCGAAGTGTTGGGCGAGCGTTACGAGGACGATGTCGTCATCTTCGATGTACGCGCGCACCCCGCGGTCATCGAGCGCCTGCGTGCTGCCTAGGGCAAGCACCGACCACGGACAGGCACGACCGGCTCGAAGGACGAACCAAGGTCCCCTTGGCGCGCCGTCAGCGGATCAGCGTCAACTTTGCGCTGCGTTTGCCGCTGGACGGATCCGGCGTGTTGCGCACCGACAGCAGGCAGGCGACCGTCGACGCGATCCCGTCGAAAATACGGGCCACCTGTGACGTCGGATCCGCGACCACCACCGGCTTGCCTGCGTCGCCACCGCGGCTGATCGAACCCAGCAGCGGGACCTCGCCCAGGAACGTCAGTCCCTCGCGTTCGGCCAGCTTTCGTCCGCCACCGGCCATGAAGATCTCCTCGTGGTGGCCGCAGCTTGGGCAGATGAAACCGCTCATGTTTTCGATCAGGCCCAGCACAGGCACCTCGACGCGTTTCCACATCCCCAGTGCCTTTTCGACGTCGATGACGGCCACCTCTTGCGGCGTGGTCACCATCACCGCGCCCGTCACGGGCAGAAGCTGGGACAGCGACAGCTGCGCGTCACCGGTACCGGGCGGCAGATCGACCAGCAGATAGTCCAATTCGCCCCAGTCGACGTCCTCGATGAACTGCTGAAGCAGCTTGTGCACCATCGGCCCGCGCCAGATCACGGCGCCGCCTCGCTCGACGAAAAAACCGATCGAGATGACCTTCATCCCGTAGTGCACCGCGGGGGTGATCTTCTTGCCGGTTTCCGTGCCGGCCGCCTGTTCGGGCACACCCAGCATCTGCGGGATCGACGGACCGTAGACGTCCGAATCCAGGATCCCGACGCGCGCGCCCTGCGCCGCCAGCGCCGCCGCCAGATTGGTGGTGACGGTCGACTTGCCGACGCCGCCCTTGCCGGCCGCGACGGCGATGATGTTCTTTACGCCCGGCAAACGCGGATTGTCCGGATGGTTGGGGCGTCCACGAACGGTGGCTGATAACCGGACGTCGACGCTCGTGATTCCGTCGATCGCGCGAACCGCGGCCTCGACGGATTTCTTGATCACGTCGCGCGACGGACAGGCGGGCGACGTCAGCTCGATGTCGACGCTGACACCCCCGTTCTGACCGTCGGCCACCACGGCCTTGACCATGCCCGCCGACACCAGATCCATGCCCAGGCCCGGATCTTTGACGTGGGCCAGGACGGCGCGAACGCGTTCAACAAGCGAATCGGTCGATGTACTGATGACGGCCTCGGGGGTGTGGTGGTGGATGGGCGCGATTACTTCCGGCCCGAGGGCAGGGCGTGCAGCCGCACCGGAACGTCCGGATGATGGCCCATCTTGCGGCGCTTCACGGCCAGATAGCCGGCGCTGTGCTGATTCTCGCCAACCCAGTGCGACAGGCGCTCGACGATTTTCACGCCGGCAGCCTGCAGGCCGCCCACCTTCAGTGGGTTGTTGGTCAGCAAACGTACCGATCGCACGCCGAGATCCTCCAGGATTGTCGCCGCCAGATCGTACGTGCGCGCGTCGGCCTCGAAACCCAAACGCAGGTTTGCCTCGACGGTGTCGGCACCCTGGTTTTGCAGATCGTAGGCGCGAATCTTGTTGCCCAGGCCGATGCCTCGTCCCTCTTGTCGCAGGTACACCACCACGCCGTTGCCCTCGGCGGCAATCTTCGCGAGGGCGGCATCCAGTTGATCGCGGCAGTCACACTTCAAGGACCCGAGAACCTCGGAGGTCCAACATTCGGAATGTACGCGGCAAAGAATGCTGGTCCCGCGCGATACGTCGCCCTTGACGATCGCCATGTGTTCTTCGTGGGACTCTTGGGTACCGGCGGCGCCGCCCGCGGACGCTTCAGGGCGACGGGAACCCGACGCACGTCCGGTTGGCGAGGAATGGGAGTCGACCGTGCGGTACACATACAGCCGGAAAGGGCCGTAAGCCGTCGGCAGGTCGGCTTCCGCGTAACGCTGAAGTTTCATCGGGTTCTTACGGGTTCTGATGTCGGAGGGCGCGTCAAGTTACGGTTGGCCCTGGGGAAAGTCAACGCGAGGCAATACCCGGTCATGGGCCAAATGTGTCCCGCGAATACGGCGAATCCCGCGGAAAAATGTGCTCACGGGTCCCAGTCTGACACGCCAAACCGATCGCCGCTTGCGACCGTAAGTTGGCAATGTCATTCTGGATGCGCATGGCGATTCGCCCCATTCTGCGTTACCCCGACCCCGCCCTCCGTGAAAAATCGCGGGATGTCACGGCGTTCGACGACAGCCTGCGCCAGTTGGTCAACGATATGGGCGAGACCATGTTCGCGGCCAACGGCGCGGGATTGGCGGCCATTCAGGTCGGTGTTCCGCTGCGCCTGTTCATCATCGACGGCCCGGTGGCGGGCGGTGCCGAGGATTCCTCTCCCAAGGTTTTCATAAACCCCGAGATCGTGGGGCTGTCCGACGAAGCCCAGACCGGTGACGAAGGTTGCCTGTCGTTTCCCGGCATCTACGTTCCGGTCAAGCGCGGCATGCGGGCCCGCGTGCGGGCGCTGGACGTGGACGGAAAGCCGTTCGAGGTCGAAGGCGAGGCGCTGTTCGCGCGCGCGGTCCAACACGAAAACGATCACTTGATCGCGCGGTTGTTGATCGATCACTGCGGACCCGTGAAGCGCGAGATCATCAAGCGCAAGCTGCGCAAGGAAAAGGAAGCCGAGGCCGCCGAGGCCGAGGCGAACGCCAGCTAGGCGGGCTCGCGGAGGCCCCCAGGATTGATCACCATGATCACCATCGTGCTGCGCGATATTGGATTCGAGGGCCGCCATGGCGCCACATCGATCGAACGCAAAAGCCTGCGTAAGTTCGAGGCCGATCTGGAGGTTGATATCGACGGGGATTCGGGGCAGCGGACCGATCGTCTGGCCGACACCGTCGACTACAGCGCGCTAGCGGAAGCCATCGTGACCATCGGTGCGGGCGAGCCACATCGACTGCTGGAGTCGCTGGCGCGCCGGATGCTGGATGTGCTGGAAGCGCGTGTGCCGGGCGCGCGTTTTCGTCTGGAACTTCGCAAGCTGAACCCGCCAAGCTGCGCTGGGCATCCAGCGTTCTCGGCGGTTCGTCTGCAAACCGATCCGTCGGCGCGTCGGCGCTGACCGCGGACACGGGAGCCCATGAGCGCCTCACGTACGACCACCGTCCTGGCAGCTTGCATTCTGACCGCGGTGGGTGCTTGCAAGGGCGCGGACGGCCCGCCTCCATTGGGCGCTCTCAAATTGGTGTGTGCCCGGCCCATTCCCAGCGATGCGAAGCTCCCGTGCAAGTTCGAGGTGCGGGACGGCGCGGGGGCAACCGTTTACAGTCAGTACGCTGGTGTCGAGACGCGCGCGGGCGTCGCTGCCGGCTTCTCGAAAAAGAGCTACGGTCTCGAACTGCGCACCGCGACGGGCGTCGAGACCTCGGCCGACCTGCTGGGCATGGGGGCGGACGGGGACTGGATCCTCGATGGTCTTGGCCCCGATCGATCGCTGATGCGCGGCGCCCTGGTCTTCGATTCGTTCCGACAACTCGGCGGTGCCCGCTACGCGCCCGAGGGACGCTATTGCACGCTGGACATCAATGGTGAAGCCCAGGGGATTTACCGCCTGGTCGAGAAGATCAAGCGCGACGACGATCGGCTGAACATCGCGGCCGACGATGGCACGGGCCGAAGTTTCATCGTGAGGCAGGACAGCGGGGGAAGGTTGGGGCTTTCGATCGGCCTCGAAGAGTACTGGGAGTTCGTCTACCCGAATTCCGTCACCGCGACCCCCAAGCAACTTGCGGGGGTTCAGGACTGGCTGGACAGCCTTGCCGTGGCGCTCGGCAGTGACAATCCCGGTGACCCGAAGTCGGGGGTTTTCGCCTCGCTGGATCTGGATGCTACGGTCGACTGGATCCTGATCGAGGAGTTGTCGAAGAACATCGACGCGTACAATCGGAGCATCCACTTCGTGCGCGACGGCGGGCGTCCTGCGCGCATCGTGCCCTGGGAGGTCGATCTGTCGTTCGGGCAACCGATTGTCGAGGGCGACACGAGCGATCCGAAGAACGAAAGCCCGGATGGGTGGATTACCGAGCGTCCTGCATTCATTCGGGTGCTGGGCGGCATCGCCGCCTTGAAATCGCGGATTGGACCCCGCTGGCGCGCGCTTCGCGGGGGTCCTTTGTCGACAGACGCCATCATGAGCCGCCTGGACAGTTACGGCGTCACTTTGGTCCCGTCGGCAATCGCGCGGAATTTCGAGATTTGGTCGCTGCAAGCCGTGGGGGACGCCGGAAGCACTGACGCTGTCAGCATGAATGCTGGGGACGCGAACGCTGCGGACGCCCCGGATACGGATGCCGCGATCTTGGACGCGGCGGATACGGCTGCGGCGACCGTCGATGCCGGGGACGTGGACGCCACGACGGTGGACGTTGCGCTTGCCGACGCATCCAATCCGGACGCTGCCGAACGTCCAAACTATTCCTTCTATCCGGTCGCCGACTACACCGCCGAGGTTGCCAGGCTGCGCGTTTTCATCCGGTCGCGCCTCGATTGGATCGACGCGCACATCGATACCTTCCCGAACTGACGCTTCTTCTGATCGATTGGGGGGCCGTCGCGCATACGTACCGACAAGGCATCCGACTCCATCGATGAAAGGACGCTCGCGTCACATGAAATCAAGACTCCTGGCCGTGACCTTGGCTACCGCGAACTTCATCTCCTTGACGGCCTGTGGTCCCGCGGATCCAGTTCAGCCGGATGGCAGCGGCGGCAGCACCGGCACGGCCAGTGGCGGCGCCAGTGTCGCCAGCGGTGGTCAAGTCGGGACCGGCAGCGGCGGGGCAGGGGTCGCAGGCGGTGGCAGCGTCGCGACGGGCGGCTCGCCTGGTAGCGGAGGCTTGGTTGCTAGCGGAGGCCAGACAGGCGCTGGCGGCACCGGCGGCGGGAGCGGCGGGAGCGTCGGGACGGGTGGCGGGATCGGCAGCGGCGGCCGAGGGGGAACGGCGGGGAACGTTGCCACGGGCGGGAGCGTCGGGACCGGCGGCGCGGGCGGGCGTGGGGGTACGGGCGGCGTCGGCGGCTCGGGTATGGCGGGCGTCGGCGGCTCGGGTACGGGTGGTTCGGTCGGTACGGGCGGCGTCTCCGGATCGGGTGGCGCGTCGGTCGCCTGCACCGCGCGTGCGGGCACGTCGACGCGCCCGCAGCTGACCAGCACGACGGCGGCGAACTTCACCATCGCCAGGTATTTCGCGAGTCCGGACAACTGGGATCCAACCGCGGGTCTGGGCGCAGCCGGTTCGTTCACGGCGAACTTCACCGTCGCGGCCGACGGCAGCGGCACCCATACGACCGTGCAGGCGGCGTTGACGGCCGCGGCGACGGGAACCGCGCGCCGGTACGTCCTGGTCAGGCCGGGAACGTATCCTGAGGTGGTTTCGATCGCGGGCTCGACACCCATCACCCTGTACGGCGCGGACACGGATGCCACCCGCGTGACCATCGTCAGCGGCAGATCCGCCGCCGACGCAGGTGGCACAGGGCAAAGCGCGACGTTCACGACCAGGGCCGCAGGCTTCCAACTGATGAACCTGACCATCTCGAACAATTTCGCCACGCCCGCCAGCGGCACCAACATTCAGGCGGTCGCACTCCTGACGACGGGCGACAAGACCGTGCTTGAGAACGTTCGCCTGCACGGATTCCAGGACACGCTGTACGTCGATTCACCGTCGGCAACCGCGATCGCGCGCGTCTACATCAAGAACAGCTTCATCGAGGGCGACACCGACTTTATTTTCGGCCGCGCCGTCATGGTGATCGACGGCGGCACGATCCGTTACCTGTCGTCACGCCGGGGGACCAGCGCGGGCGTGATTTTCGCCCCCAGCACCCACGTCGACAACATGTACGGATTCCTGGTCACGAAGGTCAACTTCACTGCCGAAGCCTCGGCGCCGGCGAACAGGATTTCGCTTGGCCGTTCATGGGACCAAAGCAGCACGACACCCACGCCCAACGGGCAGGTGGTGATCCGCGAATCCACGCTGGGCGGTCACATCGCGCAGACGGCGCCGTGGGCCGCGGCGGCAACATCCGGGCGTGCCTACAGCGCCACCGGGAATCGGTTCAACGAGTACTGCAACAGCGGAGCGGGCGCCGGACCGTAGCAAAGGACGCGGCGGAGCAGTCGGGCGTCGCGGGGCAACGGATCGTTACTCGCGTCGGTCCGCAAAGTTAGTCAGAAGGCGCCGCTTCCTCTCCAGGGCAGCAGAGGGTTTTCTGGATGCTTGGGATCCTGTGCCGCCGGGACTTCGGGACGTCCTGCTCGTCGCACAAAAGGGGCAGCAGTGACATGAGGGGGCCGGCGAAAATGTTGCTTGGGTGGGTCCCAAGAACCAAAACCTTGAACACGGGATTTCCCAGGAACTCAGCGACGGATTCCTGGTCGACCGCAGCACGGAGCAGCTGCGGGAGATCGTCGCCCGTCACGTCTCTTTCGGGGCCGAAGTGGAGCACGTGCAGGCCGGCCTGCTGTCCGGCGTGGGCCAGGTCGGTGAAGTTCACATCCGTCGTCATGTCCTGGGTCCCCGGCGCGAAATAGGGATCGTTGGGCCTCGGGACATAGTCGTGTTGCCAGTCGCCATAGATGCGAAAGGGGAATTCGCCGCGCCGGGCGCCCTGCACCAGGTCCCAGGTGGTGTCGCCGTAGTCGATGGTGACGATGAATCCCGCCGTCATCGACGCCGCCAACTCGCGGACAAAACGTTCGGCGTGGACGTTCACGTACAACACCACGCCCGAATCTTCCGCGGCGAGGGCCGTGGCGTACTGCACGGCGTTGGCGCGCAGATGGGACCCGAGATCCGGAACGGCCGCCGCCGGCACGTAGGCCTCCTCGAACCAAAGGGCCGCGCGGAGGGCTTCTCTTTGTTCGAGGGGGAACTCCGAGAGGGCTTCCATCACCTCAGCATAGGTGTTGCCGTCCAGGTAGAAATCGTCGGCGTTACCCCGGAAACCAAAGGTCTCCCGCGCCGCTGCGTCCGCTTCGGTGATCCGGCGGAACAGGCCGTCGTTCAGTGCTTCTGGTCGGCGGAAGGCCTCCCGCAAGGTTGGTTCCACGCGCGGGACCACCAGGGCCACCAGCGCGCGCCCTTCGGAAGTCAGCACCACCTTGTGGACGCCGAAAGCGTCGGGGACTTCGTTGGTCAGCACCAGGCCCTTCAGACCGTCGGGGAAATCCCGCTTCAGGATTTCCGCCGGGCGTCGGGCGTCCCCCTCCGCGACGATGGCGCCCTGGCCCAAACCCTGACCCAGCAGCGCGCGCTGCTTGTCCCGCAGCGACGCCGACGTTTCATAGATGCGGTATTCCAGTCGTGACGCGAACGTCCGCCAAATTTCTTGCTCGGGTCGCTCGGAAATTTTGGATGTGCCGGCGGTCCCGGCCACGGAATCCAGGAAGTCCCGGGCCAGCCGTCCGTTGCCCGCGCCGAACTCGATGACGGGGAACGCATCCATTTCCGTAAGATCGCCGCGCGCGACCATGTCCCGCCAACAACGAAAGGCCAACGTCGCAATCCATTGGCCGTAGTGGGGGGACAAATCTTCCGGATTCGTATTGAAATGACCTGCCCCGCCGATCAACACGCCATGGGCGTAGTAGCCCCACTTTCGATCGTGCAGCGCCGCGTCCATGTACGCTTCAAACGAGGGGAATGTTCGCGCAGCCGTCGTTCCCAGGGATGCCGGCACGCGGAGGCCGCCGAAGATCTCGTGGTTAGCTAGAGGCCGGCTCGGGCCTCCTTCGTTCGGCGCGGGTCCCAGGCTTTTCAGCGTCCCTTGGTCGGCGTCCGAGACGACGTGGCCGAAGGTGAGGCGGCTCTTCAGCCTGCGCAGGCCGCGCGCGCCCGGCACCTGGGCCACCAACTGGTCCAGGCCCCGGTAAGGCCAGTGCAAAAGGACATCGTCGGCGACGCCCGCGCGCGCCTCGGCCGGGATCCGCGCCTCTGCCTCCTCAAGCAGGCTCATCAGGCCGTCGCGCCCCAGGTCGTTGATTCTCACCAACCCGGAATCGTCCTCGGGGGCGCGGCCGATCTCGCGTGACAGCCTGTCCAGGAAGACTCTCATGGTCCGCGCGGCGCCCGCTTCATCTGACCCGTGATCGTTTGATCCGTCACTGCGGCGGACGCCTGTTTCATTTTGGCGGGCGCGCAATTCGAGGAGGCCAAGTCTCGTCCGCAAGGGCATGAGGCGCCACCACCGTTCCCGCGGATCCCCGCCGAACGAGGCGGGCAGGCGGCCCGCCAGAAAACGGTCCGCCCAGGGACGGTAGGCGCGGCCCTCCTTGGATCGACCGAAATCCCGGATCCACTGGAGAGCTTCCCTGGGGCCTTGTTCCTCGGGCAGCCCGAGATCCCGATAGCGGTAGCGCAGCCCCCGGATAACGCCCTCGAAGGCGACGGACGGATTGGAGATGAGCACGGGAAGTCCGACCAGCTTGCCGTCCACGTTCCAATCCTCGTAGGCCATCATCTGGATCAGGTACAGCAGAAGCAGGCTGGGACCGATGCCGGTTTCCCGTCGGCGCACGGCCGTGAGACGGATCTCGAAGGAACCGTCCCTCCGTCGCCTGGCCGCGAAGTCACCGTCGTTGACGACGACGTCGGTGACGGCGGTGCCGCCTGTGGTTCCGGGCTCGTAATGGTAAACCAGCGCCGCAATCATCTCGGCCAGCAGATCAGCCGTCGGGAGCGGGCCCAGCGAGACGACCCAGGATCGTTTGCCCTCGCCGAGCTGGACCTCGATGGCCCCCCGGCCGAAGGTGATCGGGTGATGGTCCGGCAGCGCGGTGAAGGTGGCCGCGGGGACGTTTCCTCCCAGAGTCATGAAGTCCTTGGGCGGGACCACGAACCGGCTCAGTCCCCGCGTCATGAAATACCGCATGTTCTCGACGTTAAGTCGGGGCACGTCCCGCTTTGATCGGTCGCGTCTGCCCCGCTCATCCAAGACCAAGGGGACCTGCAAAATGAAGGGCCCCTGGTCGTTCGCGCAGGAAACGTCCCAGGTGAAAACACCCATCCGGGCCGCCCCGGGATGGATGATCGGCCCTTGCGTCTTCGCCAGGTCCCTTATCAAGGACTCGAGGGCATCGTGGTCGATGCGCTCCAACACGCGTCCGTCGTAGAGGCGCGCGGGATGGCACGTGACGAGGTTGTCTTGCGACCACCTGCTGGACATCAAGGAAGAAGGCGCCGGCAGGTCGTCCAACCCGGCAATGCCGAGGTGACCCTCGGCGGACATCGGAGCGTAGTAGCGATCGGCCATCGTCGTGACGTTTGGCCGATAGTGGCGGTTGATAGCGCGCCCGGTGGCCCCTACGTCGTGGCCAGCCCGCGGGTCATCAGGATCTTCCCCGACCGCACCAGCTCGACGACCTCGAACTGCTTGATCAGGATGGTCAGGGCGTCCAGCTTGTCGCTTGAACCATAGGTCCGCAGGATCAGCGAATCGGTCCCGTAGTCGAGCACTTTGGCGCCGTACTGCTCGGCGATCTGCAGGATCTCCGTCCGTCGGTCGATCGGGATGCGGATCTTCACCAGTGCAATCTCGGTTTCGATGACCGACTGCCCGGTGTGATCGATCGCGTGTACGACGTCGATCAGTTTGGTGGTCTGCCGGATGATCTGCTCCAGGGTTTCGGGATCGCCGCTGCACGTGATCGTGATGCGCGAGAACCCGCCGTTGGTCATGTCGGGGCTGACGACCAGGCTGTCGATGTTGTAACCGCGGCGCGCGAACACCAGCGCCACACGCACCAAAACACCAGGTTTGTTGCGGACCAAGATCGAAATCGTGTGCATGGGAGTTCCAGCGGTTGTGGGGGCGGATGCCGAAGCGGATGATGGGTTGATGGCCGTGGCTGTCATGGCTAGGTCGACCCCGTGGGCTTTTCCATCTTGTGTTTCGGCTTGTCGATGATCATGTCGCGCAACGCCGCGCCCGCCGGAATCATGGGGAAGACGTTGTCCTCCTTGACGACCTCGGCGTCGATCAGGCAGGGGCCTTCGTTGTAGTCCATCGCCGCCTTCAGGACGCGGTCGACCTCGGCAGGCCGCCGCACGCGCCAGGCCTTCACCCCGTAGGCGCCGGCCAGCTTGACGAAGTCCGGGTTGCCTTCCAGGTCCACGCCCGACAGGCGATTGTCGAAGAACAGCTCCTGCCACTGGCGCACCATGCCC
>JANOJB010000147.1:0-1946 GCA_031407985.1 Pseudomonadota bacterium | reverse complement strand
CGGCCCGCCAGCCTAGCCCGTGACGCCGGACAGGGTCGAGTTGACGACCTTGGCGCCGGCGGTGGCCGCCAAATCGGGCTCAAGCACGGCCGAGGGGATTCCCAGCGCCGCACCCAAGGTCCGCGCCAGCGCGACGCTGGTCTTCGCCGCCGTGATGTCGCCACCGGTAACCGCCCCTCCCGTCGCCGAATCGATGTCCGACGCCGAATACGCCGCGCCCGTTCCCTTCATCACGCCGCCCGTTACCCCGGGCGCGATGTTCTTTCCGATCAACACCGACACCGCGTGGTTTCCGTAGTGGTCGCGTCCCGTCCGTCCGTCCGTTTTCGCGATCCCGTTCAGGTTGCGACCAAACACGTTCATCATCGCGAACGTTACCTTGTCCTGCAGCCCCAGCCCCGTCAGCGCGTCCATCAGCAACTGAATGCCCTGCACCCCCGTCACCGTCTGCGCCGCCTCCCCAGCCAGATCCTGATCCGTGTGGTTGTCGCCGCCGAACCCGATGTGCATTGTCACCACCGGCGTCACGTTCGCCGAAATCAACGCCGCCGCCGCCAGCCCCTGCCCGCGCACATCGTCCGTCGTGATCGCGTTCAGCGTCGTCGCCAGCGCCTCCGCCAGCTGCCGCACCTGCGTCCGGCTTGTCGCCAAGGAATCCAGGAACTGCTTCTGCACGTTCGACCCCGTCGTCTTCGCCAGTTCGTTCAACTTGTTCAGCGACTGGTCACGCACCGCGCGCAGCGCCAACAGCGGGTTGTTCCGCGCCCCCGTCAACAGTTGCTTCAATTGCGTCGGAGACACCGACGGCAACGTTCGTCCCGCGAAACTCACCAGCTCGCTGGAATTTCCACGCGCGCCCACCGCCACCGGCTCCGCCTGCACCGTCCCAAAACACGTCGACAGGTGCTTCGCGTACGCCGACACCAGCATTTCACTGCGCGCCATCTGTCCCAGCAGCTTCATCACCTTCGGCTGATCGCCGTGCACCGTCGATCGCGTCGAGTAGTGGAAGAAGTTCGTCCGCGCCAGCGTCGCAGGCGCAAGCGCCCCGCCCACGTCCGTCCCCGCCCAGGGCAACGCCGCCCCGAACGTCTTCGCCCCCAGCGTCACCATCGTCGGCGCCATCGTCGCCGCCAGCGGATGGATGATCTCCGGCGCCTCGTACGTGCCCGGCGTGTTGCAGTTCAACGGATCGCCCTGGCTCGACGCGCTGACCACCAGGTACTGCATCGTCTCCTTCGCCGTGATCGCGCATTGCAGGTCCTGGGCGCTGGCCTTCCGTGGGTTCGCGATGAACCAGGCCGGCAGACCCGTCGCCAGGGCGCGCAGCCCGATGTAATTCGCACCGAACAGTCCGGTCAGAAGTGCGTCGCGTCGCTTGAGCATGGCATTCATCCTTTCCTAGAGACCGAACGAAAGGCTTGTAGGGGATTCGCAAGCCAACGCGAACGTCGATCGCATCGAGTTCGTGGCGTTCGCCCGCGCCGCGATGTGCGCGTTGTAGTTCTCCTGCAGGATCTGCACGGCCCCCAAGTGAAGCGGATCCGACGGCGGATAACCCATGATCCGCTGAACCATGTCGGCGATGGTGGCCGGCGGCGTGGCGCTACTGAACACGCTGCCGGTCGTCGCATCGACCACCTGAACCGCGATGTTCTCGCACAGCATCTCGGTCGCCGCCGAATAGAACAGCGTCGGCACCGAGGCCATGATCGGCAATTCACTGCCCCGGCTGAATGCGTCCGCCGGAACGCTGGTCGAAATCCTCTGCGTCGCCAACTGGGTCGCCGAGGGTACCGGCACCACCAAGCCGCACAGATCGGCCTTCCCCAAGCGCGTCGACAGCGACGTACACAGCTGATCGCGCCGCGCGATGCTGACGGTGAAGCCACCCATCTCGGCGGTCAAGGTCGTCTTCGCGCCGGTCACCAGCGGCGACGACAGCA
>JANOJB010000129.1:0-17186 GCA_031407985.1 Pseudomonadota bacterium | reverse complement strand
CCTGTCCGTCTCGGCCTGGATCAGGCTGGCAGCCCTCCACGTGGCCAAATCCCAGCACAGTCTGGGATAGCTCGGGTGGTCAATGAGGCGCCGTCGTGGACGCGACGGAACGCCACCTGTTCCCGGCAAGATAGATCCTGGGATCAAGAAGGCGGTTGACCTTCTCCAGGCCGGAGGAATTGAAACGGTCCAGTCCTGTGAGGGAAGCCGGGGCCACGCCTACCGAGAGCCGACCGTGGCATTCGTGGGAACGTCGGAAGCTGGCTGGCGGGCGATGGGTATCTGCATCGCCAACGGGTTGCCGGTCGGGTCGCTCCGTCGCGTCTGGGACGTACTGGACAAGAACGAGCCGACCGGCCCTCACTGGGAGATCACGTTTCGGGAGATGCTGTGCTAGCCGAGGTCAATGCACGACTTGCACCGGGCCTTACCTGCGGTGCCGGACTCCCTGTGCTCGGACTTGATCCGTTTGCCGTCCGCGCAGTCGTCATGGTCGTGATAGACGTTCCGGTTTTCGGGCGGGTATTGCTCGGAACTGGTGTTGTACGCCGGTACTTTTCCCATGGTCCACTCTCCTTGGCCGCAAAACGCGGAATGGTGAGGGTCGGATGCCGGACCTCCAGCGTCAACGCGGTCGCTAACGACCGGTTTCCGACAGCGCGCGGCGTCACAAAACCGCCCCGTGCGTCATGTGGGCGATCCCGAAAATTTGCCCTCGATCTAGGGTGGGATACTGTGGGTGAATGTCGTCAATGAAGAAGCCCCGAACCTGGATCTGCATCGCTGCCTTCGCATCGGCCTTCTGGATCACCCTGCGGGTCATGGCCGCCACCCCGCCTCCACCGCCACCCCTCCGCGAATCCGTCGAATCGATGGAGACAGAGGTCGCGTCGCGGGTTGATGAGGTGCGCGATCCAGTGCTCGAGAAGATGATCGCCCACTTCGCGAGTGCCACGGGCGCTTCCGGGCGGTGACATCGCCGCCGACGAGCCACCGAGGTGTCTTCCGTCCGCGCGCTCATCGCGGAGCGGAATGTTAGGCTGCGTACAATGCGCAGCATGACGGGTTATGGGCGGGCGGCTGCCGGCGTAGGGGAGACTTCCTCCTCGGGTCGGCTGACGGTCGAGGTTCGTTCGGTCAACCATCGGGGACTGGACGTCAAAATTCGCTCGGACCGGTCTGACGCCTACTGCGACGTCGAGATCACGCGAGCAGTCCGCGCCATCGTCGACCGCGGAACGGTGACCATCGGGATTCGCGACGAACGTCCAGGCGGTGGAGCGCTGGACGTCGACCGTATTCGCCGCACGCACGCCGCCCTGGAACGTATCCGGCGCGAGGCCGACCTTCCAACGCCGGTCGACCTGGCGACGGTGGCCGCGTTTCTATCGGACGCGGGTACGGGTGAAAATCCTTTGCACGGCGAGGATATGTGGCGCGTGCTTCGTCCTATTGTCGAGGCGGCGTTGGCGGAGTTGTTGGAGACGAGGAACCGCGAAGGAGCGGCGTTGCGCGCTGATCTCGCCGCGCGCCTGGCGCACTTCGATGCCATCGTGGTGTTGGTCGAATCCGCCGTGAAGCCCGTTCCCGCCCGCTTCGCGCAGCGCCTGGGCGAGCGTCTTGCCGCGTTGCGCGACACCCCCGGATTCGATCCAGGCCGCGTCGCCCAGGAGGTGGCCCTGATGGCGGAACGGCTGGACGTCACCGAGGAGCTGGTCCGCCTGCGCACCCACCTGGATCACTTTCGCGTGCTGTTGGACGCCGACGTTCCGGTGGGACGAAAGCTGGATTTCGTCATCCAGGAAATGGGACGGGAAATAAACACCGTAGGTTCGAAGGCCCAGGATGCCCTGGTGGCTGCCCAGGTCATCGAAGGCAAGGCAGAGCTGGAGAAGATACGCGAGCAGGCCCAGAATATAGAGTAATGAGCATGAGTTCGGTTCCCCAGAGGCACGGCGGTATGTTGTTTGTGATTTCGTCTCCGTCGGGAGCGGGGAAAACCACGCTTGCCCGTATGGTGGCCGATTCCCAGAAGTTGGTGTTCTCGGTTTCGTACACCACGCGCGCTCCGCGCGCCGGCGAGCGTGATGGTGTGGACTACAAGTTCGTGACCGATGACGAATTCTCGCGAATGGTCCATCAGCAAGAGTTCGCCGAGTGGGCGGTCGTCCATGGGGGACGGTACGGCACGGCGGTGCACGCGGTGAACCGCGCGCTGGAGGATGGCACCGACTACCTGTTCGACATCGACTGGCAGGGGGGACAGCAGATCCGCCGCCAGTGGCCCCAGGAGAGCGTGTTGGTGTTCATCCTGCCGCCATCGATGGCCGAGCTGGAACGACGTCTGCGTCGTCGCGCGACCGATTCAGCCGAGGCGATCCAGCGCCGGCTGGCCATCGCGAAACGCGAACTGGAGCACTACGGCGAGTACGACTACCTGGTCGTGAACGACAACCTGGATCGCGCGCACCAGCAGCTGAATGCCATCGTCGAATCAGCGCGTTGTTCGCGCAGACGTTGCGCGCATTTGGCGGAACAACTTCTGGCGGAGGGATCATCCGTGGGCCTGGGGGCGACGGTGACGCCCTTGGTGCCTGGATCTCATGACTGAAGCGGTTCGCCAAATTGTCAGTACGGTTTCGACCTATGATCCGACCGCCGACGTAGGTCTGATTCAGCGCTGCTTCGATTTCGCATCGGAACGTCACGCCGGGCAGCGGCGGCGATCGGGCGAACCGTATGTGGTTCACCCGGTCGGCGTGGCGCGCATCATCTCGGATTTGCGCCTGGACGTTCCGTCCGTGTGCGCGGGCCTTCTGCACGATTGCGTGGAAGACACCAGCGCGACCGCCGAGGACATCGGACGCCTGTTCGGACAGGAGATTCAGTTTCTGGTCGAGGGCGTCACCAAGCTGGGCCAGATTCCATGGACCACGCGCGAGGAGCGCCAGGCCGAGAATTTTCGCAAGATGTTGTTGGCGATGGCGCGCGACATCCGCGTCATCCTGATTAAACTCGCCGATCGCGTCGACAACATGCGCACGCTGCAGTACATGTCGCGCGAAAAACAGGAGCGGATTGCCAGCGAGACGTTGGAGATCTACGCACCGCTGGCCAATCGTCTGGGCATCCAGTGGATGAAGGTCGAACTGGAGGACTTGGCATTCCGGTACGTTGAACAACAGGCATACACCGAGTTGCTGGCGAAGATGACCGAGACCGCCGAGGCGCGAAACGGGTACATCGACGAAGTGGTCATGAAATTGAAAACCGCGCTGGAAGGGGCGGAGATCGTCGCCCAGGTTTCAGGCCGCGCAAAACACCTGTGGTCGATCTTCCAGAAGATGCGCAGGACCGGACGGGAGGTAGAGCAGATATACGACGTCATCGCGTTTCGGGTCGTCGTTGAATCCGTGCGGGATTGCTACGGCAGTTTGGGTATCGTGCATTCCAACTGGACGCCCATACCGGGTCGATTCAAGGACTTCGTCGCGCTTCCGAAGCCGAACCTGTACCAGTCGCTACACACGACGGTGATCGGGCCACGCTCCGACCGGATGGAAGTGCAGATCCGATCACAGGAGATGAACCGCATCGCCGATCAAGGAATCGCCGCGCACTGGCAATACAAGGAAAAGATCCCGATCGGCGCGGCCGACGGGCAGGCATTTGCCTGGCTGCGCCAATTGATGGAATGGCAACGCGATCTGAAAGATCCGACCGAGTTCATCGAGACCGTTAAAATCGATCTGTTTCAGGACGAGGTCTTTGTTTTTACGCCCAAGGGCGATGTGAAGGCCCTGCCCAAGGGGTCGACGCCGATCGATTTCGCCTACGCGATTCACTCGAAGGTCGGTGACAGTTGTTCGGGCGCGCGCATCAACGGCCTCATCGTGCCCTTGCGGTACACGCTGCGAAATGGCGACACCATCGACATCCTCACCTCGCCGAACCAGAAGCCGTCGAAGGATTGGCTGAAGTTCGTCGCCACCAGCCGGGCGAAGACCAGAGTTCGTCACTTCATCCGGATGGAGCAGCGGGAACGCAGCCGGCAAATGGGGCACGATCTGCTGGCGCGTGAACTGCGCAAACGGGGCTTCGGCCTGGCCACAATGGAGCGCGAAGGACGCGTTGAGGATGCCGCCCTTCGTCTTCACGTGGGTGCCGCGGAGGATCTGTTGGTGGCGGTCGGGTACGGGCGGATCACGGTCGAGCAGGCCGCCACCGCCATCGCGCCTGCGCTGGAACCGGACTCAGCACACTCAGCCGCCGTTGGCGCTGGCGGGGATGGCGTGGTCGAAGCGCCGCTGACGGGTTTGAGGCGCACCGTCAAGCGCGCGATTGGCGGCATTCGCGTCCAGGGCGAAACCGACATCCTGGTGAAGTTCGCAAAATGCTGCAGCCCGGTTCCCGGGGATCCGATTATCGGCTTCATCAGTCGCGGCCATGGCGTGGTGATTCATGCCCCCGACTGTGAACGGGCGATGGCTTTGGATCCAGCGCGGCGCCTGGATGTCTCATGGGACACCGAATCGAAAACCCTGCGGCCGGTTACCGTCGAGGTTCAGGGGGACGACCGCCCTGGTCTGCTGGCGTCGATCTCACGCGCATTCACCGAAAGCGGTGTGAATATCTCCCAGGCCAGGTGCCGGACCTCCGGGGACGGTAAGGCGGTCAATACCTTTCAAGTGGCGGTAGGCCATGTCGACCAGCTGAAGTCCGTTCTCCGGACCCTCCAAGGAATAGAGGGCGTGGTTAGCGCGGTCAGGAGGTAACCCAAGCCAGATTGACGCGCGCGCATCTGCCTGATAGAACGCGCCGGCCATGGCATCGAATACGCGTCAGACCGAGAAGAGGCGATCACGCCGTCACACAAATATGGGGAAGAAGCGGAAAGCAAAAGAGAGTCGAAAGTCGACCCCCTCGGCTGTCGAACTTTTTGCGGGTTTCGGCGAGCCGGGCAAATAGGCACATCATGCCAAGGTTGACCTCCTTGGTTTTCTCCGCGTAACATCGCCTGGCGACTCGGGAAGAGGGACCCGGGTTGGGCCCCCAGCGACCAGGAGCCGGATGAAACTCTGCCCGAGCTGCAAGAACAAGTACCCCGACGACGGAAATTTTTGCCCGCGCGAAGAGTGTGCTGGCGAACAAGGCCCGAGACGATTGGAGCCAATCGTCGAAGAGCCGCTGGCTCGGTTTGTCGCGGTGTCACGACTCGGCGGCGGACAGAGCGGCGAGGTCTGGCAATCCAGCGACGCGCAATCGGGTGCTGCCGTCGCCTACAAGATCGTGGCGGCCGAGGTTTTGCCGACGGCCGCGGCGTTTGAACGTGCGCAGCGCGAACTGCGACAACTGCAGCGCGCCAGCAATCCGCATATCGTCAAAATCATCGATTTCGGCAAGACTGCGGAGGGACGACTTTTTGTGGCGTCCGAGCTAGCCAGCGGCGAGCCGCTGGATCAGGTCGTGCTCCGAAGCGGCCCCTTCGGAATCGATCGCGCCAAGAAGGTCGCCGCTCAGATCGGCGAGGCGTTGCTCGAGGCCCAGAAGGTTGGCGTCGTCCATCGTGATTTGTCGGCCAAAAACGTGTTGGTGTCAGGCGACGATCAGGTCAGGGTGATCAATTTCGCGATTCCGCGCCCCTGCGTGAACAACCTTTTTGGTGTTCCCGAGTTCATGTCTCCCGAGCAGGCCGACGGAAAGCTGATCGACCAGCGATCGAATACCTACAGCCTGGGCGCCTTGCTTTACCTCATGTTGACGGGGCACGCTCCTCACGCAGGGGCGACGCCGCAGGCGATTGTGGATGCGGTGCAGAAGGCGGAGATCACGCCCCCCAGCATCAAGCGGGGGAGCGGTCTTACCACCGAGGTCGATCGAATTATTTTGAAAGCCCTGGAGAGAAACTCCAGCCGTCGACCGTTGACCATGCGCCAGTTTCTGACGGACGTTTCAGGTCTGATCGTGAACGAGGCTCCGGCGGCATCATCCGCAACGGCAGGTGGCGGTCGCGATGGGGGATTCGCGCGCACGATGATGTTCGCGGGTGGGGCGACCGAGGTGCAAAAGCTCGTGGCGCAGGCGATCGCCGCCCGACAGGCGGTCGGGAACGGTGCGCCCGAGGCAGGCGCGGCCGCAGCCGCTGGGCTGCCCATTGCAGAAGAGGTGCCCGCACCGGAGTTGACGTCCCCGACGATCGCGGTGCCGGGGACACCGTCACCCATGCTGCCGCAACGCGAGGTGGCTGATGCATCGTCGGCTGTTTCGTCGATGGCTTCCAGTGGGGAGGTGGGCCCGGGCGCCACGCCAGCACCGATGACTCGTCCATCGCACGGAGCCGCCATCGCCGCCACCATGATCGCCATGCCAGCCGCCAGGGGAGCGATTCCAGGCAGCAGCGCGACGGGGAGCATTCCAGGCGGTATCCCAGCGGGATCTCCACCGGCATCTCGGGCGATCGATCCGTCGCATACGCCCCCGCTTGGCGCGGCTTCGGGAACTGACGCCGCCGGCGCTAATTTTCGCGAAACGCTCTGGTTCAAGAAGGGCGACGTGGATCAGATGGTGGCGGACGCCCGGGCGAAGGTGGCAGCGATGGCCGGCGCGAAGAAGGCGGCAGCGGCCGCCGAGCCCGAACTTCCCGCCGAGGATGCCAAACCTCTTGAGGATCGGTACGTAGATGACGGAACCGTCTCCACGGAAGACCGCAAGAAGTTTTCGCTACGGGGTGGGTCGGCTCCCACGGCGTTGCCGTCGCGCGGAGGAAAGGTCCCCGGCGAGCGGATGAGCGAAAACGAGATGCTTGGTGAAATCGGGGGCGGCAAGCGTCTCTTGATTATTGGTGTCGTCGGCGCCGTCGTGGTCGTTTTGGTAGCGGTCGTGTTGCTGTCCATGAAGGGAGGGGGCACGGAAAAGAACGGTAGCCCCGACCAACCGAAGCAATCCGAAAGCGTTGCACCCAATGAGAAGGCCCCGCCGGCCACGGCACCGGCCGGCTTGCCGTCGCAAGCGGCGGAGAAGCCTGCAGCGGAGAAACGCGCAGCCGAGAAATTGGCGCCAGAAAAGCCCGCGGCCGAAAATCCGGTTGCCGAAAAGAAGCCGGCGGCGGAGACAACGGGCGAGCCAGACGAAAAGCCCCAGCCCGCCGCGAAGCCCAGTTCCGCGAGGAAGAAAGCTGCGGCGAAGAAGAAAGCAGCGGGCAAGAAGAAGAGGTAGAGGTAGCGTAACGCGCGGGCGGTCGATTACTCGCGATCGTCAACAACGTCGAACCGCAGCGTCTTGGGTTTCCCGGCGCGAACCAGGTCGATGACGATCTGACCCGTACCACGAAGCGCGGACCAGACAGCCTGCGCTTCCTCCGGCCTTTCGATGGGTTGGCGGTTGATTCGATTGACCACATCACCGGCTCTCAGGTCGATGTCCGCCCAGCATGGGTCCCCTGGGTAGATTCCGCGAACCAACCAACCCTGAAACCGCCCCCGGTCGATCTTCGGCTCGACGTCGACACCACGGAGCCAGGTTCCGAGGCCTGCGTCCAGCGTGCGACTGAGAGCTGAGCGTTTCAAGGTGCGAGCTCCGACCCGGGCGCTGCAGCCCATGGCACCCACGGGGGCGGCGGGGATATCTTCGGTCCTCGTGGCTGGGGACTGCATCGGCGTGTCGGCAGTAGACACGGCAGGCCGCGCCGGACCTGACGGACGTGAAGGGGAAGCAGCGACAGGAATGGGCACCAACCCAGGAACATCCGGCTGCCGGCTCGGTTCCACCGGAGGTGGCGTCGTCGCGCAATCGATGACTACGACGCTGAATAGAATGGACAGCCCCAGAGTCCGCGTGTCCCGGGACGCATTCACGCGACGGTGGCTCCGTCGTCAAGCAGACGATCAACCGCCGCGCCGACCGTTCGCGCTACCGCTTCAACGGGGGCGGATCCATCGACAACGACGATGTTGCCGCGACCAGTTTCCGTCGCCGCCAGTCGTCGATAGTTCTCGGCCACGCTTTCCAGCGTGCCGTCTGCATCATACCGTTCGCTCGGCCTTCCGGCTGCGCGACGGCGCGCGGCCGCGAGCGGAATGGGAATGTCCAGCAACAGGGTGAGATCCGGGACGCGTATTCCCTCCGCCAGGTGATCGACCCAGATTCGATCCGCTTCGACCGCTTGATAGGCAAGCGAGGAGAGAACATAGCGATCGGAGACAACGTCGATTCTCGCCGCGAGGGCCGGTTCGATCTCGCGGGCCAGATGATCGCGACGATCCGCCGCGAACAACAGGGCCATGGCGCGACCGTCGACCGGCATCCCCTTCGGGTCGCGATGCTGACCGAGAAGGATTTCGCGCAACAGCCGACCCACCGGCCCGCCGCTGGGCTCGCGGGTCGGCAGAACTTCTCGTCCGCGCAAGCGCATATGGCGGGCTAGCAGGTCCAACTGCGTGGTTGTGCCGGATCCGTCGATGCCCTCCAAGACGATGAACAAGGCCGACCGGTTTGGGTGGGGGCGGGTCATGACGTACAGTTGGTTCGATCTACCACGCAGTGTTGCGGGGTCTAGAGGCACCGTCGCGGTTCATGCGCCCATCCCTCGTGTTACTTGTCCTCGTCGCGGTTGCGGCGCCGTTCGCGGGCGCCTGCCGCCGAACGCGCGGGGTTCCGGTTGCTCCTGATGTGGCGACCACCTCCGTCGATCCACGTGATGTTCGCTGTGTCGATCGGCCGGAGGGGTGTGTCTTTTGCGACGGCCGGGGAGCGCCGCCTCCCATGTTGGATCCCGAGGAACCTCCATCGTCGGTGTGTGATCCCAAGGATACGGGAAACTGCGTGGACTTCTGCTCGCGTCTGGCGCCCGATTGCGCCACGCCTTGGTTCCGAGGACGAAGCTGCCTGCTTGCGAACGAAGAGGACTTCCGCCGCGAGATTTTTCATCGGGATACCGCGGACAGACCCGAGGTCGCTCTGCAAGGTCGTGTCACTGACGACGCCGCGCGCCGAATCGAGGGTGCCAAGATTCGCGTTTGGTTTCAGGGAACCGCCATCGCCGACGAGGTTTCTGCGAAGGATGGTAGCTTCCGGATTCGCCTGCGCAGTGCAACGATTCCGTACACCGTCCGCATCAGCCACCCCGGGCAGGCAACCGAAATTGCTGAGGTTCGCCTGGACAAGCCGCCGACGATGCTTCGCTCGTTTCGCCTTGGGCCGGAGAGTACACAACGCGGACGGGTCGTTGATGGCGCGGGGGTCCCGGTACCGCGGGTCGATGTGCGCGCGCTGCGCAGCCAGGAAGATGTCGTCGAGATCTCAGCCGCGGTCACAGGTGAGGACGGGCAATTCGCCATCAACGGGCTCGAGAATCGACGATACGTTTTGGTTGCGTCTCGATTTGGCTGGCTGCCGGGTTCGGCGCGTGCGGTGTTATCCGCCGGAGCTCCGCGGGTGACCATTCGACTGGCCCGCACGGGGGTCATTCGCGGCGCCGTCATCGACGCGGATGGCGATCCCGAGGCGAACGCCACCGTTGTCGCGATGCTGTCGGGGGGATTCGGGGTTTCGATCTCGCCTTCGCCGATCATTTGGACCACCGACGCCGACGGTAAGTTCGCTCAGGATCGGTTCGGACCGGGAACGTATTATCTTTGGGCCCGGCACGGCGAAATGCTGGTGTATCCCCCGGAGAAGATCGAACTTGCCGAGGGGCACCTCGACACGGAAACCGAATTGACGATTTCCCATCGCGGTGCGCGCGTACGCGGCCGGATTTCGGTTTCGTCTGGCTTGCTGATTACCGGGGAGACGCGGGCCGTGTTGGTTGGGCGATCTCCCTTGGCGTTTCCCCGCAAGGCGGTGGGCGACGTCGACAAGGCGGGTGGATTCACCATCACAGGCGCCCTGCCAGGGCGCTACGAACTGTCTATTCGGGTCGGAGCCCACGTGTTGGCGATCACCAGCGGACCGCGAGAGGTCGAGATTCCGATAGAGGAGGGCGCCACCGTGGATCTACCCGAACCGGTGGCCGTGAGGGCAAGGTCGGACGAGTGAACGCAATCGCGAGAGGTATCAGTGCAGAACGCGTAACCGGCTGAGACAGTCTTCCAGAATGCGGTGACTGTCGCTCTCGAAGGATGTGAAGCGCACGGCCATTCCCGCGATGGCTTTGGTTACGCCATCTTGAACGTAGTTGATGAAGTAATGGTTCTTCACCTCGCCGACCGCCACGATTTCACCAGAGCCGTCCGGTACAGGGAAGCAGACCCGGATCGTGGCCGCCAGGGGAAGGGGATCCGCCAGCTCGAGGAATATGCCGCCGGCCGATACGTTGCGGGCTACACAGACGAGATCACCGAACAGCAGTGATTCGACGCGCACCGTGAAGGCCTTGTCGAACCGCAGGTGTTCGCGCCGCTGTTTAGCGTCCTGGTCGGAGGGTCCGATGGACGTTTCTGCAGGGCTGGAGATGAAGGCGGGCAGCTGGGAGGTAGGCATGAAGGAGAGGTTAGTATGTAATGAGATGAAGTCAAAAAACCTACATGTAGACGTTTTCGGTACTCTTGTGAGACATGGGGGACGCGACTAACGTGGTCGCCCCGTGAACAAGCCCCATTCGACATTGGGGCCAAGGTGGGGGGCATGGGCTCCGCCTGTTGTATGGGCAGCGATCCTGTTTGGCTTGTCGTCGATTCCGGGCAGCCGTCTTCCCTCCGTGGATGTCTCGTTTGGCGACAAGATCGCGCATGTTTGTGTCTATGCGATGCTTGGAATCCTTGGTTTTCGCGCCCTCCAACGGACGACCTCCTTAGGGCCGGCCAAAACCGTTGTCGCGGGCGCCTTGATCACGCTCGCCTTCGGAATCTCGGACGAAATCCATCAGGTGTTCGTGCCGATGCGGTCCCCCGATGTCCTGGATGTTGTCGCCGATCTCATGGGAGGAAGCCTGGGCGCGCTAGTCGGGCATCTGGTGGCGCGGTATCTATCATCACGGAGGAAAGCATGATCTTTGCGTTCGCCGGCAAGCATCCCCAACTGGCAGCGGCGGTCTTCGTCGCACCCTCGGCTTCCGTGGTGGGGGATGTCCAGATCGGCACCCGCTCCAGTGTTTGGTTTGGGGCGGTGTTGCGCGGCGATGACCACTTCATCCGCATCGGTGAAGAGACCAATGTGCAAGACAACGTCGTGATTCACGAGGGGCGGGGCGCACTGCCGGCGCTGATCGGCAATCGGGTGACCATCGGTCATTCGGTCACGATCCACGGCAGCATGGTTGGCGATCTGTGCATCCTGGGCATGGGCGCGACGATCTTGGACGGGTGTGAGATCGGCGAACGGTGTTTGGTCGCGGCCGGGGCGCTGCTGGTGCCAGGGACACGGATTCCGGCTGGGACCTTGGTCATGGGCGCACCGGCTCGGGTGAAGCGTGACCTGCGGCCCGACGAACTGAACCAGCTTGCGATCTCCGCCGCGAACTATGTGGCTCTGGGGGCCCGATATCTGAACGACTGCAAGATGGTAGAAAAAGATGGTAGGTGAGAGGTAGATGAGATGGTAGGTGAGATAACAGAAGATGAGATAGTGGGCGACGCACGACGCGGATGACATCCCGCATCGCTCCTGTTACGCTCCCTCTGCCCGAGTCGCGGTTCCGCCCATGCTCCCCGACGAGAGGACCACACACAACAATGCTCTGACGCTCCCGACCCAGGTCGAAGCGTTGGTGGCGGCTCCAGGCCGGGGGCTGGCGCGTCCCGTTTTGGCATTCCTGAAGCAGCAGGGGATCAGCGTTCGTGTGTCCGACGACGCGAACAGCGCGTTCGAGGAAGCGCTGATGCACCCTCCGGACGTGATCTTGATCGACGACCGGATCGCGCCTGCGGGCGGTATCGAACTTTGCCAACGCCTGAAGAGCAACGTTCGGACCCATTTCGTTCCGACCATCGTCATGGCACTGGGAGACCTGCGTTCGTTTCGCATGCGGGCCCTGGGTGCGGGCGCCGACGCCGTATTTTCGCCGGCGACGGACGCACAGGAGCGTCGCACCCGTCTGTGGGCGTTGCTCAGAACGCGGGCACTGTACCGGCGCGTCGAGCGCAAACAGCGGAGCCAGGGGACCGAGATCGTGGAGCGGCGCCGTTGGTTGGCCTATCTGCTCCACGACCTGCAAGGCTCGGTGGCCGCGCTAAGCGCGAATGTCGATTACCTATCGCGCTTCGCTCCCGCGGCGGTTGATCCACGCCGGCGGGATTTCGACGAGGCCGTCGCCGACGCACGGACGGTCTTCGATCAGCTGATGCACAGCGTGCGAACGGTCCTGGAATTCGATCGCTTCGAGACCGGACGACTGACGCTTGAGTTGGCCCCGATTCGAGTCGGCGATCTGGCCGCGGAGATAGTCGCTGAACTGGCCAAAAATCCAGTGTTGATGGGCGAGGTCGCCCTGGACCGGCCGGCGGATGAGCGCGCCGTGACCGCCGATCCCGAATTGATCCGCCGTGTTTTAGTCAACTTGGTCATGCACTGCGTGAGACGGACGCAGGGAAAAATCACCGTACGCATCGGCCACGCCGAGGGCGGCGTTTTGGTCTGGGTGGGCGGTCCCGGGGCGACCCCCAGCCTGGCCGAGAAGCGCGAGATGTTCGAGCCCTACGCGCAGCTCGATGAAAAGCCGGTCGGATACGGGTTGGGCTTGGCCTTGGCTCGGGCCGTCGTTGAGTTGCACGGCGGAAAAATTGCTCTGGAGGACATTCCCGGCGGCGGTTTCGCGTTTTCTTTTCTGCTTGGCGCAAAGTCCGCGGGCTCCGTCGGCGGCAATCCTTTCGACAGGGGAATTCCGTCGGACACGAAAAGGCGGGCAGGGTGAAGGCGGGCGGTGGCTTCGGCCACACGGTGTCCTGGCGCCTGGGAAGATTGTTGTTGGTGACCGTCCTGACGCTCGGTTTTCGCACGGCCGCCGCGGGGCCGACATCCCGGGTCGCCGAGATCTGCCGGACCCTGACCGACGATGAAAACTACAAGGTTCGGGTTCAGGCTGCATTGGTGCTCGGCAAGCTAAGCGATGCGGGGGCGGTTGCTTGTTTGTCCCGCGCGCTCGCCGATCAAAACAAGACCGTCAGGGCCATGTCGGCCCAGGCGTTGGGGCAGATTGGCGATGCGACGGCGCTGGAGGTTTTACGCACTCTGGCCAAACGGGATCCCGATCCGTTCGTTAGATCTCAGACGGAAAAGTCCATTTCGCTGTTGGCGGGGCCGACGGGTGGGGGCAAGCGAGCGAAGATGTACCTGAACTTCGGGCCGTTCACGGGCGGCGTCAAACCCGCCTCGGCTGATTTCGTGAAGATTGTGCGCGACACCCTGCAGACCGAACTGGGGAAGCTGCCGACCGTGACCTTGACTCCGACGGCCGACGGCGGCAAACCGGCCGCTGCGGGGACTGCGTTCTGGATCGACGGTAACGTTACGCGTTTGGAGGACGTGGCGACGACGGGGGCCGGCGAAACAGCGTGCGGGGTGCGCGTCATGGTCGCAAGGTGGCCATCCAAAAGCATCATTTCCTGGACCAGCGCCGAAGCGAGCGTACAGTCGGGAACGCGGCCACGCGACCGGGAAAATGCCCGCCGGGAATGCTTGGAGGCGACCGCGGCCCAGTTGGCCGAGGATCTGGCGAAGTTTCTGAAAGCCCAGGGCGGATGACAGTCCAGGCACCTGAAACCAGGTTGGAAATTAGGTTGGAGAATCGTCTTGTCAGATACTTTCGGAGGCCCTAGATGAATACCGTCCAAAGCGCCGATCCCGGCACACCGAAGTATCGCCGCAGGATGCGGAACTACCTGCTCGATGTCGGGCTGCAGGTTCGCTACACGATGACTATTGTTATCGTCGCCGTGTTTCTGACCGGCGGGCTGGGCTACAAGATGTACCAGGCCACCCGGGACATCTCGAAGGTCATCGAATTGTCGGGGATGGCCGATCCAACCGTGGCGGGGGAACTGCAGGGTCAGTTCGCCGCCAGTGACAAATGGGTCCTGTGGGGAATCATCGGCTTTGGGATCGTGCTGGTGATTTCGATCAGCGCGGTGGGGATCCTGATTACCCACAAGGTGGCGGGCCCTCTGTTCAAGATCGCGGCATTTTTTGGCAGGGTCCGCGAAAACCGCCTGGGTGCGGTGCCCACCAATTTGCGAAAGGGCGACGAATTGCAGGACTTCTACACGTCGTTCCGCGACATGCACCAGGCGCTGCGCGAAAAGGTCGAGGAGGATGTTCGCCTGCTGGGCGATGCCGTGACGGCTCTGGAATCCGGCGGCCCGGTGGGACAGAAGGCCCTTGAGGACCTTCGACAACTGCGCCGGCGCAAAGAGGAAAGCCTGGAGAACGGCTAGACTGCGGCGAGACCCTGGGCCGCAGCGTGGGCACGCCGACCATTGGGCTGTGCCACTGGTCGAAGGAAGAGCGGTGTCACGCTCGCCGCGTGCGGGCGGCGCTGACCAGACAAAGGCCGTGCAGGAACAGGCCGGGTAGAAAACAACAAGCGTAGCCCATGAGCGTGGTGGCCATCCACGCCACACCGCTGCCGGCGCGGCCCGCGTAGATGTGACCAGCGCCGGGGATCAGCATCGAGAGGAGGACCGAGGTGACCGGGCTGGTCGGCGGCCGCAGGGACATCATGAACGGGGCGCCAATCGTGATAGACGGCGGTCCAACATCCAGACCCGAGGTAGCGGCCGTGACAGCGGCCGTTGGGATCGGTCGGCGGCCGGGATAGTAGTACTCGATCACGCCGTCGGACGCGCTGGTGCGCACAAGCAACGTCCCGTACTCGACCATGCTTGCAAGGTGCCGCTCGGCGCTCCGCACGGAAATCCGTCCCAGGTAGGCGACGTGGGCAGCTGTGACCGGCACATCAGTCTCGAAGAGCACTCTTAGAACCAGTTGCTCGAATTCTTCGAAATCCATGATGCGATCTCGCTGATCAGAATAGCACCGGCCAACAGGAGGCCGAGCAAAAAGGCGCTAGTTGACAGAATATTTCTTATCGGACAACAAACAAACTGTAGAGCCCAAATCCGAATATCCCCATTCGCCCGTACTTCGCGGATTCAGTTTCCGCGTTACTTTGACTTGCGGCCGCGGCCGGTCGCTGGTTTCAGCGTCATGATGTTCGGAGAATTCGCTTTGCCGTTGGCTGCGGCCACGGCGCCGCGATCGTTGCGGGCCTCGACATAGTACTGCAGCGACTTGCCGGTGACCTTGCTGGACGGGATCACGGCTGCATGCCAGCCCTTTTTCGAAAGTTCCAGCGCGACGGCGTTGTAGGCGATACCGCCGCTTGGCCGATAGTAAAACGAGATTTCCTTGGCCTTGACGTTGGGCTGCGCCGCGCAGTGCACATACAACTCGGCGCCGGCTTCGGCTTCGTCGGGCACGGCGCAATAGATCGCTTGGGAAAAATGGGATGGCAACTCGGGTCCAGCGGCCAGTTTGTCCTTCTCGGCCTTTTCGGAGTCCGCCTGGGCCTTGCGTTCCTTCTCGCGTGCGTCCGAGGCCTGTTTTTCCTTTTCCAGTTTCTCTTTGGCCTCGCGCTCCTTCTTTTCACGGCCCCCGGTGTCCGCCAGTAGCTTCTCTTTCTCGGCCTTTTCCTTCTGCAATTGCAGAATCGCCGCTTTTGCCTCTGCCAGCAGCTTCTCTTTTTCGGCCTTTTCGCCCTGCAATTTTTCCTTGGCGGCGCGCTCCTTGGCCTCGCTGTCCCTCACCTGGGCTAGCTCCTTCACAAGTTTGTCTTTCTCGGCCAGGGCCTGCTTTTCGGCCTCCTTGGAGTCTTTTTGGACCTGCTGAAGCAATGCTTTCGCGTCGGCCAGCAGCGCTTCCTTCTCGGCGTGCTGGGTCTGTAGCTTCTCCCTCGCGGCCCGTTCCTTGGCCTCGTTCCCCCCCGCCTGAGCAAGCTCCTTCATCAGCTTGTCCTTCTCGGCCTGCGACTGCTTCTCTTGCTGCTTCGATTCCGCATCGGCGCGCTTTTTCTCGGCCGCCGCGGTCTTGGCGGCCTCCTTCTCTTCCTTGGCGGCGGCTTCGCGGGCCGCCTTCTCCTCTCTTGCCGCCGCCGCACGCGAGGCCTTGTCTTCCTTCGGGGGTTTCTCGCTGGCGCCGGAGGTGTCGGGCATGGCCAGCGCGGGGACCGCGGCGGTCTCACCCGAGGCACCAACCTGGGCGCTGGCCTCCTCGAAGGCCGCCTTGACCGTCTTGGTCGCCAGGACCTCGGTGACCTCGATGTCGGAACGGATCTGAATCGCCTTGACGAAGTTTTTTACCCCGGCTTTGCGATCCTCGAATCCATCGACGAAGAGCACGCCAAGATGCAGATACGTCCGGGCCATCAGGGGATGCGTGAGGAGTTCGGGGTCCTTCTTGCCGAGCGCGATGGCCTGCATCAGCTGTTTCTTGGCCTTGGGAAAGTCACCGTCGCTGTAGGCGGCGACAGCGGCCTTGTTCAGGGCCGTCAATTGCTGCACCAACGCCTCCAGGTCGGCTGCCTGGCTTTCCGAGGCAACGAGGGACAACAGAAGCCCCGCGGCGATTGCAACAGTTCCGATGCGAAGGGTCATGGATGTTCCCCCGGGTTGAAGAGCCCCTGAATACTACAGTCGGCCCCCCACGTCACCAGCGTCGCGTCCTCAGGACGACGGAGCGCGGCCGGCCAATGCGGAGTGGACGTCCTGCTCGTCCGCCCGGACCATCATCTCGATCAGTTCCTTGAAGCGCACCTTGGGTTCCCATCCCAGAAGGCGGCGCGCCTTGGCGGGGTTACCTTGCAAGTGATCCACCTCGGTTGGCCGCAGATATCGCGGATCGACCTCGACGAATTTGTGCCAATCGAGTTCCAGGGTCGTGAAGGCAACGTCCAGAAGATCCCGGATGCTGTGCGATTCGCCTGTCGCGATGACGTAGTCGTCGGCCTTTTCTTGCTGAAGCATGCGCCACATCGCCTCGACATAGTCGCCAGCGAAACCCCAGTCACGTCGGGCGTCGAGATTGCCCAGGTACAGTTTGCTGTCGAGACCGTGTTTGATACGCGCCGCCGCGCGCGTGACCTTGCGGGTGACGAACGGAATTCCGCGTCGGGGAGATTCGTGATTGAACAGAATGCCGCAGCTGATGAACAACCCATACGCTTCGCGGTAGTTCTGGCAAAGCTGATGCGCGAATAC
>JANOJB010000114.1:0-4916 GCA_031407985.1 Pseudomonadota bacterium | reverse complement strand
ACCTCTGTTTGATCTGATCGACACCATGCGGGTCGCAGGCCACCGGACGGCGACCGTTCAATACGGCGCATCCGGTTGGGTCACGCACACGATTACGAACGTGTGGGGCTTCACGTCGCCCGGCGAGAAGGCATCGTGGGGTCTTGGCAACGCTGCCGGTTGGTTGGTTCGGCACCTCTGGGAGCACTACGCGTTCGGTCGGGATCACGCTTTTCTGGGCCGCGCGTATCCAACGATGAAGGAAGTTGCGGAGTTCTATCTCGATACGTTGGTGGTCGAGCCACGCTCGGGATCGCTGGTGACGGCACCCTCGGTGTCGCCGGAGAATGCGTTTCGCTTGCCGACGGGCCAGATCGCGTCGATTTGTTTTGGACCAACGATTGACGTCGCGATCGTTCGTGAGCTGTTCATGAACACCGCGCGCGCCGCGACCACGTTGGGGGTGGATGCCGCGTTCGTCGCGCGCCTGGACGCCGCGCGCGCGAAGCTTCCGCCCTTCAAGATCGGGCACCTGGGCAACATCCAGGAATGGTTCGAGGATTTCGAAGAGGTCGAGCCCGGCCATCGGCATGTCTCGCACCTGTACGCGCTTTACCCGGGAAATCAGATCAACAACGCCGTCACACCTGAGCTGGCGCGGGCGGCGCGCGCGACGCTGAAACGCCGTCTGGCGCACGGAGGCGCGGCCACGGGCTGGAGCCGCGCATGGCTGATCGCGTTTTGGGCGCGCCTCTGCGACGGCGACAAGGTATGGGAAGACATGCAGGCGCTGTTGGCGAAATCAACGCTGCCGAACCTGTTCGACGTTCACCCTCCGTTCGAGAACGCCGATCCCCCCTTCCAGATCGACGGCAACTTCGGCGCGACGGCCGCGATCGCCGAGGCCTTATTGCAAAGTCACGAAGGTGCGATCACGTTGTTGCCAGCCCTGCCAAGCGAATGGCCCACGGGCCGCGTGGTCGGCTTGCGCGCTCGTGGGGGATTCGAAGTCGACATCACGTGGCACGACGGCAAGCTGACCGAAGCCACGATTCGCTCCCTGGTCGGAGGCGACTGTCGCGTGGAGCTTCCGCCGAGGACCAGGGCGCATGTCACGGCGCAGGGCGCGCGGGTCGACATCACGACCGACGGACGGTTTGTTTCGTTCACGAGCACGGCCAGGGCGATCTATGTCTTCATCTCAGAATTCTGACGATGCGTGCACATACCCGACCGACAAACGGGGGGAATGCTTGATGGTCGTGTGCGGCGCGGACATTGCTTCCCTCAGCGGCGTGCAGCCACGGCGCTTCGATTCAATGACCGCAACCGAACTTCCCCTTGGTCTGGCCCTGGCGGTGGGTCTGGGGCTGCTGGGATGTTCGGGAGGTCAGGGACCGTCGGGCTCGGGAGGCGTCGTCGGTAGCAGCGGGGGTCGAGGAGCCGGCGGATCGGCCGGCGGCGGAGCCGGCGGGACCGTTCGGACCGGTGGCGCCGGCGGAACCGTGGGGACCGGCGGGACCGTGCGGACCGGTGGCGCCGGCGGGACCGTGGGGACCGGTGGCGCGGCTGGCCGCGGAAGTGGGGGATCGGGTGGGGCGGCTGGCGGTGGCGGGACAGCGGGCCGTGTCGGGAGCGGTGGAGCCGGAGGTCGTGTGGGAGTGGGCGGGACAGGTGGAGGTGTCGGGAGCGGCGGCGCGATCGGGAGCGGCGGCGTGACAGGAGGCGATCAGTGCGCCGCTGACCGCGCCTGTCCGCCGATCCAGTGCCTGGTGCCTCCGTGCCCCGACAACGTGTGCGTGCTTGGCCGGGACGGATTCCATCAGTGCCAGCAGCGGGCGCACCTGATGCCGGAATCGTGCGATCAGGCGGGAATGCCCTGCTGCACTGCGGACAGCCAATGCACGGAACGCGCGAACGGCGAATGCCTGTCCAACAGCGTCGGCTATTGCGGCGGTCCCGCGCCTCCCCCCGGGAATTCCTGTCGTTACAGCGATTGTCGGTCCGATGCCGATTGTACAGCCAGCCCGAACGGCATCTGCACGGCTGGGTACCCCCGGATTTGCATCTACGGCCCTTGTCGCCGCAACGCCGACTGCACCAACGCTTCGGGCGGAACGTGTGTCCTGGGCGTGACTGGCCTTATCTGCCAGGGCCCGGCGGTCTACTGTGCTTATTCCAGTGATCCCTGCCGCGTGAACTCCGACTGCACGGGATCGAGCCTTTACGGCAAGCGGTGCATTCCCAACACCAACCTTCACGGTACGACCTGTCAGGACGCTCCGCCGCCGCCTCCCTGAGCCGAGGCTTCACCCGCGCCCGCGCGGCACGCCCACAGCTGGCGGTGCAGCGCCGCCTCGTCGAGGCCCTCTCCGATCAGTACCAGCCGCGTGAGGGGAGGCTCATCGCCCCAAGGCGCACCAAAAGCCAGGTGTGTACGATCGCCCGCGCGTTCCAGGAAGCCACGCCTGGGGTCGCCCGCGATGTGAACAAAACCCTTCGCCCGCACCAGCCGATCACCCAGCACCTCGCACGCCAGCAGCAACGCGTTCGCGATCAGCGGTGCGTCGTCGACGTAGGTGGCGGCCGCCAATTGGTGCGCGTGGGCGTGACCACCGGAGGCCGTGCGCGCGCGCGCGGTCGTGCGGCCGGTGATTGGCTTTCCGTCCAGCAACCAGGGGATCAGCGCGGCGGTTCCCGGGCCGTCCGGCGGGAAGGCAGCGCGTTCGGCGGCGGGGTTCAGATCGTGCAGGCGCCGATGCAGATCGCCGAGGTGCACCGCGGCCGCGACGTCGATCTTGGAAATCAAGATGCGATCCGCCGCCGTTACCTGATCCCTTGCCTCGTCGTGCCGCTCCAGTTGCCGCGCACCGGCCTCGGCGTCGACGACGGTCACGACGGAGGTCGCGCCGATGCGACGTGGGGTGGGCACGTCGTCCGAAAGGGCGTCGTCGCCCCCGGTCTCGGACGCTTCGCGGGCCAGTTCGTCGAGTCCACGTAAGATGGCTCCCGGCTCGGCGATGCCGGTGGTTTCCAGAACCACGACATCCGGGCGCGAGCGACGAATCACGTCGTCCAGCGCCGACCACAGCTCGCGCTGGACGCCGATTTGGTGACAGACGCACCCGCCGGTCAGCTCCAAGACATCGCCCGCGCGCGCGCGAATCAGACCGGCGTCGATGTCGATGCGGCCAAGTTCATTGACCAGCACGGCCACGCGGCGGTGATGTTGCGCGCCCAACACACGGTTCAGCACCGTCGTCTTCCCGGCGCCAAGAAATCCCGTCAGTATCACCAGCGGAACGGGCGGCGGGTCGCGTCTGGTCGATTCGGACATCGCCGGCGACTATAACGTGTCGGTCCCGGGCGGGCCCAAAGCCGACAAGGGGCGCGCTGCTGGACCGCAACACCCGGCAGGGCCGTCAGCGCCCGGTCCCAACGTCGAACGGCGCCGCGGGCAAGACCACCGAAAATCGCGTGCCGGTCTCCGCCGACGATTCGACCCGGATTTCGCCGTGGTGACGGCGAACGATATCGCGGCTGGTCGATAGGCCCAGACCCGTCCCCGTGCCGACGTTCTTGGTGGTGAAGAACGGCTCGAAAATGCGCGGAAGGTGTTCGGGAGAAATCGACGGGCCGTTGTTCGATACCTCGGCGACGACGTGGTCTCCGTCTCGGCGTGTGGTAACCAGGATTTCGGCCTTGCCGTCGTGCCGATCGGCGACCGCCTGCGCGGCGTTGACCAGCAGATTCAGGAACACCTGCGACAGCCGTCCCGTGCTGCCCACGATCATGGTCCCTGGACCAAGGTTGGTGACCAGGCTCCGCCCCCGGATCTCGGCGGCGGCGACCCGCAGTGCCGATCGCACGGCGTCGTTGATGTCGACCCGCGCCGCGGCGTCTTCGGTGCGCGCCAGCCCCCGCAAATCGAAGACGATGTCGCGAATGCGACCCACGCCGTCCGCCAGATCGTCGGTGGCCTGAACCAGATCGGTAAACAAGACGTCGCTGCCCAGTTCCTCCCAGACGCGACGCGCGGGCGACGTCGGCGGTTCCGCCTTCAACGCGGTGGCCAGACGACCCAGGCGGCCGATGCTGGTCTGCAAGAATCCGTGGCTGGTCAAGACGAATGAAACCGGGTTGTTGATCTCGTGCGCGACGCTGGCGGCCAGTTGACCGATCGACGCCAATCGTTCGGACGCCACCATCTGCCGCAACAGGCGGGAGTTTTCCAGAGCCAACAGGGCTTGCGACGCCAGCACCGCGGCCCGATCGACGTCCGCGCGGCGGAAGGGCTGTTCCGCGCTGGCGCGGTTCAAATTCAGCACGCCGACCAGCCGCTCGCCGGTCAACAACGGGTACACGATGCTAGACGAGACACGCTTGTAGTCCTGGATGTCCGAAAAACGCGGATCGCCACCCAGGCCGTTGCTGATCAAGACCGGTTCGCGATGACGCGCGATGCGCGAAGCGACACGTTCCTCGCCCCCGACGGCCGCGCGGACCTCGGCAAGTAGGCTGGACGAATAGGCGACGTAAAGACGGCCTTCGGAATCGGGCAACATCAGCGACGCGTCGTCCGCACCCATCACGCGGCGGGCCACCTCGACGATCACCTCGGGCAGACGCTCCAGTTCCTGGGTCGCCAGCACCACCTGGCTGGCCTGATACAGCTCGCTGGTCGCATGCAGGCGGCGTCGCTCGATGGCGCGCGCGACCGTGGACACCAGATCGACAACGTTGAAAGGCTTCTGCACGAAATCGAAAGCCCCGGCGCGCAGGCATTCGATCGCCATTTCCAGGGACGCGTAACCCGTGGTCATGACGACCTGGGTTTCTGGTGTTCGTGATCGCGCGGCCCGCAAAACGTCCACCCCACTGGCTCCCGGCATCCGCACGTCGGTGACGACCACGTCGTATTCGGCCTCGGCCAGGCA
>JANOJB010000106.1:0-3984 GCA_031407985.1 Pseudomonadota bacterium | reverse complement strand
CTCAAACGCCACCGACCCCGTGTCACCTTCGTCGGCGCCGGTTGGTTCACTTGCAACCGGGGAGCCGGCGGCGGTTACCGGCCAGCCCACCGTGCCGGCGACAGAAGGCACGACGCCGCCACCGATCCCATCGCCGACCGGAGCCAGCGCCGAACCCACGGGGTCGCCCGCGGCCGCCGTGCCGGCGGCAACTCCCGAACCGGCGACCGCCGAACCCGTCGCCGCGGAACCCGCCGTGCCGCCGCCGGCAAAACCAGAAACAGCTCCATCCGTTGCCGTGGTGCGCGGTCCCGCCGTCGAATCGGCTGCGGCTGGTCCAAAAGGTGGGAAGACAAAACCGTCGCGTGGCGCACGGAACGCGGGTCCGACCGAAACCGCCGCCGCCGCTCCCGCCGGCGAAGCGAAACCCAGCGAACCGGCGGCCGCACCGGCCACCGACGCACCCGCCGCCGAAGCCGAGGCGACCGCGCATCAGATACGGATCACCTCGAAGCCCGCCGGCGCCGACGTCACGCTGGATGGCCAAACGATCGGCAAGACACCCTTTTCCGTCGGTATCACCGACGTCAGCGCGCCGCATTTCATCTCCGTGCGCAAGGAGGGCTTTGAACCGTTCGAACAAATGATCAGCGCATCGTCGACCTGGGCGAAGACCAAGGTCGGCAAGGACAAGGCCGCGCTGCTGGTGCTGAAGATCAACGCCAAGCTGAAGGCGGTGGCGGGCGCGGCTGCCGCCAGCGGCGGCGGGGAAGGCAAGGCCGCGACGGAGCCGGCGGCTCCCGGCGGGGATCCCGCTGCCAAGGTCGAGGTGGTCAAACCCGATCGTCCGTTGCCACCCTCCGAAGCCCCCGCCGAGAGTCCTCCGTAGGAAAAGCGATGCCCCGACTTCCGGGCGCGCCGTTCGCAACTGTCGCGGTCCTGACCGCAGCGGCGGCCATGACGGTTGTCGACTGCGGTTGCCGCCGCGCGGGAACGGAGAAGGCCGAGGCGAAGGACCACGCGCGCCCGGCGCAGACATCACCACCTTCCGTTGGCGCGGACGCTTCCGCCGGCACACCCGTCCCCGCCGGCACACCCTCCCCCGCCGGCGCACCCGCCCCCGCCGGCGCACCCGACGCTCACCAGGCGCGCCGTCTTCCCAAGATCGACGTGCACATGCACATCGGTCCCGACGGCATCGAACGCGCGATCGAACTCATGGACAAATGGGGCATCACGGGTGGCATAAACCTGTCGGGCATGTACCCCGGCCCGCCGCGCGCGATGCTGGAATCACAGCTGAAGGCGGCGGCCGGCGCGAACGGGCGGCTGGTGGTCTTCGCGAATCCCAACTTTCGCCGCGTTGTCCGCGACAAGAAATACGGTCAAGCGATGGCGGCCGATCTGGCCGAATCCAAGCGGCTGGGCGCCGTCGGACTGAAAATCTCGAAGGGCCTGGGTCTTGGCTACCCGGGGCCCGACGGCGAACATCTGTTGACGGTCGACGATCGCGGGCTGGATCCGCTGTTCGACAAGGCCGGCCAGTTGGACATGCCGGTCGCCATTCACGTCGGCGATCCCAAGGCGTTCTGGCAGCCGGCCACGATCGCGAACGAACGCTGGGACGAACTGGGCGCGCATCCAGACTGGAGTTTCTACGGTCAACCAGTGCCATCGTGGGACGATCTGTACGCGGCGTTCGAACGGCGCGTGGCGCGGCACCCGAAGACAAAATTCATCGCGGTGCATTTCGGCAACGATCCCGAGGATCCGGACCGCGTCGCGAAGATGCTGGACAAATATCCCAATTTTTTCATCGACACGGCGGCGCGCGTCCCCGAGATCGGTCGGCACGATGCCGCGAAAATGCGGCGTTTCTTCGAAAAGTACCAGGATCGCATCCTGTTCGGCACCGACACCGGTGTCGGGCCCACGCAAGACGAAATGATGTACGGGTCGAACGGCCCCGCCCCCCCAACGCTGGCCGACGAGGATCGCTTCTTCCGCGCAACGTGGCGTTACTTCGAGACCAGCGACAAACAATTCGAAAGCCCGACGCCGATTCAGGGGCGCTGGAAGATCGACGGCATCGGGTTGTCCGACGCGGTTTTGCGGAAGATTTACTACGACAATGCGGCGCGCCTGCTGCACTGGAAGCCGACGGCCGGGGGTGATGCGGGCGCGGCAGGTGGAAGCGGCGCTCGGAAGGTGGGCGACGGGCGATGATCACGGGCGGTGTCGCGCTGGCGACGTGGCTAGCGATCACGCTTGGCGCCGCGTATTCCACCGCCACGTCTCCGACCGCGCGTGGCGTAGCCCCCGCCACCCTGCCCCCGTCCGGCGTCACGTTGCCGCCTGTTCCTGCCGTCCCCTGGCGTACCTTGGCGCCCGGCGCGCGCAGCGCCGCGCTGGCCGCCGGGGGAATCGCGATCTTCCTGGTCGAATTCGATCTGGATCATTTTCGCGCGGACGTTTTCGTCGGGGAGGGAAAACCTCCCCGCGCCCAGACCGCCGCCAATCTGCGCGGCGCGCTGAAGGCCGTGGCCGTCGTCAACGGCGGTTTTTTCGACGAAAACCGGGCGCCGCTGGGACTGCGAATCACCGCCGGCAAAACCCGCATCGGACTGCGCCCGCGTGTCGATTGGGGCGTCCTGGTGATCGGCGACCGCGATGCCCGCATCGTTCACAGTCGCGATTTTCGGCCCGATCCCGACATTCGGGCTGCCATTCAGGTTGGCCCGCGCCTGATCGTCGACGGCGTGGCCCTGAAGCTGAAACCGCAATCCGCCCGCCGGACCGCGGTGGCGCTGGACAAGGCCGGACGCCGCCTGACCCTGGTGGTCGTCGACCGCGCCATTCAGGCGGACGTGCTGGCTGCGCGCCTGGCCGCCGCCGGTTTCGATTCCGCCCTGATGCTGGACGGCGGTCCGTCCACGCAGCTGTCGCTGAAGCTGGGCGCCGCCGACATCGACGCCCCGGGCCTTTATCCCGTCCCGGATCTGCTCGCGATTTTCCCCCGGTGACGGCACGGCCATTCTCCCCGTGGGTGATCGCCCGCTTGCCCTTGACTGCCCTTGTCCGCCCCGCATAATGCTGCGGCCATTCCGGAGTAGCTCAGTGGCAGAGCAGGCGGCTGTTAACCGCCGGGTCGGGGGTTCGATACCCTCCTCCGGAGCCAGTTGAACGCTTGGGCGTGGTCCCGCGCGAGGGTCACGGCTTCTCCCCCGTGCGCGGCGTACCCTCACCAAGGCGCTTGGTCTCGGCCACCACGCGATCGAAGTCGCTCTCGAAGAGGCGGTCCTGCACGATGCGGTACTTCTCGAACTCGCTCTCGGCGTGGGCCCGAGCGATCTCGGCAGTCACCTTCCCGGCGTCCTGCAGCACCTCGCGATCCGCCGCATCGAGGAAGCGGTTCAGCCGCACCTCCCAGTCCTGCATGGTCATGGGGATCTTGCGCAGAGCCATGTCCTCGGCGACGTCGAGGTAGGCGTTCACCAGCCGCGAGAGCTGCGCGAGTTCCAACTCGGTCAGGTAGTTCTTGGCCACGACCACGTCGAATTTGTGGATCTTCCCGTGGGGCGCGTCGGTCCAGGTGTGGAGCCCCATGTGCTCCTTGGTCGCGTCAGCACGGTCGACGATGACCTCGGCTGCGGTCTGCCCGTGGATGGCCCAGTGCAGCTTGTTCTGCACGGTGGCAAAGAAGCGCTTGGTGGCCTGCGCCGTCACGTCGTAGTCGACCGACGTGGCGTAGATGTCGGTGATCTTCTGGTAGAACTTGCGCTCCGACAATCGGATCTCGCGGACGCGCTGGACCTGCTCCTCGAAGTATCGATCCCCAAGGACGGAACCGCCGCGCTTGAGGCGCTCGTCGTCCATCGCGAAGCCCTTGATGGTGAACTCCTCGACGACGCGCGTGGCCCACTTGCGGAACTGCACCGCGCGCTCGGAGTTGACCTTGTAGCCGACGGCGATGATGGCCGAGAGGTTGTAGTGCTTGGTGTCGTA
>JANOJB010000064.1:0-9826 GCA_031407985.1 Pseudomonadota bacterium | reverse complement strand
TGCAAGATCGCGTGCCCGAGAACATACACCACGCCGCGCGACCAAAATGTTGGTACAGATGGATCGCCGTGAATATTGGTGCCATTGGGCTGCTCTTGGTGGGAGTTGTCACCGATCCCCAGTACGCCCCGGACAGTCCGGCGGCGGCACTTTCGGTCGAAGTCATCGGAGAGTGTCCGCGAAGGGACGCCATAGTAGCGGCTCTCCTGTCGGTCGTAGGCAAGGACGCGTCCAGCCCCCGGCAGGGCACGCCGCGGGTCTCCGATCTCGGAGATCGCTTTGAGGTCGAGGCGTCCGGTCAGAAAGGACAATATCCCGACGCCGCGCGGGACTGTGTCGAGCGCGCGCGCGTGGCGGCGGTGTTCATTGCCCTGGCACTGAACCCACCCATGCCACAATCAGGCGGCGTCCCACGCGACGCGGCGTCACCGTCGTCGCCAACGAAGGAGGCGCCGTCCGATCCACTGGTGGAAGTGACGCCACCCGCCCCATGGTGGGCACTACTGGCCATCGCGGCGAGAATCGACGGGGCGTCTTCCGCGAACGGATTTCCCACTGATGTAGCGATAGGCGGGGAGGTGCGTGGGACCGTGGGCCGCCGGTCTTGGGGCATCTTGACCGGTGCCGGTGTGCTGACGCCAACCACCAGCGCGTTCGGATCGATTTCGGTGCGCCAGCAGCGCTACCCGTTCAACCTCGCCGTGGTGGCACGCCGCAGGGTCTCACCATCCTTGGAGGTCGCAGTTGATTTCGGCGTGTCGCTGGTCGTCCTGACCCTGCGCGCCGAAGGGCTGGAGAGGGTCGATCCGGCCACGCGGTTGGCGACCGGCGCCCGCCTTTCCTTCGAGCTTCGGCTCCCCGCGCTTACCCCATCGGTGCTTCCGTTCGTCGCCCTTCACGGGGAGTTCTTCCCTCGCCCGTTTCTGCTCGACGTGGATCCTCTCGGGGAAATCGGAAAAACGAATCGCTTTTGGCTAGGCGCTTCCGCGGGCCTCTCACTGGGCGGTCGGTAAGAAAACGTCGCTTCCACGCCGTTGGTGAACAGGTTAAGGATTGCAATCCCATGAACCCGCGAAACGACCAAGGCCACCGCACCGAAACCGGCACCGCGCCATTCCTGGCTCGCGTGGCGATCGCGACCATCGCGGTCGGCGCGACCTTTATGCTGCTGGGCCCAGGTTGTGCCCAGGATCCCGCCTACGACATGCAGCGCGACGCGGGCACGGGGGGCGCACGCATCGGAACCGGTGGCGGCGCGGGCGGTATGGCCGCGACGGGCGGCACCGCGGGGCGCGGCGACTACGCTGCACCCGCGTGTGATCCGACCAAAAGCACGCTTGGAAAAATCACCGTCGCCAGCCCCATCGTCCCCACGAAGAAGGTCCTTGCCAGCGCGGGCGTCATGACCCCCGAAAAGGTCGTCGACGGCGTTTACGCGCACGCAGGATTGTCGGTTCTGGGCACGATGCTGCCGGCGTGGGTGGCGATCGAGCTTGAACCCGGACCGAGCCGGTTGCTGCTGTCGTGGGCCGATGTCGGATGGGAAAACTACAACACGCCTATTTCGGGTGGGTCGCCCGCGGACTACACCATCGCCACGTCCACCGATTCGACCAACGGCACCGACGGAACCTGGGAGATCGTCGCCTCGGTGACTGACAACCCCGTCCGGGAGCGCGCGCACACCTTCGCCTTCGGAGGCAAGCGGTGGGTGAGAATGTCGATGTCCAAGGCCGCCGCCGCTTCCAGTCCCACCCCGGGCATCTTCATCGACGAAATCGCCATCCACGATATCTCGCAGACCGCATCCGGCGCGCCGCCCGACACGTGGTTCTTCATGGGTGACAGCATCACCGCCGGCGGCTTTCGACGACAGTACGGCCGCGGCACCAGCTTCGACGAGATCATCCACGCCGCCCGGCCCGATTATTTTCCCAACATGATGAATGGTGGCATCGGCGGCGAGACGTCCGGTTCGGGTGCCGCGCACATCGGGGACTGGCTGGCGCTGAACCCCGGGGCGCAGCACATCGCCCTGCTTTACGGGACCAACGATTCCTGGGGCGACAGGCTGCCGGCGCCCACGATGTACGAGGAGCGCATGCGGACCATCGTCCGCGCGGTCGTGGACGCCGGACGCACGCCGATCCTGGCGCGCATCCCGTATTCCGTGATGGCCCCCACGACGCTGCCGCTGTTCAACGCCATCGTCGACAAGATCACCACCGACAACGGCCTGCCCTGCGGACCGGATCTTTACGCTTGGTTTCGCGATCACCCCGAGGAGATGACTACGGACGGTGTCCACCCGAACCCGATCGGATACCAGTCGATCAACCGGTTGTGGGCCAACGCGATGCTGGGGCTGTATCCAGCGAAGTAGCGGCGGACTCCGCGGTGTTTCCCGCGCCCGATCCTCGATTACAATGCCCGTCATGCCAGGGCCAGACGCTGACGTGTGGATGCGCTGTAGCGCTTGCAGGAAGGACATTCCCTTCCGAACCATTCACTGGATTTGCAGCGTCTCGACCTGCAATCACAGCCGTACCCGTCTGGTGTTCTGCGGCGTGGCATGCTGGGACTCGCACGTGGCGACCTTGCGCCACCGCGACGCCTGGGCCGTCGAGGCCCGCTCACCCAGCCGCGACGAGCACACCCATCAGGAAGAAACGGTGTCTCCATCCGTCCCGACGCGCGCCCTGCAGGAGCAGCCACGGCAACGGGTGACCATCTCGCCCGCGCCGTCGGTTCCCGCCACCACCGGAACCGGGACAGGAACCACCACCGGGACCGTCACGGCGCACGGGGGCGGACCGGCGCTTTCAAGCAACTATGAACACGATGACGTCCTGATCGTGGTCTCGAAGATGAAGAAGTACATTCGCGATCGTTCCGGAATGAACACCTCCGACGCCGTCGCCGACGCGCTGGGGGATCACGTACGCGGCATCTGCGACGACGCCATCCGCACCGCCGCCAACGACGGCCGCAAGACCGTCCTCGATCGCGACGTGCCCAAACCCAGGCGCTGACGCAGAACTAGAGAGGCATCGACCTGGCGCCCGGTTCAGGGAAACCGTTCCACGAAACAGGCACGAACCCGCCCCATCGCCTGTTCTAGATCGTCACGCAGGCGCGCCGGATCCTGTTCCAGCGCGCGGGCCAACGGCGCGAAATCGGACGGCCCGATGACATCCTCGGGGCGATCGCGCAGAAGCCGCATCCGCATGGCCAGCACGCGCAGCAAGCCATAGTCCGCCTGCAGGGTCGCCGGCCAGCCGGTTTCAATCAACCGCGCCAGCGCGACCGTGGTCCGCGTGGTTCGTAGCGCGGGATCCACACCGCCGTGCGCAAGCTGACCAAGCGCCCCCAAAAATTCGACGTCCATGATGCCACCGGGATCGAAGCGCAGGTGTCGCGATCCCACCTGCACCTTGCCGCGTTCGGCCTCGACCCGTTCGCGAACACGACGCAGATCCGCGCTGAACGCACCGGCGTCGAACGGACGTTCGTACGTGATTGCGGCCAGCGTTCGCTCGAAGGCCTCGCGTTCCTCGGCCGGCGCTGTTGTGAAGGCAATCCGCGCGCGCAGCAAGGCCACCCGTTCCCAAGCTGCGGCTTCCTCGTGGTGGTACCGCTCGAACGCGCGATGCGATGTCACCAGCAGCCCTTGCTCGCCCGATGGGCGCAGGCGCGTGTCCACGCTGTAAAGACGTCCGTCCTCCAGCAGCGCCCCAAACAAATTGATCACTTTGCGGGCCAGACGCGAAAAAAACTCCTGGTGTCCCACGCCGGTGGACGTCTCGCCGTCGTCCCCGTACAGAAACACGAGATCCAGATCGGACCCATAGCGCATCTCGTAGGCGCCCAGACTTCCCATCCCAAGTATGGTCAACGACGTCGACGGAACCCCGTAGCGCGCGGCCAGCGTCGGAACGATCCGCGCCACGCCCCGCTGCAGGCAAACCTCCGCCAAATCCGTCAGCTGAAGCGCGACCTGGGCCACGGTCAGATTTCCCGCGACGTCGTGCAATCCAATGCGCAGGGTCTCCTCGGCACAAAAGCGCCGCAACTCCCGGCCGACGACTTCCTCGCGATCCTCGGGATCGGCGGCGAGACCGGCGGCAAGACCGGAGGCAAGACCGGAGGCAAGACCGGCACCGCCCTGCCCGGCCGGCGCGGCCTCCAGATCGGCGAGCCGTTTGTCCAGCGCGGCGCCCAATACGCCGGCCGACCGAACGGGTTCGCCCAGACCGTCCAGCAGCGGGTCCCACATCTTCGGATGCGTGACCAGCATCCGGGACAACCGTTCGCTGACGCCGAACAGCGTCGCCAGCATCCGCAGAAGCTGCGGATCATCGCGCAGCAAGGTCAACAGCGCCCCCGATCCACGCAGGGTCAGATCGCGAAAATTCGCCAGCGCCCGATCGGGATCCGGTGAAGCCGCCGATTCGACAATCAGGCGGGGCGACAGGCGACCGCGCACCATCTCGACCAGATCGGCGCTGGCCTCGAGATCAACGAAGCCCAGTTCACCCAGCAGGGATTGCAGTTCCGATCGCTCCAGGGCCATGCCCAGCACCCGCAGAACCTGCGTCGGCAGATCCGGCTCGCGATCATCGAAGGTCTCGGCTATCGCCTTCACCTCGGCCCGCCGGGCTGCTACGTGCGCGTCGAACGCGTCCAGGTCCAGAAAGCCCAGGCGTCTGGCCACCAGAGTCCGCTCCGCGCGATCGGCCGGCACCATGTGGGTCTGCGCCCCGTCCTGAATTTGCAGGCGGTGTTCGACCTGGCGCCAGAACCGATAGGCCCCCGCCAGCGTACGCGACTCGCGCGCGGTCAGCAGGCCCGCCATCTCCAATCGCCGCAGCCCCCGTGGCGTCGATCGACCGCGCAGATCGCGACGTTTGCCGCCGTGGAACAGTTGCAGTGCCTGTACCACCAGTTCGACGTCGCGAATGCCGCCATCACCCAGCTTGACATTGAACCCTTCGGTCGCTCCCTCGTCCTTGGGGCGAAACTGCGCGCGCAGCGAGCGGATCTCGTCGACCATCCCCGGCGCCATGTGACGGGGGTAAATGAACGTGTCCAAGATCTCCAGGATCCGTTCACCCAACCCGCGATCACCCGCGCAGGGACGCGCGCGCAACAACGCCTGGCGTTCCCAGGTTCGACCGAAGGTTTCGTAATACCGCTCCGCGGCCGCCAACGAATTGCACAGGGGCCCTCCCCCCCCCTCGGGCCGCAGCCGCAGGTCGACGCGAAACACGAATCCCTCGGCGGTCGCCTCCTCTATCGCCTCCGTGATACGGCGGCCCAGCTCGGCGTAGTACTGGTGCAAGGACCGCGATCCGACGACCGGCGTCCCTTCGGCGTCACGCATCACCAAATGGCCCGCGTCGGTCGCGTAGAAATAGATGACGTCGACGTCCGACGAGAAGTTCAGCTCCTCGCCGCCCAGTTTCCCCATCGCCAGCACAACGAACGACGGCATCGTGTCGTCCCCCGCGCCGCTCTCCGCCGCCCGTGTCGGTCTCCCGTACTCCGTTTGCAGGGCCGTGTCGCAAAAGCGATACGACAACTCCAGGCACGCGTCGGCGAAACCGGACAACTCGGCGGCGACCTCCTCTGTCGTTCCCCACCCCAACTCGCGCGCCCCCATCCGCAACATTTCCCGGTGGGCAAACAGGCGCAGCAGACGCTTGAAGTCCGCGAAATCGCGCGCGTCGCGGGTGGCGGCCTCGACCTCGGCGAAGATCAACGCCGCGGACTTCGGCTTCCACAACCACGGATCGCCGACCAGGCGCTCCCAGCCGTCGATATCGGCCAACAACAGTTCGGGCAAGAGAGTCCCGCTGGAAAGGATGGCCACCAGCAAGCGCCGGTCCCCGTCGTCGACGGGCGCCACCCCACCTCGGTCGATGAAGCGCTCCCATCGGGCCCGGGCTCCTCCCGGGTCGGGCCCAGTCAAAAGTTCGACCGGGACCACGTACGTCATCTCAGAGGTCCGCCTGGGCCAGGATGAACTTGTTGTTTTCCTGGTGGACGATTTGAAACGACGATCGCGCCTCCGCCGGCAGCAATCCCTCGACCCGTCCCTTCTGCCCTTTTTCCAGCATGAAGAACAGGCGCCGTCCCCGGTGCTTCCCGATGTATTCCTTCAGCTTGTCGTCGGAACCCTCTTGATCGAACACGGTCCGTTCGGAAGTGGGCCCTTCGTAGATCTCGTTCTTCGTATAGAAGGTCTCGCCCCGCCAATACATCTGAAACGCGATCAGGCGTTCGTCCGGCGTGCGGCGCGTGCGGTAGTAGGCGGCGATCACGTTCTTCTGGGACCAGAACGGCGCGATCGCCGGCATGAATCGGTCCAGGAGGAAATACGTGGACAACACGCCCGCGCCGCACAGACCAATCGTCGCCCAGCGCCGAAAGCGGGGAAACAACAACAGCACCATCGCCACCGCGAAGAGAGTGCCAATGGCCAGCAGCCCCGACGAGAAATCCAGCGATTCGGGCCAGGGACGTCCGCGCGGGCTGTGGATGTAGTCGTAGGAAAACAGCCACAGAAAACGCTGCGAGGCACTCTTCGAAGCGACCAGATCCACCGTCACCAACGCCAACAGCGGCAAGCCCAGCATCAGTAGGACCGCGGGCAGTCTGCTGCCTCCCAGGCCCGCCACGGTTCGGGTCGTCCCGGCGCCCTTGCCTCGCGCCTCGCGCTTCAACAAATCGTCGATGAAACACCCGATGCAGATCGCCAACCCCGGAACGGCGGGCAGCACATAGTGGTGGAACTTGGTCATCGACATCGACACCAAAGAGAATGCGGACACGAACCAGATCGCGCCCAACCAGAAAACGCCTTGCGCGCGGATTTCGGCGGGCGTCGGCGCCAACGGCCGGCGCCGTGTCACGGCCCACAACAACGCCCCGGGCGCCAGCGCAACCCAGGGCCAAACCGCGTAGCCAAGTTCGCGGATGAAATATTCGAAGGTTCCGCGATCGCCGTGACGCCCCAACACCATGCGCCGCCAGTGGTTGTCGCCGAACAGTTCGTTCCAGAATCCCCACCCATGCCGGATGATCATCGCGTGATGCCACGGCACCGCGACGACGGCGCAGGCGATCAACGAAACGATCACGCCGTACCGAAGCTGCGCCCGGTTCAAACGCCGCCAGTTCCAGGTGAACCCCAGGTACGCCAGAAACACGATCAGGGGCAGGCCCAACCCGGCCAGCCCCTTCGCCAGCACCGACAGGCCGCACAAGATCGCCGCGATGTACAGGTACAGCGGCGCCTTGTACCGCGTGCGCGCCGCCAGAAAGACGAACAGGACGAAGCCCAGGTAGTACGGAATCATCGCAACCGCGCCGTACATCCGCAGGGTGCCGGTGCCCCACGGGATCTCCATCTTCAACTGCACCGAATCGACGATCAGCTGCGGAATCGTCACCAGCGCGAACAACCCCATCGCGGCATAGAACAGCCAGTGGTGGGGCCACGTCCCAAAGCGGCCGCGTCCCCGGCGGGGCAACACGTCGTCGGTATCGTCGAACAACGCCATCGCGCCCAGGGCCAGCGCCATCGTCATCGGACCGACAAAGGCCATGTCGGTCATCGCCTGGCGCGCCACCAGGCTGTACATGGGCGATGTCGCCACGACGGCGGCGCTAAGCAGTCCCGCGCGCCGGCTGACGAAGCGTGAAACGACCAGATAAACAGCGACGATTCCCAGCACGCCCATCACGCAGAACGGTGTCCGAACCGCCCATTCCGCGCGCGATCCGATCGCCATTTCGTCCGGCGCGCCCCCGGGCAGACCGACGCCTGCGATGTGCATGCCGATGCTCATCAGCCAAAACGACAACACGGGCTTCGACCAGAAGACCTCCAGATCGCGCGGCGATCCAGGCCACCACAGACTGATGAAATCGCCGCGCTTGGTCATCTGACGGGCGACCTCGGAATAGTGCGTCTCCCACGGATCCCACAGCCCGTAGGTTCCCGCCAGGGGTACGTACAGCAACAACCCGCCCAGGATCACCAGCAGCGCCATCCGGCCCTCGCTCAGGCGATCCAGCCACGATCCCGACCCGGCGGCCGGCATCGGCACGGAAGTATCAGGCGGCAAGGACACGGGCAAGTTTCAGGAGGTCGAGGTCGATGGTTTTCTTGGTGGTCATCACGGTCTCGAACGGAGTCGAACGCACCTGACCCTCGACGAATCCCACCATGCAGCCGTACTGCCCGCGCACCAGATGATCGATGGCGCCGGCGGACAGGCGCGTTGCCAGCAGCCGATCGAAGGCCCCCGGAGATCCGCCACGCTGTACGTGACCCAACGTCGTCGCGCGCATGTCGAAGCCCAGCCGGCCCCGATTGCTCTCGAAGTGCTTCAACAAGCCGGCGGCATTCAGCTTGGCCCCCTCGGCCACCACCACCAGGGCGTGCGGCTTTCCGCGCGCGTAGGCCGCGCGCAGATCCGCCGCGATGTCCTCGGGATCCACCTCGGCCTCGGGTATCACGATCGCCTCGGCGCCACCCGCGATACCCGCCATCAGCGCCAGATAGCCGCAGTCACGCCCCATCACCTCGACCACGAACGCCCGCTTGTGCGATGTCGCGGTGGTCCGCAGACGATCGATTGACTCAAGCGCGATGTTCAACGCGGTATCGACGCCGATCGTGGTGTCCGTGCACGACAAATCGTTGTCGATCGTCGACGCGATGCCGACCACGGGAAACCCCATTTTCGACAGCGCGTGCGCGCCGCTTTGCGAACCGTTGCCGCCAATCACGACCAGCCCTTCGATGCGATGGTCGCGCAGGTTGGAAAGGGCCCGCGCCCGAACATCGTCCTGTTTCCACTCGGGAAACCGCGCGCTGCCCAGGACCGTACCGCCGCGCTGCAAAATGCTTCCCACGTCGCGCGCGCCCAGCGGATCGATCCGCTGTTCCAGCAGGCCCGCATAGCCGTTGCGCACCCCGAAGACCTCCCACCCCTGGTTGATCCCCAGGCGGACGACCGTCCGGATGGCGGCGTTCATTCCGGGGGCATCCCCCCCGCTGGTCAAGACCGCGATGCTTTTCAAAACGGCGCCATCCTACACGAGAGCCTCCCCCCCCTCTACGACCGGCCCGTGCGGTAACCTGAGGTCATGCGCGTGACCCAACGGCCACCCGGGCCGATCGAAAAAAACTACATCACCCCCACCGGATACCGAAAATTGACCGACGAGCTGACGTTCCTGCACACCAAGAAACGTCCCGAGGTGGTGGGCGCGCTGGCGGACGCCGCCGCCGAGGGAGATCGCTCCGAAAACGCCGAGTACATCTACCGGAAGAAGCAACTGCGCGAGGTCGATCGGCGCCTGCGCTTTCTGTCCAAACGACTGGACTATGTTCAAGTCGTCAACCCGGTCGACCAAAAACGCACCGACCACGTGTTCTTCGGCGCAACGGTCACGGTCGAGGACGAATCCGGCGAACAGACCACCTATCGCATCGTGGGCGTGGACGAAACCGACGGTGCCGCGGGTGACATCTCGTGGAAATCTCCGGTTGGCCGATCGTTGCTGGGAAAGACCATCGGTGACAGCGTGATCGTGCGGTGGCATGCCGGAAAACGCGAGATCACCGTCGCTGAGATCGACTACCGCTGAACCACCGGAACGCCGACCGCAGCCTCAGTTTTTCGAGGGTAGCCACCATTTTTTTCGCGGTTTGGTCGCCGTTCCCATCCTGTGCGCGCGTGCCGGTCCGCGTCTCTCGCGGACTTGGGACACCCGCCCATGGAATCCGGAGGCTGGCACGATTTCTGCGATG
>JANOJB010000037.1:0-6119 GCA_031407985.1 Pseudomonadota bacterium | reverse complement strand
GGCTGACCTCGACGCGGCGGAGCGGTCGCCCCCGCACACGCCGAAAGACCTGCCACACCACGCCGTCGGGATGGCGCCCGGGCGCGGGATCGAAAACCACCAATTCAGAAACGCCGATCACCGCGTATCGCTCCGGCGCCTCGATGTAATCCCTTTCCCAGTCCTTGGACACGATCTCCAAGGCGAAACTGGGCACGATGCCCCTCTCCCACGTCTTCCAGGAAGGAACGCGCGTGTCCGGGGGCACGCCGGGCAAGACGTAGACATCCGGGGATACGCGCAAGGTTGGCGTGTGCTGTTGGTAGTAGATGAATTGATCCGCCCCCACTAGTGCCCGCACGCCACGCCGCCGAAACCAGCGGTCGATGAGCGGCCGCAGAAGCTCCACAATCCACCGTTGCAGAAGGTCCTCGCCCACGTCTTCCTCTACGGGATAGACGGTGGGGTCGAAGCCCCGCGAAGCTTTTCCCGACGCCCGCATGACGATCGGCATGTTATCACGCACGACTATCGGACGGCCGGGGCGGCGGTTGCGGCGATGTCCCGACGCGGGCCTTGATGAGCACACGCGCCGAGACAAAGCGTAAAGACCCACCATCGAGGGACCGAGCCCAGCGTTCGTTCGTCCATGGCTCTTGCCCGAACGATGGCCTCGCCGATGACGAGAGTCTCGATGCTGGTGAAGGGGACGCCACGGGTCCATCCGGGTCTCAGCAGGCGACGGCAATCCATTTTCGCGCGACGCGGAAACGTGACGGGGCCAAATCTTAGAGACCCCGACGGGCTTCGGTCCGCCCCATATAGTGGGGTCACACATGCCCAGGCAGACAACAGATTTCCGTTTCGCGTTCACCGCAACCTTCGCGCTGACGGCCGCCGCAATTGGTTGCGCCGCTCCGCCGCGGCCAGCTGCCGTCGAACCCACGCCGTTAGCACCAGCAGCGCGTGAGCCGACAACCCCGTCAGCAACTCGGACGCCCGAGCCGCCGCCGGCTCGACAGATCGCCGCCGTTCCCTACTCGTGGAAGAACGTGCAGATCCTGGGCGGCGGGTTCGTCACCGGGATTGTCTTCCATCCGACCGAGCCGGATCTCGTTTATGCCCGCACCGATATCGGGGGTGCTTATCGGTATTCCAAGGACGACAAGGGGTGGATCCCCCTCTTGGACATGTTCGGGCGAGACGAACTGCCTTATTGGGGCGTCGAGAGCATCGCGCTGGACCCAGCGGATCCGAACAAGGTGTATCTGGCTTGCGGCATGTACACGGCGGACTGGGCGCCGACAGGAGCGTTCTTGCGGTCAAGCGACCGAGGCAAGACTTGGCAGGTTGTGACGGTCCCTTTCAAGTTCGGTGGGAACGAGAACGGTCGCTCGAACGGCGAGCGCCTGGTCGTCGATCCGAATCAACCGGACGTCCTCTTCTTTGGCTCGCGCAAGGCCGGTCTTTACACCAGCACCGACGCGGGCCAGACGTGGAACGCGGTCGCCGGATTTCCCAAGATCACGGACACGTTCGGCAACGGCATCACGTTCGTCCTGCCGGATGCAGCCAGCGGCAAGACCAGCGGCAATACCAGCGAAAAGACAGGACGGCCGACGCCCCACATTTACGCCGGCGTGAGTCAGACTGACCCCAGCCTCTACGAGAGTAAGGACGGTGGGGTGACCTGGAAGCCGGTTCCGAAGCAGCCGACCGGGCTGTTGCCGAACCACGGCGTCATCGATGCGAAACGTGTTCTCTATGTTTCGTACGGCAACCATCCCGGTCCCAACGACGTCACGGACGGCGCGGTCCACAAGCTCGACATCGCGAAGGGTATCTGGACCAACATCACGCCGCTTGCCCCGACGGCGAATGGCGATGACAAGTTCGGCTATGGCGGCCTGGGGATCGATCGGCAGAAGCCAGGCACACTGGTCGTATCCACGATCGATCGCTGGGCAAAAGGTGACGAGATCTTCCGGACCACAAACGGTGGGCGCACGTGGACCAAGGTCGCGTCCGCGGCGCGCTTCGACGCGAACGGGGCTGCGTACCTCACGTTCGGCAAGGCAGATGTGAAAGCGCCGCACTGGATGGGCGACATCGAGATCGACCCGAAGCGCTCGGAGCGCGCGATGTTCATCACGGGTGCCGGCATCTTCGCGACCGAGAACCTGACCCAGGCCGACAAGAACCAACCGACCACGTGGAAGTTCCTGAACCACGGTCTCGAGGAAACTGCCGTCGCCGCCCTGGTGAGTCCCCCCGCGGGGCCACCGCTCCTGAGCGGCGTGGGCGACATCTGCGGCTTTCGCCACGACGATCTCGACGTCTCGCCAACGCACGGGGCCTACCTCACCCCCGCATGCAACGGAACGACCGGCCTCGATTTCGCGCAAAACAACCCGGCGTTCGTGGTCCGCGTCGGTACGGTCTGGCACTGGAACCCGGGCGCGCACGGAGCGTATTCGACCGACGGTGGCACCACGTGGAGGGGCTTTCCGACCGAGCCCGCTGCCGCCAAGCTGGGCGGGAGAGTCGTCGTCACCGCGGACGGAAGCCACATTCTGTGGAGCCTACGCGGCGCCCAAGCCGTCATGTCGGCCGATCGGGGCGCGAAATGGACGCCGGCCAAGGGATTGCCCGCCGGCGCCGAGATCCCCGACTGGGCGAACATCGACATGCAACCGGTCGCCGATCGCGTGAACCCAGACAAGGTGTACGTGCTCGACGTAATCAACGGACTCGCCTATCGCAGCACCGACCGCGCCGTATCTTTCACGCAGACGTCGACAACGCTGCCGACGAAGGCGGTTTGGGAGCTCGCGACGTCCTCCATCGCCAGCGTCCCGGGTCATGAGGGTCACCTCTGGATCACCACCGGCAACGGCCTGCACCGGTCGACAGACGCGGCAACCACCTTTGTCCAGGTTCCCAGCATCGAAGCGTACGCGATCGGGTTCGGCAAACCGATCGGCGTCGCGACGTACCCGACCATCTTCGTGCTCGGCAAGATCGACGGTAAGATCGACGGCAAAAAGGCGGTCTTTCGTTCCGACGACCAGGGCACGACCTTCGCCCGCATCAACGACGACGATCACCAGTTTGCCGGCGCGACTCACATCGCCGGGGATCCGCGCGTGGAAGGCCGCGTCTACGTCGGCACCGGCGGCCGCGGCATTTTCTACGGCACCGCCCCGGCGAGGTCCGAGATACCTTCAGTTCAGTAGCGCTTTGGCTTCCCCTTCTCGAGCGTCAGGAGAAAGACGTCGTTTTCGCGCACCGCGACCTCGCGCTCGAAAGTGCCGTTGGGGCCAATCAGGACGGGTGTTCGCGCGACGGGTTTGCCGTCGCTCGCGGCGTTGATCCGCTGCACGTCGGCGCCGGTGAGCTGGGCCGGAGAGCCGAGGTCCTTGTAGACAGCGTAGGCGTCGTTGGCGCGGTAGCCGATCTGGTAGAGCGTCTGCGTATAGTCACCGGGCGGAAGGCCGCTCAAATGGATTTTCGCTTTGCCCCTGGGCGCGGCGGGAAGATCGCGTTTGTAGAACACCTGGTTGTTCTCTTTCCCGGTGTGGGTGATGGAAAAATCCCAGAAGAGAACCTGGACGTTTCCCGCCGCATCGGTCGTGACGTACGAAGCCGGATCGGTGGACTCGATCTCTTTGGGCCCGAGCCGATTCAAGAACTGGTAGGCGAAGAATGCGGGCTTACGGATGTCCTGGTAGTTCAGCAGGCCGAAACCGCCATGAAACGGAGTGGAGCGCGGCCCCGCCTCCTCGAAGATGTCGGTGAACACCCAGTAGCACATCGAGTTCGCGGCGGCGCCGGCGTTCTTCACCTTGTCCAGGATGAACGAGGCGCTGTGATAGCTGTCGTGGATGGGATCGGCTGGTGTGTACGATGCGCTCCACTCGGTCAGGTGAAATTCGAGCTTCGGCAAAGCCGATGAGGCGACCTGCTCGCGAATGCGCCGCACGTTCCCGTAGATGCTGCGGCGATTGCGCGAGAGCATGGTTCCCGCGTTGCCGGCTTCGTCGAGGTGCCCGACGTCCACCGCGTAGTCGTGGGTGCTCACGAAGTCCAGCGGCACGTGGCGGCCGGCGCAGTAGTCGATGAATTCGGGTATCCAGGCGCAGCCCGCGGTGGCCGGTCCGCCGACGCGATAGGCTGGCGAGACGCTCTTGATGGCGTGCGCGGTCGCGGCGTACAGGTCGAAATACTCCCGCTGCGTGCCGGCGAAAAAATCGCCCAGATTGGGCTCGTTCCAGACTTCGAAGTACCAGGTCCGGACCTCGTCCTGGCCGTAACGCTCCCGGAAGTGAGTCACGAGCGCGCGAATGAGATCCTGCCACTTCTTCGAATCCTTGGGCTTGGTGACGTTGCCCTTCCACCAGAAGATGGTCTTGCCGGCGCTGGCGAGAGCACCAGGCATAAAGCCCAGCTCGACGAAAGGCTTCATGCCGATGCGCACGAGGAAGTCATAGACCTCGTCGATGTACTGCCAGTTGTACTCAGGACGTCCTTGCTTGTCCTCGCGATAGACCCCCATGTCGTCGCCGAGCAGGCCGTGCATGCGCACGTACGTGAAACCGCATTCCTTGTGCACGTAGCTGAGCTGGCGCTGCCAGTCGGCGCGGAGCCCTTCGTTGGCACGGCCAGCACCGACGCACGTCTTGAACATCGTGTTCAGCGGGCCCTTGACCCGGCCAAGATCGGCGGAGACGACGCGCTCGTTTGCTGAGGCGGAACGAGGAGCGGAGGGCATGGCAAGTGCTGCGAAGATCGGAATAAGGATCGAATGTTTCATCGTGTTTCGAGAACCCTTTCGCGCAGGGCAAGATACAGAAGGGCGCAGCGCGGGCGCCAGCCAAACCTTCACCTTCCTGGAAGGGGGCGGTCGACCCGCTTTCGGGTCTATCGCATCGTGCGCATCGTGCGCATCGTGCGCATCGTGCGCATCGTGCGGAGACCCGATCGAACCTCAGGTTCACCCTCAGTAGGTGGAACGTTGGAACTCACCACGGAACACCAATCTGCCTGTTTGCGTCTGCGGGGGTCGACCGACCGCCGCAGGGCATTCGCTGAAGGAGGCCCCATGCTCGCGCTTAGATGGTCACTCATTGTTATGGGACTTCTAGTCCTGCCGTCATACGCGGCCGCACAAACGCTTCCGAGCACGCCCCCATCGGGGTACTTCAATGCCGTGGCCGCGAATCCGAAGGGAACCGTCGACAACATCACCTACGGAACCAACTACGTCGCCAGGGTCTATACACCGCCTGGTTATTCAAACAGCAGGGCATACCCCACCATGTACCTGATGCATGGCTTGGGCGGGAGCGAGAGAAGCTGGCATGACAATGATCTTTACGCTCACATCCAGCTGGACAATCTCATCGCGCAGGGGGCGGTCGACCCGTTCATCCTCGTCTTCACAAGGAATGACTACAACAACTACGCCTTCGGGCCCATTCTGATCAACAACCTGATCTCCTATGTTGAGGCCACCTATTGCGTGGCCACCGACCCCGCCAACCGGGCCCTCGGCGGCCTTTCAATGGGGGGCATGCTGACGATCAACATTGGGCTTCCGAATGCGGACAAATTTCACTATCTGATGCCTTCTTCCTCGGCGCCCGGCATCCAGGGACAAAGCCAACTGTTTCCGAATGGCGGGGCGCTCGCCAAGGCAAATTTGAAGCTGATATTCTTCACCTGCGGATCGGGGGAAGTGAATTCCTATGGTTGTATGAACAACAATATGGTGAGGGGTTGGGCTCAAAGCGCCGGCCTCACAAACATCATCAAAGAGTTCATTATCCAGGGAGGGGCACACAATGCGGCTACCTGGAGGCCGAGCTTCTGGAACTTCGCCCAGTTGGCGGATCAGGCGGGATTTACGACATTGGGAACCGGGCGTAGCTCGGGCTGCATGGGCGGTGGCACGGGCACGGGCGGGATGAGCGGAGGCACAGGCGGCGCCACGGGCACGGGTGGTCGTGGCGGCGGCGGCAGCGGCATGGCTGGCCGCGGTGGCAGTGGTGGAGCCCCCGGGAGCTCGGGCGGCAGCAGTGGAAGCGGCGGAACCATCGGCGGCACGGGCGGACGGGTAGGCGGCACCGGTGGCGTTGTCG
>JANOJB010000339.1:0-6218 GCA_031407985.1 Pseudomonadota bacterium | reverse complement strand
CGTTTCCAACAGCATCGGCCGCGATGCCGTAGCCGATATCGCGGCCGATGCTGTACCCCCGAGGAAGGTGTGCCAGAGCAGGGCGCCATTGCTGTCGAGCTTGGCCACGAAGGCATCGGCCAGCCCTGCCCACGGGCGGATCGGGGTACCCCACGCGCTCTGGCTCCATCCGGTGACATAGGCGTTACCGCTCGCATCCAGCGCAATGCCGGTGCCATAATCCTCGCCGCCAGGCCCCCCGAGGAAGGTGTTCCACGTGAGCGTGGGGTCGATGATCAGCGGGCGGGCCTCATTGTAGGGGCCGAGAGCGAAGCCCACTTCCCTGTCGGATTCTGCACGAAACATCACCGACACCGGAACCCGGCGGCCGGAGATATCCTGCCAGGCGACCGGGGCGCTCTCGCGCATCTCGCCGGTGGCGAAGGCGATTTTCAGCTCGCCGCTCGGCTGGACGGCAACGGGGGCGTTGTACCGCAATCTGATCCGATCCGGGTCGGCGCCGGGACCAACGGTGTAGGTGCTGCGCAGGATCCCTCCTGGCGCGTCGTAGGCAAGCGTGATCCCCTGCCAGTTGCCGGGGTAGGTGACGCGAGTCAGCGGGGCGGCCTTGCCGTCGGTCACGGCCTGACCCGCGGCGATCGGATCGACGCCCTGTGCGCCGACGAACTCGACACGCAGGGCATGGCTGCCGGAGGCAACGACCAGTTCGTTGGCGCTGAAGCCCACGATGTGCCCGCCGGAGGTGAATTGCAGGGGCACGGTCTCAAGAGCTGTGGGCGGGAGGGCGGCCATGGCATTCATCGCCAGGAGCAACGGGCCCAGTGCCATCACGAGCAGTGGCTTCGAATTCCAATTCATGCGCATGCACCTCCTCGATAATGAGAATCGCCCCGGCCAAGAGGCCCGCGCGCTAACGCAGCGTGCCGCCGAGCGGGATCGTCCCTTCGTACCCGAACTGCGTCTCCCAGAAGCCTGCCGTGCTCCTGAAGACGTACCAGTTGCCCCCCGGCGGGTAGTAGGCGCCAAGGTCGCTCCTGCCGTCGCCGTCGAAATCGCCGACCACCGGTTCGGTGCCGGCGTAGCCGAATGCCGTCTGCCAAAAGCCGTCCGTGCTCTTGAAGATATACCAGGCGCCGGCCGGCGGGTCATACACCCCGATGTCGCTCCTGCCGTCACCGTCGAAGTCCCCGACCACCGGGATCGTCCCGGCGTAGCCGAACTGCGACTGCGAGAAACCATCCGAACTCTTGAAGACAAACCAGTTGCCGCCCGGCGGGTAGTAACAGCCGATGTCATCCCGGCCGTCGCCGTCGTAATCACCGACAACCGGTATCGTGCCGGCAAAGCCGAACTGGGTTTCGAAGAACCCCTCCGTGCTCTTGAAGACGTACCAATTGCCGCCCGGCGGGTAGTAGCTGCCGATGTCGTCCCGGCCGTCGCTGTCGAAATCCCCGACGACCGGAATCGTCCCGGCGAAACCGAACTGCGTTTGCCAGAGACCCTCCGTGCTCCTGAAGATGCTCCAGCTGCCGGTGTCGGGGAAGTACACGCCGAAGTCGCTCCTGCCATCGCCGTCGAAATCCCCAGTGACCGGGATCGTCCCCGCGTAGCCGAACTGCGTCTGCCAGAAGCCATTCCCGCTGTTGAACCCGTACCAGTTGCCACCAGGCGGAAAGTAGGCGCCGATGTCGGAGCGGCGATCGCCATCGAAGTCGTTCGTCACCGTCACGTTGTGCACGCTGATCGTCACCGTTGCCACAACAGTATGGCCAAGTCCATCGCTTGCCGTGAAGGTAAAGCTGTCGGAGCCACGGAACCCCGGCGCCGGAAGATACGTCAAGTTGGGAGCCGTGCCACTGAGCACCCCATACGTCGGGAAAGTGGCCACGCCGAAGGTTATCGGGTCACCGTCGGGGTCTGTCGCAGACAACGTGATCAGTTTGGCGGTATCGACCGGGGTGCTCTGATAACGGATGGAAGCCGTCGGCGGGCTATTGCTGAGTTTGGCCGCGAAAACATCGATATCTCTCGACGAAGGGGGGCCCAACCCGCTGTCGCGCCTTGACCCGGCGAAGAAGACGGTGCCGCTCGCATCGACCGCGATGCCGCCAATGGCAATTTCGTACACTGCCCCCCCAGAGTTGTTGGCAGCACCTTCGTAGAAGAAGTTCCACTTTAGCGCACCTGCGCTGTCGAGCTTTGCCATGAAGGCATCGCTGGTGGCCCCCTCATTTCCCGGCCACGGGTGGATGGGGACGCCCCAGGTGGCAGCGTAGGCCAGTCCAGTCACATAGATGTTACCGATCGGGTCAGTCGCGATATCCCAGCCGACATCCCAGGCGTTTCCCCCGAGGAAGGTGTTCCAGAGCAGAAGGCCGTCGGCGTCGAGCTTGACCACGAACGCATCGCTCGAAGACTGCGCTCCCGCCCACGGGCGGATCGGGTCACCCCACGTGCCAACACCATACCCCGTGACATAGACGTTGGCGCTCCCATCGACCGTGATTCCGCAGCCAAAATCGTCCGCAGTTCCCCCAAGGAACGTATTCCACAACAGCGCGCCGTCGGGGCCGAGCTTGACCGCGAAGGCATCGTCCAATCCCTCCCAGGGGAGGATCGGCTCGCCCCAACCGCCCCAACTCCGGCCCGTGACATACGCGTTGCCGGCCGCATCGAGCGCGATGCGTTCGCCAAAGTCGTCGCCTGCCCCCCCGAGGAAGGTGTGCCAGAGCAGCGTACCGTTGGTATCCAGCTTAACCACCAGGGCATCATTGGGAGTGGCTGGCGTTCCAGACCACGAGCGGACGGGGACTCCCCAAGAGACATTGCCTGATCCTGCCACGTAAACGCTGCCGACAGCGTCGACCGTGATACCGCCACCCTTGAAGGAGTAGCCGTCTTTGCCTCCCGACTCCCGGAAGAAGGCATTCCACATCAGGGCGCCGTTGCTATCAAGCTTGGCAACGAAGGCATCGCTGGAAAAGGAAGGCGCCGCCCATTGCAGCAGCGGAGCGCCCCACGTGGCGGCGCTGCGTCCTGCGACGTAGACGCGACCGCTCACATCGACCGTGATGCCGAAGGCAGAATCGTCGGAAGCCCCACCGAGAAACGTGTTCCACAGCAGGACGCCGTTGGCATCGAGCTTGGCAACAAAGACATCGTACCCGCCCGCCGGTGGACGGAGCGGAGTGCCCCACGTGAAGAAACCCCTTCCCGTGACATAAACATTGCCGCTCCCATCGAACGCGATGTCACTGGCGCTGTCCTCGCCCCCCCCACCGAGAAAGGCGCTCCACGTGAGCGTGGGACCGATGGTCTCAGGGGCGGCGAAGGGCGTTGCGGCCATCGCACTCATTGCCGGCAGCAGCATGGCAAGCGCCATCCCGAGAAGCGGCCTTGAACTCCGTTTCATGTGCCTGTCCCTCCTCGCGCGTTGTGGGAAGATCGTCAGCGCAGCGTGCCGCCGAGCGGAATCGTCCCTTCGTACCCGAACTGCGTCTGCCAGAAGCCTTCCGTGCTCTTGAAGACGTACCAGTTACCCGCCGGCGGGTAGTAGCAGCCGAGATCGCTTCTGCCGTCACCGTCGAAATCGCCCACCACCGGCTCGGTGCCCGCGTAGCCGAAGAGCGTCTGCCAGAAGCCTTCCGTGCTCTTGAAGACGTACCAGTTCCCGCCCGGCGGATAGTAGCAGCCGATGTCGCTCCTGCCGTCGCCGTCGAAATCCCCGACCACCGGAATCGTCCCCGCGTAGCCGAACGTCGTCTGCCAGAAACCGTCCGTACTCTTGAAGACATACCAGCTGCCGCTGGCGGGGTGGTAGCAGCCGATGTCGTCCCGGCCGTCGCCATCGAAATCCCCGACGACCGGAATCGTCCCGGCATACCCGAATGTCGTCTGCCAGAATCTTTCCGTGCTCTTGAATACGTACCAATTCCCGCCAGGCGGGTAGTAACAGCCGATGTCGTCCCGCCCGTCGCCGTCGAAGTCCCCGACGACCGGAATCGTGCCGGCGTAGCCGAACTGCGTCTGCCACAGGCCGTTCGTGCTCATCGACAGCTGCCAGGTGCCGGTGTCCGGCGCGTACGTGCCGAAGTCGGTCTTGCCGTCGCCGTCGAAGTCGCCGGTGACCGGTTTCGTCCCGGCGGCGCCGAATTGGGTCTGCCAGAACCCGTCCGCGCTCCGGAACTCGTACCAGTTCCCGCCGTCCGGATTGTAGCACCCGATATCCGAACGACCGTCGCCGTCGAAGTCGTTCTTCAACTCCGGCAGGTCGATCACGGAAACAATGAAGGCTTTTTCCGTCGACAAGAGCCCCTGGTCGGTGCTGCGGACCCGGATACTCAGGAAGCTCTTCATCCTGAAGTTGAAGATCGCAGCCGTCACCAAGGTATTGCCCTCGATGCGGAACGAACTGTTGTCTGCGCTCCCGACTCCCTCCACCATCGTGTATACGAAAGTGGCTCCGGCATCGGGATCGGCTGAGGCAAGGGTGCCGACCGCGGTACCGGGTGGCCGGAACTCCACCACAGGGCTGCCGGCAAGGACGATATCCGTCGGCGCCTCGTTCACGGCGTTCACCGTCACCAGGAACGTCCGCGTGACGGTGTTGTTCGACGCCGCATCATCCGTCACCGTCACCATGATCGTCGCCGTGCCGCTCGCGTTCGCCACCGGCGTGAACGACAGGCTCCCCGCTGCGCCCGGACTGGTGTACGTCACCACCGGATTTGGAATCAGCACCGTGTTCGAGGAGGTCGCGGTCACCGTCAGCACCTGGCTCTCCCCGGGGCCGGCAGTGATGCCCGCGAGGTTGACGGTCTGCGCCCCGGCGTCCTCGTCGATCGTCACGTCACCAACGGCGTCCAGCGTCGGCGGATCGTTTACTATATCCACCGTCACCAGGAACGTCCGCGTGATGGTGTTGTTCGACGCTGAATCATCCGTCACCGTCACCATGATCGTTGCCGTGCCGCTCGCGTTCACCACCGGCGTAAGGCTCAGGGTACCGGTCGCGTTCGGGCTGGTGTAGGTCACCGTCGGGTCCGTCACCAGCGTCGTATCGCTGGAACTCGCCGTCACCATCAGCACTTGGATCTCCCCGGGCCCGGCGGTGATGCCCGCGAGGTTAACGGTCTGCGCCCCGGCGTCCTTATCGATCGTCACATCACCAATTACGTCCAGCGTCGGTTGGTCATTCATGGCATTCGCCGTCACCAGGAACGTCTGCGTAACGGTGTTGTTCGACGCCTGAGCGTCATTCACCGTCACGGTGATCGTCGCCGTGCCGCTCGCGTTCGCAACCGGCGTCAGGCTGAGGGTCCCGGTCGCGTTCGGACTGGTGTAGGTCACCGCCGGGTCAGGGATCAGCGCTGTGTTGCTGGAGGTCGCGGTCACCGTCAGGCTCTGGCTCTCGCCGGCGCCGGCGGTGATCCCCGCGAGGTTGACGGACTGCACCCCGGCGTCTTCGTAGATCGTCAGGTCACCAACGGCGTCCAGCGTCGGTTGGTCGTTCACAGTGTTCACCGTCACCAGGAACGTCCGCGTGACGGTGTTGCTCGACGGCGCATCATCCATCACCGTCACCGTGATCGTCGCCGTGCCGCTCGCGTTCGCAACCGGCGTGAACGACAGGCTCCCCGTTGCGCCCGGACTGGTGTACGTCACCACCGGATTCGGGATCAATCCCGTGTTCGAAGAGGTCGCGGTCGCCGTCAGCACCTGGCTCTCCCCGGGGCCGGCGGTGATGCCCGCGAGGTTGACGGACTGCGCCCCGGCGTCCTCGTCGATCGTCACGTCACCTATCGCATCCAACGCCGGCTGGTCATTCACTGCATTCACCGTCACCAGGAACGTCCGCGTGAAGGCATTGTTCGAAGCCTGTGCGTCATTCACCGTCACGGTGATCGTCGCTGTGCCGCTCGCGTTCGCAACCGGTGTGAAGCCGAGGCTTCCGGTCACGCCCGGGCTGGTGTACGTCACCGCCGGATCCGGGATAAGCGCCGTGTTGCTGGAGGTTGCCGACACCGTCAGGCTCTGACTCTCCCCGGGACCGGCGGTGATCCCCGCGAGGTTGACGGTCTGCGCCCCGGCGTCCTCGTCGATCGTCACATCGCCGATCGAGTCCAGTGCCGGCTGGTCGTTCACTGCATTGACCGTCACCAGAAATGTCCGCGTGACGGTGCTGTTCGACACCTGATCGTCGGTCACCGTCACCGAGA
>JANOJB010000372.1:0-29728 GCA_031407985.1 Pseudomonadota bacterium | reverse complement strand
CCGCGAAAGGACGACGACCTTCGTTCATGCCTCGTAGAACCGACATCAAGACAGTGATGCTGATCGGGTCGGGCCCGATCGTCATCGGCCAAGCCTGCGAATTCGACTACTCCGGGACCCAGGGCGTCAAGGCGCTGAAGGAGGAGGGATTCCGCGTCGTGCTGGTCAATTCGAACCCCGCGACGATCATGACCGATCCCGACCTTGCCGACCGCACGTACGTCGAGCCGCTGACGCTGGATGTCCTGACCCGGGTCATCGAGCGCGAACGACCGGATGCGTTGCTGCCGACGCTGGGCGGTCAAACGGCGCTAAACCTGGCCCTGGAACTTAACCGCGCGGGTGTGTTGCAAAAATACGGCGTGCACTTGATTGGTGCCCAGGTCGAGGCGATCGAAAAGGCGGAGGATCGCGAGCTGTTCAAGAAGGCGATGGAGAAGATCGGCCTTTCGGTCCCGATGTCGGGCTACGCGCATTCGCTGGCCGAGGCGCGCGCCATCCAGGCCGAAATGGCCGTCGCCAACGGCGTGGGTTATCCGGTGTTGCTGCGACCGTCGTTCACGATGGGCGGTTCGGGCGCGGCGATCGTGTGGAACGCCGAGGAATTCGACGCGAAGGTCGCCTGGGGTCTGGCGCAAAGCCCGCGCGGCGAGGTGCTGGTCGAGATGTCGATCATAGGGTGGAAGGAATACGAGCTCGAGGTCATGCGGGACACCAAGGACAACGCGGTGATCATCTGCTCGATCGAAAACTTGGACCCGATGGGCGTTCACACCGGCGATTCGATCACCATCGCGCCCGCCATGACCTTGACCGACAAGGAGTACCAGATCATGCGCGACGCCGCCCTGGCGGTGATTCGCGAGATCGGCGTCGAGACCGGCGGTTCGAACATCCAGTTCGCGGTCAATCCCGTGAACGGAAAAATGATCGTCATCGAGATGAATCCGCGCGTGTCGCGCAGCTCGGCCCTGGCTTCCAAGGCGACCGGTTTCCCGATCGCGAAGATCGCCACGAAACTGGCGGTCGGCTACACCCTGGACGAGGTCCCGAACGACATCACGCGCGAGACGCCCGCCTGTTTCGAGCCGACGATCGACTACGTCGTCACCAAGGTGCCGCGCTTCGCGTTCGAAAAATTCCCCGGCGCGGACACCGAGCTGGGCCCGCAGATGAAATCGGTCGGCGAGGTGATGGCGATCGGTCGCACGTTCAAGGAATCGCTGGGCAAGGCCCTGCGCTCTATGGAGATCGGGCGTTGGGGTCTGTGCGATTTCGATCGGCCGCCGCCGCTGGAAGATCTGAAACGCGCCATCGTCAGACCCGGCCCCGACCGGCTGTGGCAACTGGCCGAGGCGATGCGCCAGGGACTGACCAACAAAGATGCGTTCGCGCTGACCAAAATTGACCCGTGGTTCCTGTGTCACCTGCGCGAGATCATCGACGAGGATGAGGCGGCGCGGCTGGACGGGGCGGCGGGCCTGAACGATCCGGTGAAACTGGAACGGCGCAAGCGGATGGGCTTTTCCGACCGGCGCCTGATGAAACTGGCGGGCGTCTCCGAGGATCAGGTCCGCCAGGCGCGCCTGAAACACGGCATCCGTCCCGTGTTCAAACGCGTCGACACGTGCGCAGCCGAATTCGAGGCGCAGACGCCGTACATGTATTCGACGTACGAAATCGCCGCGGAGGAACACGTCGGGGCGCCGCCCATTGTCGAGAGCGAAGCGCGCCCGACCCAGAAGAAGAAGGTCGTCATCCTGGGCGGCGGACCCAACCGCATCGGCCAGGGCATCGAATTCGATTATTGCTGCGTCCACGCGGTCCAGGCGCTGCGCGAGGACGGGTACGAAACCATCATGGTCAATTGCAACCCCGAAACCGTGTCGACCGACTACGACACCTCGGATCGGCTGTATTTCGAGCCGCTGACCCGCGAGGACGTCCTGGAGATCCTGGACGTCGAGAAGCCCGAAGGCGTGATCGTCCAGTTCGGCGGGCAGACGCCGCTGCGCCTGGCCGTGCCGCTGGAGAACGCGGGCATCAAACTGCTGGGCACCAGCGCGGACGCCATCGATCGCGCCGAGGATCGCAAGCGTTTCGGCGATCTGCTGAAGAAGCTTGATCTGCGCGCACCCGCGTGGGGAACCGCCCACGGTCTGGAGGAAGCGCGCCAGATTGCCGCCCGCATCGGTTACCCCGTCATGGTTCGCCCCAGTTACGTGCTCGGCGGGCGGGCGATGGAGATCGTTCACGAGCCGTCCGGCTTGGACAAATTCGTGCTGACCGCGATGGAGGCGTCCCGCCGCGAAAGTCTGTCCTCGCGGGCTGACGAAGCCGATGCGCCGATTCTGATCGACCAGTTTTTGCCCGACGCGATCGAGGTCGACGTCGATGTTGTCGCCGACGGAACGGACGTGGTGATCGGCGGCGTCATGGAGCACATCGAGGAGGCCGGCATCCACTCGGGTGATTCCGCGTGCTGCTTGCCGCCCTATTCCCTGGCGCCGGACGTCGTCGAAGCGATCAAAACGCAGGCCCGGGCGTTGGCGCGCGAACTGAATGTGCGCGGCCTGATGAACGTTCAGTTCGCAGTCCCACGCGACGGCCGCGGCATCTTCATCCTGGAGGTAAACCCGCGCGCGTCACGCACGGTGCCTTTCGTATCAAAAGTGACCGGCGTCCCCTTGGCAAAAGTCGCGGCGCGGATCGCGATGGGGCGCACGCTGAAGGAGATGGGCATCAAGGAAGTAACCCCGAAACACGTGGCGGTGAAGGAGGCGGTTTTCCCCTTCGCGAAGTTCGCCGGCGTCGACACGTTGCTGGGCCCCGAGATGCGTTCGACCGGCGAGGTCATGGGGATCGATCGCACTTTTGCCGCCGCATTCGGCAAGAGCCAACTGGGGGCGGGCACCCGCCTGCCTGTGTCGGGCCGGGTTTTCCTGTCGCTACAGGACAGCGACAAAGCGGGCGCGGTGCCCGTCGCCAAGGCACTGGTCGACATGGGCTTCGAAATTCTGGCCACCGCCGGCACCCATGCCCATTTGACCAAAGCGGGTTTACCGGTCACGCGTGTCAACAAGATGAGCGAGGGGCGTCCCCACTGCGTGGATCGCATGCTGGACGGCGACGTGCACTTGGTCATGAACACAACCGCGGGCGTCCAGGCCATCAAGGACTCGTTCGACCTCCGACGAACGGCGCTGGTTCGCGGCATTCCCTACTACACGACCCTATCCGCGGCGAAGGCGGCGGTGGGCGCGATTGCCGAGCTGCGTTCGGGACGCATGGACGTTCGATCGTTGCAGGAGTATCAACAGGAGCGCGAAGGCGACAACTGATATGGCCACCTATCCCATGACCCCGCGCGGGCAGCAGGCGCTACGCGACGAACTGAAACGACTCCGCGAGGTGGAACGCCCAAAAAACGTCCAGGACATCGAGGAAGCGCGTGCACACGGCGATCTGAAAGAGAACGCCGAATACCACGCTGCCAAGGAGCGCCAGGGGTTCATCGAGGGACGATCGCGCGACATCGAATCCATCCTGGCCCAGGCCGATGTCATCGATCCCGGCAAATTGTCGGGAAGCCGCGTGGTGTTCGGTGCCACGGTGCGCCTGGTCGACACCGACACCGGCGACGACATCACGTACAGCATCGTCGGTGACCACGAGGCCGACGTGAAGGTGGGTCGCATCGCGATATCCGCGCCGCTGGCCCGCGCGATGATTGGACGCGACGAGGGCGACACCGTCACGGTAAAAACCGGCAAAGGGATACGCGAATACCAGATCACCACCGTGCGTTTCGAAGCGATCGTCGTCGGATGATTCTCGAGGCGTGGGCGGCGCTTCTGGTCGAGGGTCTGTAGTCAGTTCGTACCCGGACCAAATGGCTCTGGAAGGGTGATCTCATCCCACTCGTCGAATACGCGCTCACGATCCCGTTTCCCGTGAGACGATTCGTCGGATGCTTTCGGCGAATCGGAACGCTGGCGCGCCCCGACCTCCGCCGGGGACCACTCAACCTGATTCACCCCTCCCTGCGCGGCTGGCTTTTTCATAGTTGACTCCATTTGGTTCTGGCTGGTCGTGGTTCACTGTCGTCGTTCACTGAGGTGATCCCGGCCCTACTCGAACGCGTAGTTGAGGGGCACCTCGATCTGCACGGACTGCCCAAGTTCGGCGGGAACAGGCGAAAACGGCGCCGCGGCACGGATGGTGCGAAGGGCGTCGTCGCACAAAATAGGATGCGGGCAAGAACCCCGCAGGCGTGCCAACAGCACGCGGCCAACGCGGTCGACGGTGACCTGCACGACCACCTGCCCGACCAATTCCAGTTCGCGCGCTTCGGCAGGATAGCGAAACCCGTCGCGAATCCGGTTTCTCAGCACGTCGCGGTAGCGGCCGACCAGCGCGCTTCGCTGAGCGTTGTCGGGGTACGCCGCATGCCCGCGCGGTTCGGCATGGCCCGATCCGGTGGTGGTCCCCCTGGTACTGCCGGTCAATCCAGTCGACGCTGTCGCCACCAGCACCGTCGGACCATCCCCGGCGGTTCGGTCTGGCGCGGCGGGCGCGACCGTTCTATCGGGCATGTCCGCTGCGGCGATTCGCGATGCCGACACATCGACGGAACGCGGTTTCGCCGGTGCCACGATCGGAATCCGCGTGATTCGTCTTGCAACGACGGGCGGCGTCTCGGCGTCCGGAGCCGGAGGCGCCTCGATCTCGCGCGGTGTCACCTCGGCGACGACGTCCACCATCACCATCGGCGCGGGATCCTGGGCCGGAACGGTGGCGGGCAAGAGAACAGCCGCAATCACCAACGCGCTATGCACGGCCAACGACGCACCCACGGCAATCCGCAACGTGCGCAGGTGAACCGGCGACGGACGACGACGCTGGCGGTCCGACAAGGTTGTCGCCGGCATCAGAAGGTCCATTTCGTCCCCACCTGAATCCAGCGCGGCGCGACCGGCCGCGCGCCGAACGGCAGCCGGGCCGCTATGTCGTCCGCGCCCAGCAGGTTGCGAACGCTGATGTAGACGTGTCCGGTCCCCGCCAACGACACGCGGGCCGTCGCGTCGAGCATGAACGACGGATCCGTGCGTGGTTCGTTCGGGCTAGCCCCCTGCCCTGCGACCTCCCGCATGGGCGAGACGTACGTGCCAGTGAGCGCCAGCGAACCGCGGGACGTCTCGCCGGCCGCCGTGGCCGCCAACTGGTGACGGGGCACGAACGGCAACTCGTCTCCCACCTGCACATTCCGCAACGTCGGATTCTCCGAAGTGAATGCGTCGAGCAGCTTGGTCCGCGTGTACGTGTAGGCGAGCGCGAGCGGCGTCGTCAGGCCCGACCAGATCGACGGCTCGGCGCGTGCGAACACCTCGGCGCCGTAGATGTGGGCCCGCCCCGCATCGGACTGCGTGTCGATCTGGCCGGTACCGCAGCCACTGGCGAAATCGCAGATGGCGGTCAGGTTCTGGTAGTCGTTGAAAAATCCGATCGCCTCCAATCGCACCCTAGGGGGCGGCGAAAATCGCACACCCGCCTCATAGTTGACGCTGGTCTCCGGCTTGACCGTCGCGGGTTGTCCCGGTGCCGCGGGTGAGAAGCCCCGGTAGACGCCGGCCAGCAGCCCCAGCGACGGGATCAAGGCCCCGAACGGAGTGACGTAGGCCCCGATGCCCGGAATCACCACCCGCTGCGGTGCCCCGGCGACGTCCGTACCGGCCACGCGGTCGCGCACCCTCGTGTGGATCATTTCTACCCGCAGGCCTGGTGTCAGCGTCAGGGCGCCCCACGACGCGGCATCGGTCAGGTGCAATGCGACAGCGTGGGCCCAGGCCCGCGCGTGCGCGGTTGTGATGGTGGGGGAGGAGCCGTCGGGAAGCACCTCGGGAACCAAGCTACCGGCGATCATCCGGTAGCCACTTTCCGTGTGCAGGCGATCGATGCGGTCGTAGTGATAGCGGGCGCCTGCCTCCAGTCTGTGCGTCACGGGTCCGGACGCGCCTTGCCACGCGCTCACCACCTGCGCCCCCTGGGAGACGAACTCCCGACGATTCGGACCGATGAAAATCGTGTCCGAACCTCCTGACCAATCCTCGGCACCGGTCAACACGCTGTAGGCCACCGCGTTCGCCGCGGAGCCGGGATTAGCCAGAATCTGGGCCACAGGCGTGGTCGTTCCCATGCGATTCACCTTGCGCCACGTGCGCGAAAAATCGTTTCGATAGACGGCCGCATCGACGGTGAACGCCTGGCGAAACCGCGCGTGGTAGGTGGCGACCGCCTGCGTGCGGTGCCATTGCATCCGATCAAGCCGGCTGGCGCGGTAGCGGCGGAGGGGATTGGCGCGAAAATCGGCGTCGGTGAGGCCGAGATAACTCTCGCGCGAGTCCTCGTCGCCGTAGCCCACCTTCAGGCCAACCTTTTGCGAAGCATTCGGATCCGTGGACAGCAGGTAGCGACCTTTCCACATCCATTCGTTCTTCTCGAATCCGGTGTCGCCGCCTCCGTCCAGTTGCTTGAAGCCCGTTGAGCGTAGATGGACCCCTTCCAGCACGTACCCCGATCGCGCCGTGCTGGCGCCAAAGCTCCCGTGAAACTTGCCGTACCCGTAGGCACCCGTGGCCAAATCGACGGTTCCCATCTCGTCGGCGGGAATGCCCCGGGTCACCAGATCGATCGCGCCCCCCACGGTCTGGGGGCCGAAGCTCACGGCGCCCGGACCCTTGATCACCCGGACCAACTCCATGCGGGTGATCAGCGGAAAAAAATAAGCGGCTGGCGCTGCATAAGGCGCGGGGCTGAACAGAATTCCGTCTTCCATCAGCGTCACCTTCTTGCTGCGATCGGGGGACGTGCCACGGATGCCGATGTTGGGGCGCAACCCGAACCCGTCCTCGCCGCGCGCGTAGACACCGGGAACCTGTTTGGTGACGGCTTCAGGATTGTCGTAGTCCATCCTTTCCAGATCGCGCGGCCGAAGCACGTGGGCCGAACCCGCCGTACGGGATTCACGTGTCCCCACCACCGTCAGCTCCTCAACCCGCTGGGGCGCGTCTGCAGGTGGAGGCGCAAGTACAGTCGCTGGTGCAGTCGCAGGTGAGCCGTCCCCGGCCGGACGAGGCTCCGATCGTTGATCCGTCGATCGGGGTATTGTGGCGGGCGGGCCGGCGTCGGCGAGCGCGATGATGGTGTCGCCGCCAACACCATCATCGCCCGGTGCACCAGCATCGCGGGCGGCAGCGCTCCGGCCGACAGCCCCAGCGGACGATCCCTCACTCGATCGGTCACGCGATCCATCTGGCGCTTCGCCGTGCGCTCCCCCGTCGACGTCGGCGGCAACGGCGGCACGTGACGTCAGCAGCGATGCCAACATCGCCACCAAATACAGCGCCCGCGACTTTCCGAAATCCCCCGTCACGTCACAAATTCCGGGGGCTGGGCCTTATCGGACTAAGGCGGGGCGGCGCCGCGGCGGGCGCCTGGGTGATCCAATCCTTGTTACCAAGACCCTCCCACTTCCGGGCGAGATCGATCGCCGGATCCAGGAGGATCTCGGCGCGGCGGCCATTCAATGACGCGCGCGCGTCGGCGCGCACCTCGACCCCAGGATGCCCGTTCGCCGCGAACTCACGCGCGATGTGATGCGCCAACTGCAAGATCAGGTCAGGCTGAACCGCCATCTCGCGTTCCTGCACGCGCGTCAGGTACGTCGCCGGGGAGACCTGCCACTGCCGGCCGCTCTTCGGATCGCGGACGACGAAGGTGACGGCACCGTTCTTCGCGCGCGCCATCACCCGCCACGAAAACCGCATCCCTTGCTCGTGCCACAGGACGTTCCCTCCGTAGAAATGACTTCGCAGCGGAAGCAGGACCTGAACCACCATGAACAAAGCGGCAACCACCGCGACCGGAGCGATCAGGCGCGACGAAGACGGCCCGATCGCGCCGGGGCGTAACGCCGCGCTGGACGTCGCCGATCGCCGCGCCGCGAGGCTCCTTGCCAGGACCAGCCACCGTCTCGGCCAGGACGAATCAAAGAACACCAGCGCGGACACAACCATGATGATCGGGAACATGCCGATGGGCGGGAAGAGAAAGTGGGTCACCACGTGGAAGGCAAGAACCGCCCCGTAAGCGAACGTCCGAGTCTTGCGCCATAGCAGAAACGCCACGATCGTCGTGTCGAACAGAAAACCGGCCCAAGCAGCGACGAACGCGACCACCGGAGCATCAAGGTACGGCCCTACCAGGGGCAATCCGGTTCGACTCGACAGCCAGATGCTCATGGGTTGCGCATGCAGCAGCCAATCCGCGGTCGCCTTGGCCAGCCCCGCGTTCACATAGACAACCGCGATCTGGAATTGAAGAAGATACGTACACCAGGCAGGCAACGTCGCGGCGCGAATCGAGGGACGCAACCAAGCGTCCAACGACCCGGTCCGGTGCGCCGGAATAAAGAACAGCAGACCCACAAGAAGACTGACCAGGTAGTAGTGGTTCAGGTAGGTGGCGACGTCGAGCAGTTGCAGGTACGTGAACACAAGAAACAACAAGGCCACCGCCGGACGGTAGAAGAGCCCTAGCGCAACGCACCCGCCCAAGATCGCCATGACCACAAACAACCCGTGCGTAATGGCGGGTGAAGGCAGCGGCAACCAGCCGAAGCCCCAGTACGTGAAGTGGAACGTGGGCCGGACGAACAGTTCGTCGATCCACCCGCAGCCAAGGAAACGCAACGCGGATACCAGCGTGATGAGGCCCAGCCCGATCCGGAACGCCACAATGGCGGCAATATCGCGTGGCGCCGCGAGCGCGGCTCCCAGACGGGATTCACGTCCACGACGAATGCGAAGGCCGATCCGAAGACCAAGCGACCTGGCCCGTGGGGTATCAATCATTGTCGGTCGGGATGATTGAGGGTTCGAAGTTCAAAACCGTAAAAAAGGTGGTCTTCACGATCGTTGTGACAACCGAGATTGCGTCGCGGAGCGCGACAACCGAATCACGGTCTTGCACCAGCGCTTGGTCCAAATCCGGCTCGTCGATCGCGTCCAGGGCGGCCTCGGCGCCGACCGCCGCCGCGCGCAAGGAATCCGCCACGTCACCCGCGCCGATGTTGACCAGAAGATCGTCGAATCCCAGTCCGGCGGGGACGCCATCGCATCCTTCCATGATGCGGCGCAGCCCATCCAGATTGGCGGCGATGTTCGCCTTCGATCGTCCCGCGAAACGTGATTCCAGGCAGGCCGCCGTCGTGCACAGCTCGTTCAGTGGCCGGGTCAGTTTTAGATCCTTGACGACCTGATCAAGAAAGAAGATCGCCAAGCCGACACTTTGGATGCCGTCCTGAACCGTCGGGTAGACCGCGTTGCCCGGACCGGCTGATCGCATGGTCTGCACGAAGTTCGCCTTCGCGGGATCCCACGCTTCATCCAGGCCCACCGCGCGCGCCAAAACGCTTCGGGCCGCGGCGGCGGCATAGGCGCGCTTGCGCTCGTCACGCTGCGCGGGCGTCAGGGCCATCCAGCCCGCCAGTGCCGGCGACGTGGCCGGGCACTCGGTGTCGCTGCCTTCGTAGAAAAGCAGGTACTCAATCGCGGCCAGTCCGCGCCGGTTCACCAGCAACACGGTGTCGAAGTTGGGCGACTCGTACGTGCGGGCCACCAGCTCTTCCTCGACGGCGCAACGACCGAAAAGCGGCCACGCGTAGATGTAGTCGCGATAGTCCCGCCCGCCCAATACCGAAGCCGGCGCGGTCGGACCGAACTGCATCATCTCCATCACCTGCCAGGTATCCATCGCCTCGCGGAAGGACGCGCGCGCCGAGCCGCGCGTCGCTTCATCGGGCGTGGCGACCAGCGCGGTCACGGCAACATCAAGCGCCGCCGCCTTGGCGCGAAAGGCGCGCGCACCCGAGGCCGCGCAAGTCCCGAACGCCGCCAACAGCTCAGAACGCGCGAAGACAACCCCACCGTCTTCCACTGGTGCGCCGCCGCCACCCGCGCCTGACCCAGCCGCATCGGCACCTGAATTCCCTGAACCGCCCGTGCGACATGCGGCAGGCAACGCCAGCAGCGTCAGCAAAGCCGCGGGCCAGAACGGTGACGCGAAACGGGGTCCTTCGACCATGGGCCCGGACTCTAACGAACCTAAACGAGAATGACAATGATTATCAAAATCATTGACAGGAGAGCGACGCTAGAGGTAGTGAGCTGTTCTGCAATTGATTCTCAATATCAACACGGTCCACAAACAAGGATTTCCACATGTCCATGACAACGACCCTATTTCGGCCCTGGACGGCCTTGGCGGCAATCGCCATCACGATGGCCGCCTGCGACGACGACCACTCCCAAGCCCAAAATCCGGATGCATCGGTGGGCACGGGAGGCTCCCGAACCGGTGGAAGCGGAACCGGTACGGGGGGCTTATCAACCGCAACCGGGGGCAGCCCGGGTACGGGAGGCGCCGTAGCCGGTACCGCTGGTGCGGCGGGTGGATCAGCAATCGGCACCGGTGGTGCGGCCGGTGGCGGCGGAGGCGCGGGTGGATCGGCCGGAGCGGCTGTTCCCGACACCGATTTGGTCGTGGCGCAATTCAACGCCGACGGGACTCCCGACACAACCTTCGGAACCGGCGGGATCGCCCGCATCGATCTCGGTCAGGGGTTGGGGACCGTTCGCGATGCCCTGTGGGGTGTCGCCCGCGACGCGCAGAATCGCATCATCCTGTTTGGATCCAAAAAGGGTGATGGCACCCGCGTCGACGCCGATCGTGCCGTCGTCAGACTGACACCCAACGGCGCGCGGGACACCACGTTCGGAACCATGGGCGTGCACACCTTGAACATCGCCAACCTTGGCGACAACGCCCGCCACGGACTGGTTCAAGCCGACGGAAAGATCATATCGTCGGGGTACTACGGCCAGCCGACCGGGGTCGGTTCGCAGACGGCCAACCGAATCGTATTGGCACGGCTGAACGGCGGCGATGCCCCCGCCGGCGGCGGCTCGGGAGGCGCAGGTGGCACCAACGCAGGTGGCGCGGGCGGTACCAACGCAGGCGCCGCGGGCGGTACCAACGCAGGCGGCGCGGGCGGTACCAACGCAGGCGGCGCGGGCGGTACCAACGTAGGCGGTGCGGGCGGCGCGGCCGCACCCGTGCCCGGGACCTTTGACACCACGTTCGGCGCGATGGGCGTCGCCAGTTACAACCCGTTTGCTTCGACCGATCCCACGGTTGCATGGGGCATGGCCGAAGCCTACGGCGTGGGGCGCCAGTCAACGGGCGCGTACGTGACCACGGGCTACGGTCGATTGGCCTCGACAGGTACCGTGAACGTCGTGGCGTCCCGCTTCACCGCCGCCGGCCGACCCGATTCCACCTGGGGCGTCGGCGGCGTGTTCGAAAAGGACATCGTCGGCGAAGACGATCGAGGGCGAAACCTGGTGATCCTGCCCGACGATCGCATCGTCATCGTCGGCAGCATGAAACCCACGGCCAGCACGATTGACGCCATGGTCATGTTTCTCACGCCGAACGGCGCGCTGGACACGACCTTCAACACGACCGGTTTCAAGTCCTACAAGTTCGATGATCGCCCGGACGAGGCGTTCTTCGGCGCGGCGCTGTCCCCCAACAACATGTTCGTGGCCGCCGTTGGTTTTCGCAATGCCGGCCCCACCGTTGGCAACAACGACGACTCGACTCTCTTAGTCCTGCCCGTGGGCGCGACGGGAACCGAATTCGCCGGGGTCGTGCCCTTGTCGACGACCACCAACGATCGCTTCTGGGGCGTGACGTTCGACGCCAACAACAAACCGTGCGCGGCGGGCTTCGTGACGGAGGGAACCGACAACCGCATGACGGTCGCCCGCTTCAACATCGACGGAACCCCGGACACCACGTTCGGAACCGGTGGCGTCGCGAGGGTGAACGCCAGCGTCGCCGGCACCATCGAAGAGGCGCGTGGCATCGTGGTTCAGTCGAACGGGAAGATCGTGATCGCGGGCGTCGCCGAGCACCTTTAGAAGACCACTCACGACGGCTGCGGCTGCCCAGGCGACGCCGGGCAGCCGCGCCTGCGTTTGTTCACTAGAACGTCGCATCCAGGACCACGTCCCCGGTCACGCCCACCTGATACGAGGACACGCGCCGCTCAAAGAAATTCGTAATTTCCTGCACGTCCTGCAGATCCATGAACGAAAACGGATTCCGCGCGCCGTAAAGCTTGGGCAATCCCAACGTGATCAGGCGGCGGTCGGCGCAGAACTTCAGATACTGATTCACGTCGCCCGGTGACAAGCCCACCACACCTCCTCCCAGTAGATCTTCGGCGAACTGGGTCTCGCACATGACCGCTTCGTCCAGCATTTCGGCGACGGATCGATTCAGATCGTCGTCGAACAGCTCAGGCTCCTCGCGCCGAACGGTGGCGACGACCTCGAATGCAAAAGCCATGTGCGCGCTCTCATCCCGAAACACCCAGTTTGTGCCGGCCGCCAGACCGTGCAGCAAGCCGCGCGACCGCAGGAAATACACGTAGGCGAACGCGCCGAAGAAAAACAATCCTTCGATGCACGCCGCGAAACAGATCACGTTCAAAAGAAACCGGCGTCGATCCGCCCGGGTCTCCAGGCGATCGAGCTGCTGAATCGAATCCAGCCAGCGCATGCAGAATGCCGCCTTGGTCTTTATGGACGGAATGTTCTCGACAGCGGCAAACGCCCGAAAACGCTCCTCGGCATCGGGTACATAGGTATCGAGGAGGGTGAGGTAGAACTGCACGTGCAGCGCTTCCTCGTACAACTGGCGTGACAGATACATGCGCGCCTCGGGCGCGTTGATGTGTTTGTACAGATTCAACACCAGGTTGTTTGCCACGATCGAATCACCGGTGGCGAAGAACGCGATCAACCGCCGCACCAGGTGGCGTTCGGGCTCGGTCATCTTCGCTTGCAAATCGCCGACGTCGGTCGAAAAGTCGACCTCGTCGACGGTCCAGGTGTTCTTGATGGCCGACCGGTACATCTCGAAGAAGATCGGGTAGGCCATCGGGCGCAGCGTCAGGCACAGCCCCGGATCCAGAAGTCTGGCCGGGCGCGCAACCAGGCTCATTGGCAGGCCTCGCAGGTCTCGGGGTTCTCCAGCGAACACGCCACCGCCGCTTCATCCACTGCCCGCGCCGATGGTGGAGGTGGCATCTCCGCGGTTGCCTTGGCGATGCGCGTGGCCGGCCGAGACCGCAGGTAGTACGTGGTTTTCAGGCCCTGCTTCCAGGCGTGAAAATACATGGACGACAATTGTCCGATGTTCGGACTCTCGGCGAACAGGTTCAATGACTGGCTTTGATCGATGAAGGCGCCTCTTTCGGCGGCCATGTCAATCAGCGACCGCATCGGAATCTCCCAGACCGTGCGAAACACCGCGCGCGAATCGGCGGGCAGCTCCTCGATCTGCTGGACGGATCCCTCCGCCATTTTCAGGCGCGATCGCATGGCCTCGGTCCACAGCCCCAACACCTTCAACTCGGCCACCAGGTAGCGATTGATCTGCAGGAAGTCGCCCGACAGGGTTTCGCGTTTGAAGAGATTGGCCACCTGCGGTTCGATACACTCGGTGCAGCCCGCGATGGACGCGATGGTCGCCGTGGGCGCGATGGCGATAAGCAACGAATTTCGCAGACCATGCTCGCGAACGCGGACGCGCAACTGCTCCCAGCGATCCCTGTCGTCGGGGATCACCCCCCATGCGTCGAATTGCAGCTCGCCGCGCGCGGCACGGGTCTCGGCGAATGACGGATGCCGCCCCTTCTCCTCGGCCAAAGCGACCGATGCCGACAGCGCGTGGAAATACACCTCCTCGGAAATACGCCGCGAAATGGCACGGGCCTCGGGAGCATCGAAGGCAAGGCGCATCTGAAAAAAGACGTCCTGCAATCCCATCAGACCCAGACCCACCGGGCGCCAGCGCAGGTTCGACGTTTCCGCTTTCTTGATCGGGTAGTAGTTGAGATCGATCACGCGATCCAGCTGACGAACGGCGGCGCGAACCGTGCGGCCCAGTTTTTCGAAATCGAACGACGCCCCCCCTTCACCATCGGCCACCATGTGACGACCCAGATTGATTGACCCCAGATTGCAGACCGCGGTTTCGTCGCCCGATGTCACCTCTATGATCTCCGTGCACAGATTCGATAGGTGCACCACGCGTCCCGGCAGCGCCGTTTGATTGCAGGCGCGATTGGATTTGTCCTTGAACGTGATCCACCCGTTGCCGGTCTGGGCCAGCGTGCGCATCATGCGCGCGTACAGGTCGCGCGCCTTGATCGTCTTCGCCGCCAGGCCGGCCTGTTCGGCCTGCTGGTAGGCCTCGTCGAAGGCCGCGCCGAACAAATCCGGCAATGCGGGCGTGACCTGTGGATTAAAAAGGCTCCAGGCTCCGTCGGCTTCGACGCGCCTCATGAAAAGGTCGGGAATCCAGTTGGCCAAATTCAGGTTGTGCGTCCTGCTGGCCTCGTCGCCCGTGTTGTCCCGCAACTCAAGGAATTCCTCGATGTCCGCGTGCCAGGGCTCCAGGTACACGCAACACGCACCCTTGCGCTTGCCGCCCTGATTCACGGCGGCGACGGACGCATCCAGAGTCTTCAGCCATGGCACGATCCCGTTCGAAAACCCGTTGGTGCTTTCGATCAACGATCCCCGCGACCGTACCCGGTGGTACGCCAGCCCGATCCCTCCGGAGAACTTCGACAACAGGGCAATGTCGGTATAACGCCGGTAGATGTCCTCCAGATGATCCGCCGGCGAATCCAGCAGGAAACAGCTTGAAAGTTGTTCGTGTCGCGTGCCCGCGTTGAAAAGCGTCGGGGAGCTCGGCAGGTACTCCAGCAGCGAGAACATGCGGTACAGCTCGATCGCGTCCGAAACGGTTTCCGACAGGGCGCACGCCGTGCGCATGAAAAAATACTGAGGCGCTTCCACGACCAGTCTGGTTTGGGGATGCCGCAGCAGGTACCGGTCGTACAGCGTCCGCAAGCCGAAGTATTCGAACTCGTTGCCCCGCCCGGGAACGATCGCGTCGTTGAGCTTGCGGGCATTCGCCACGACGAACCCGGCCAGGCGATCGTTCATCAGACCCAAGCGATGAAGGGCGACCGCCGACTGCGAGAAGGCGTGGATTTCTTGCCCGCGCACCTCTTTGTCGATGTACGTGCCAAGCAACCGCGCGGCCAGTTTCGCGTACTGCGGCTCCTCGGCGATCAGGGACGCTGCGGTCTGGATCGACAGTTGATCCAGTTCGCGTGTCGTCGCCCCGTCGTACAAGCCACTGATGGTCTTGGTCGCGATTCGCAGCGCATCGACGTCGGTCAGACCTACGCAACAGCGGCCGACGGCGCGCACGATCTTGTTGACGTCGACCGGTTCCGGCGACCCATTTCGCTTTCGGACCCGCATCGTCGTCGGCGCCTGGCTGTCTTCCGTGGCGTCTTCCGTGGCGTCTTCCTTGGCGTCTCCCAGACGGCGCGTCTCGCGCTGCCGCGGGACAGGACGCCGCTCCGCCGATCCGCTTGTCTCACTGACCGTTTCACTGACCGTCTCACTGATCTTTTCACTGAACATGGGCGCCTCCTGGGGTCGCTGGGCTTTGTCAGTCGCGGCGCGAACCGCGTCTGACGGAATTCCGCGAGGGAGTGGGCCCGTCGATACCGCCGAGCAATGCCCGACGCGAAAACGCCAGAGGCGTCCATCGACCGACCTTCGCCCCCGCGGGCGATTGGAAGACAACGCGGGTTGGCGGGTCGGAAACCGGGACGGGTGCAAGCGACGGGTGACGTACCTCTGCCGCGCTTGCAGCGCTCGGACCTTCCCGCCTTCCCTCGAGGCTTCCAGGTCGAACCCGGCTCCGGATTTCTCCCGGCGCCGCATGCAGGTAGGTCTTCGGGCTTGCGAGCGCTCCGGCTTTCACCGGCGTCCTACTGACCACCGCTTCCCGGTCCCGAAAGGACCAGTGCTTGTCGTGGCGTTTGTTCTCGCTTACCGCTGCGGGGCAGCCCCGGATTCCCACCGGGTTCCCTTTTTCAGCCCAGGACCGAAGTCCCAGGCACCAGCACGGGATGCAACATATGGTATGGTATCGCCGTCGTCAACCCCATATGTTGTGGTCGACCGCAAAAGCGCCGCGCCGACCGGGGCGGCCCCAGCCTTGACACCCTGGGACCGATCGCGTACCGCTTTGACGGCACGCAATCATGGCCCGGCACGCGCATAGCAATACTTTCATGCCCCTGATCAGGCTGAGATTGACGGTCGGGTTGCTGATTGTCGCGACCGCGGCGCTGCCGTTTTTTGCGTCGTGGCATGAAGCCTCGGTTCAACACGTTGCGTGCGCGGAACACGGCCAGATCACCCACGCCAGTGCCCCCCACGATCACAACGATCACGGCGATCACGGCAACACCACCAGCGTACCTGGGGCGTCGTTGCGGTCCGAGGAACATTCCACTCCCGCGGACGAGCACGGTCACTGCGACATCTCCTTCGTGGTCCAGGGAAGGGCCGACGGTCCGCGGGTGCGGGCCGCTCTTCGATTCACGCCACCGTCGACCGCGTTGCGAGTCGTCGAGGTTGCGGTCACGCGACCGGGACGACACTCGGTCCTGGCCAGCGCTCCCAAGACCTCGCCCCCCACGGTCTGACTTCGGCTGCTGTCGATCGCCCTTGCTGATCGGCGTTCCCGTTGCGCGTGGCGCGTTGTCCGCACGCGCATGGGAATCAGACCCCTCACGTTACGCCCGTTTCGCGCGCCGGTTGCCGTCGCGCGCGGGCGATTCACCGCGCCGACAAAGTGGCGCTGAAACCGTGGTCAGCAGATCACGTTACCCATCCTTCCCAGTTCTTCGCACGAACGTAGGTCACCATGATTCCCATCATCTTCACGGCTTTCACGGCCGCCTGGTTGGTAGGCGCGCCAGCGCCACAGGCGCCACCACCACCACCACTCCAGCCGCCCGACCCTGCCCAACCGCAACCGCCGACGACCGACGTGGGGGCGGCATTCCCCGACGTCGCCAAACCAAAACCCGCCGAGCAGCGGATCGCGGACCTCGAGAACGAGTTGCAGCGGTTGCGATTGCAGGCACCCGATGAACACTTCGATTCTCTGCCTCCCGTACCGGCAAGCGGCAACGCATCCGCGAACGTTTTCAATCCCACGTTGACCGTCATCGGCAACGGCCTTTACCGCTACGACGATCGCGCCGTGATGGACGGCGATACCCGCATCGACAACCAGTTCAACCTGCGTGAAGTCGAGTTGGATCTGCGGGCAGCCGTGGACCCGTTCGCCGATGGGGTGCTGATCGTGGCGTTTCCATCGGCGACCTCCGGCGCGTTCGAGGCGGAGATCGAGGAAGGCTACGTCAACATCAAACGCCTTCCTCTGCCGCTGCTGGACGAACCCCCGCTGGGCCTGAAGCTGAAACTGGGCCGCTTTCGAACCGAGACGGGGCGGATCAACCGCCTGCACCTTCACGACCTGCCCCAGATTTCGCGGCCCCTTGTCACCGAGGAGTTCTTCGGAGAAGACGGCTTCATCGCCAACGGTCTGTCGGCGCAGACATTCATACCAACGCCGTTCGACGAGGAATCGGCGGTCGAACTGACGGCACAGGCATTGGCCGGCGGCGGTGTCGCTCTGGCCGACGGCCCCGCCCGACGCCCGGCCTTCGTGGGCAATCTGCGTTGGTTCCGCCCCTTCGCGGAATCCCACAACGTGGATCTCTCGTTCATCTTTCACTTCGGGAGAACGAATCCCGAAGCCACGCTGAACGCCCTGACATACAGCGCGGACTTCCTGTACCGGTGGAAACCGCTGCGGGGCGGTGAGTTCCGTTCGTTCGTGTTGGCCGGCCAGGTGTTCTATTCACGACGCGCTTTTCTGGAGGATATGGACACGAACGGCGACGGGATTCCCGATGCATGGACGATGCGACGCACGTCCCCGCTGGGGTACTTCGCATGGGCGCAGGTTCAACTGAGTCGAAGGACCTACCTCGGCGCGCGCTGGGACGACACGGCGTCGATCATGAACGCAGCCACCCGGCGACGTGCCATCACGGGTACCGTCACCTGGTACGCCAGCGAATTTCTGCGATTCCGCCTTGGCTACGAGCACCGCTTCAGCGATTTGGCCGAAGAACACGGACGCAACTCGGCCTTTGCCGAGCTGGTGTTCGTATTCGGATCGCATCCACCGGAACCATTCTGGGTCAACAAATGACAGACCAGCGAAGGACGGATTCCACCATGAACAGGATCTCTTTTCACAGTCTGGCTGTCCTGGTCGCCGCGACCATCGTCGGTGGCGCACCCACGATCAAGGCCCAGCCCCCGAAAAAAGTGGCCTGCACCTTGACCACCATCGAGGCTCTGGTCCGCGAGATCGGGGGCGATCGGGTCCAGGCGTTCAGTTTGTCCGCGGGCGACCAGGATCCCCACGCGGTGTCCCCCACCCCGTCGCTGATGAAACGCGTACGCGAAGCCGACGTTCTTCTGCAGATCGGCATGCAGCTGGAGTTGTGGGCCGATGACGTGGCCAATGGTTCGGGCAATTCACGGATCTTCCGGGGCGCCGCGGGCAGGATCGCTCTGGCCACCGGCATTCCGAAGCTGGACGTTCCGTCGGAAATCACGCGCGCCCAGGGCGACGTTCATCCCGAGGGAAACCCCCATCTTTGGCTGGACCCCATGCGCGCGAAGCTCATGGCAGAGAACATCGCCGGTGCCTTAAAAGCGTTGTCGCCGCAGGATGCCGCCTTCTTCGACGCGCGGTTGCGAACCTTCCAGCGCCGCGTCGACGAAGTTTTCTTCGGCAAGGAAATGCTGAGGCTGGTCGGCTCCGCCAAGTTAACCAGGTTGACCCTGGGTGGCCGGCTGCACGACTTCCTGGAGACGAACGACTATGCCGGCAAGAAATTGACTGATCTGGCGGGTGGCTGGCTTGCCAGGGCCAAACCGCTACGCGGGCAGAACGTCATCGAGTTTCACAAGGTGTGGGGATACTTCGCAGCGGCGTTCGGCTTCCGGTTGGTTGGCACCATCGAGGAAAAACCAGGCATCGCCCCCGGCCCGCGGCACGTCAACGACACGGTGGCGCTGATGAAGCGCGATCTCGTGAAGGTCGTTGTGGTGGACAATTTCTACGACCCCGCGCTTCCCCGCCGGATCGCGCGCGATGGCGGCGCACGCGTCGCGGTCCTAGCCAACCAGGTTCGTGGCGACAAGGGGATCGATGACTACTTTTCATTGATCGATCGCGCGCTCGACGGAATGCTGATCGCGCTGCGGCCATCCGTCGCGGGGGTGGGACCGTGACCCATCTTGCCGAGCTCCGGTGGATGCTGCCGCCGCTGGCGATGTGCCTGGTGTTGACCGGTATCCACGGCTATCTGGGAATTCACGTTCTTAGCCGCAAGGTCATCTTCGTCGATCTGGCGCTGGCGCAGATCGCCGCGTTGGGCTCCACCTACGCCGTCCTACTGGGTTACGACCCCCGCCTTCCGGGCGACGGACTGGTCGTTTACCTGTTCTCGCTGGGGTTCACCTTCGTCGGCGCGGCGGTGTTCGCGTTTACCCGCATGAGAAACGAGAAGATCCCCCAAGAGGCTTTCGTCGGGATTGTTTACGCGATGGCTTCGGCTGTCGCGCTTTTGCTGCTGGCCAAATCACCCGGCGAAGGTGAGCACATCAAGGAAATGCTGGTCGGGAACATCTTGTTGGTGACCTGGCCGACGGTCCTCAAGACCGCGGGAATTTATGCGGTTCTGGGCGTGTTCCATTTTGTCTTCCGAAAGCCGTTCTTCGAGATCTCCCATGACCCCGACGCGGCACGGGCCAGCGGACGGCACGTGCGTTGGTGGGACTTTCTTTTCTACGCGAGTTTTGGTCTGGTGATCACCAGCTCGGTCGCGGTCGCCGGCGTGCTGCTGGTGTTTTCCTTTTTGATCGTTCCGGCCGTAATTGCCTTCCTCTACCAGGAACGCACCGGCCGACGCATCGTCTTCGCATGGATCGTCGGAACCGCGTGCAGCGCGGCGGGCATGCTGGTGTCGTACTACGGGGATCTGCCCACCGGTCCCTCCGTGGTCTCTTGTTTCGCGGGTGTTCTGGTGCTCGCCTCCCTTGCATACTACGTTCGCGCGTCCAAACGGCGCCTGCGCACGTGTCTTACCGTCGTCGCCGGCGCCGTCGGCGTGTTTCTCCTATTCGGCCTTAGCCTGAAGGCGCAAAAAGGGGATCCCGAACACGCCCACGACGGCGAATTCGCGTCGTTGAGCGCCGGGCTGGAAAGTTCCGACGAAAACACGCAGATCGAGGCCGTGCACCATCTGGGGAAGCTAAAAGACCCTCACGCGCTGGCGCCCCTGATTAAGCTGCTTGATCGAACGACATCGGAACGCGTGGCCGAACACATCGTCGAAGCCCTGCCCGAGTTCGGCGCCGCGGCCACCGTGGCCATCCCCGCGCTGGAGGCGACGGCACGACACCAGGCCGATCCATTCGTTAGGTTGGAAGTCGCCGCGTCCCTGCTGCGACTGCGAAGTCCCGCCGGCTTCGCGACCCTGGCGATCATCCTGGATAGCGAGGCAAGCCCGCTGGTGGAGCAGCGAGCCCATGTCTTGATTCGAACAATGACCGGCGAAGATTTTGGATTGGCCAGCGGCACCGTTGACGAGCGGACTGCGGCACGGAAGCGGTTCAAGGAATGGCTAGCCGCCAAGGGACCGCGCCTCCGCTGGCGACCGGACAAGCGAGTCTTCGAATAGCGTGCTGAATCGTTGCGTTCACGATCCGGATCAAAGTGTATCATATGATATAACACTAGTATGTTTTTACGACATACACTACTGGGTATTCTAAATGACCAGAATCCGCCGGCACCGGAAGGCGAGATCCCCAGAAGCGTCGCTGTCCGGATTCCTTCGCGTTCCGCTCACGCCGTGGTTCTGACGGGGGTCCGCCGATCCGGCAAAAGTGTGCTGCAGGCCCAGATGATGCGTCAGGTGACGGCGACCTCGGCCTACTGCAACCTGGAAGATGTCCGGTTGTTCGGATTCGGCCCGGCGGACTTCCCCGCCTTCATCTCCGTCCTGGAAGAACGAACACCGCGCGGGGGTGCTCTGTTTCTCGACGAAATCCAGGAGGTTCCCGACTGGCAGCGCCTTGTGCGGTCGCTGCTCGATCGCGGGTGGAACGTCTGCCTCACGGGGTCGAATGCTTCGCTGCTCGGGGGGGATCTGGGGGCGAAGCTGACCGGGCGGCACCTTTCGTACGAGATCTTTCCTTTCAGTTATGGCGAAACCCTTACGGCTTCGGGCGAACGTCCCGGGGCGGCATCGTTCGTCGATTACCTGGACCACGGTGGCTTCCCGGGATACCTGCGGGACCGCAATCCGCAGGTGCTTCAAGAGCTCCTGCGGGACATCGTCCAGCGTGACATCGCGGTTCGCCACGGCGTGCGCGAGACCCGCCATATCATGAACCTGGTGCTGTTCTTGATGGCCAACACCGGTCAGGCGATCTCGTTGCAGTCACTGACGAAAGCGCTCGGGATACCGACCGTTGCGCAGACGTCGCGCCTGTCGCAGTACCTTCAGGACGCCTATTTGCTCTTCGCTTTGCCCCGGTACAGCCCGTCGTTCAAGAAGCGCGTGGTGGCACCGAACAAGTACTATGCCGTGGACAACGGCTTGCGACGGGCCGTCTCCCCCCATTCCACGATCGATCTCGGTCATCGCCTGGAGAACGCGGTCTTCCTTGCTCTCCGTCAACGCGGCGAGCCTGTGTTCCACGCCGGGGAGAAGGATCTGTGGGAGTGCGATTTCGTCACGGACCGGGAGGCGATTCAGGCGTGCGCCGAGCTGACGCCTTACAACCAGGAACGCGAGATAGCGGGTCTCCTGCGCGCGCGGCTCCTCCCGGGCAAGCTCGCCAAGAAGCGGCGCCTTTTGCTGCTCACGATATCTCAGCGCGATTCGTTGACGATCGATGGGGTGACCGTCGACGTACGGCCCGCCTGGGAATGGCTAGCGGAGGCGTGAGCCCCGTGCGCTTCCGGAAGCGTCCCCATCGGTGCGAATCCCAGTATGGGCGGAATCGAATTAGGGGAATGCCGCGCGACTACGTCAGCAATTCGCGAACCAGGGGCACACCCCACACGACGCCCAGACAAAAGGCCACCAATCCGGTCGCCGTGGTCAGAACCCGAACGACCTTCGGGCTGCGCCCCAGGCGCGATAGGGGCCACCCCGCCACACCAGACAAAGCGGCCATGCCCATCACCGAGCCGAGGCCGAACAGCGCAACATAAAAAAGGCGATCCGGCGTCGACGGCAGCCGGCTGGCCACCAGCGCGGTCAAAGCTCCGCTGCCCGCCAGCCCGTGAATCGATCCAATCAGCAGCGACCGACGGGCGAATCCCCAGCCCCCGTCTTCGGGGCGTTCGTTTAGGTGGGCGTGATTTCGCGCTCCCGATTTCATCGACCGCACACCAAGCCAGATCAACATGAACGCGACGACCAATTCGAATACCGTCGCTAGACGGGGCGGCATGGCGCCCCCCGCAAGAGCAAGCAAAGTCGCCACGACCAGCAGCGACAACGTATGCCCGATACCCCATAGACCTCCCAGCACCGCGCCCGAGGCCGCGCGACGCTGACGGACCACCATCGTCGATACGGCGGCCAGATGGTCGGGTTCCAGCGCGTGCCGCATCCCCACCAGCAAGCCGAAGAACCAAAGCGACGCCGTCATGTCCAGCCCAACCGCGCGTGGGGAAGATGACGTATCTTCACACCATGCGCCCTCCCCTGGTTCGTTTTGGCGTCGCGATCGACGCCCCCTTGCTGGCCGAGTTGGACAAACTGGTCGCCAACCGCGGCTGTACCCGCTCCGAGATGTTTCGCGATCTGGCCCGCGCCGAAGTGGTTCGCGCCAAGGTCCGGTCCGGCGTCGACGCGGTTGCCGCGCTGACCATCGTGTATGACCACCACGTCCGTGATCTCACCGAAAAACTGACCGAGGTCCAGCACCAACTGGGGGATGGTGTCCGTTCGTCGATGCATGTGCACCTGAGCCATGACTACTGCCTGGAGGTAATCGTGATTCGCGGACGTTCCGACGAAATGCGGGCGGTCGCCGACAAAATCCTGGCCATGCGCGGGGTGAAGCAGGGCGGGATCGAAATCGTGTCGGATGTCGACCTGGAGCACGATCACCCGCACCCGCACCCGCACCCGCACCCGCACCCGCACCCGCACCCCACGCGCGCGAGAGCAACGGAGCGTCCCCCGTCCACAGCGCGAAAGATACGGACGCGCCGGCCTCACGGCTGACCGCCGCCTCTTTCGGTACCGACGGCTGGCGGCGAACTGTCCCCGTGCACGGCCGCAAGATGTAGCACGTTTTTGTCCGTTCGTGATACCGGTGCACGTTTTTTAACTTTCGTGCTACCACTCTCCGTGCTACCCAAGGGCCGCGATGAATCACGCCGCCCTTTTGATACCGCTTGCGTTCGGCCGGGCCTGGCCGCCGCCCGACCACGGCACGACAAATCGAATCCCCACTCACACCGTCGCATCCGTCCCCGCGCCACTCGTGCTGCGCGAAACTATTCTTCCTGAAGTTGCGACGTCACCCGCGCCATCGACCGCCACCCGAACTCCAAGCGACCCGGCATCGTCGTCCGCGACGCCCGCGACAAGCGTGACCCCTCCCGCGCACACCACCACCGTCGTCGCGTCGAAACCCATCAGCGCGGCGTCGTCGCTGTCGGTTCGGGATCGCGACTTTGCGCTGCGGCCCATCGGTAGCGTGCAGGACATCCTGCGGGTCACGCCGGGGTTGGTGTTGGTTCAACATTCGGGAGGCGGGAAGGCCAACCAATATTTTCTGCGTGGCTTCGACGCCGACCACGGAACCGATCTGGCGCTGTCCATCGACGGCGTACCCATCAACATGGTTTCGCACGCGCACGGACAGGGATTCGCCGACACCAATTTCATCATTCCCGAGGTGGTTGAACGGGTGGAAATCACCAAGGGGCCTTACTTCGTCCACCAGGGCGACTTCGCTACCGCGGGCGCGGTCAACATGGTCTCACGCGACGCCTTCGAACACAGCTCGGTCGCCGCGGGCATGACCGGATCGCCGGGCCACGGTCGTATGGGAGATCGGGGCCTGGTCATCGGCAGTCCCCCGTTCGACGAGGCAGGGCGTGTAAGGGCGACGTTCGCCGCCGAGGTGGGACGGACCAACGGTCCCTTCGAGAACCCCGAGCGATGGGATCGCTACAAGCTGTTCAACAAGGTCACGTACACGCCCACGCCCGACACCACGATCAGCATCGGGCAGATGAGCTACGCGGGAAACTGGCGGGGGTCGGGACAGATTCCGGCGCGCGCGGTCGCCCGGGGCATCATCACGCGTTTCGGCGCGCTGGATCCCGACGAAGGCGGCAACACCGCACGCCATCAGATCTTCGCCCACGCACGTACCAGGCCGACCGACCGAAGTGAACTGCGCCTGATGGCCTACGCGGGAACCTACCGTTTCAACATGTTTTCGAACTTCACGCTGTTCCTTCACGACCCGGTCAACGGCGACGAGATCGAACAGGTGGACCGACGGACGTTCCACGGCGGCCGGGTCAGTTATCGCGTGATTGGCGATCGGGGGGGCATCAGGTTCGACACGACCATCGGCGCAGACGCGCGCAGCGATGATATTCACCAACAACTTTGGCACACGGCACAAAGGCAGCACCTGGCCGCGCAACGCGACAACGACGTTCATCAATCGTCCTTCGGGGCCTACCTGAACGAAGAGATCACCCCGCTTCGCTGGCTGCGTCTCAATTTGGGCGGTCGCGCCGATCTGTTGTCCTTCGCCGTGGACAACCGCCTTGTCCCGGTTGATCTAACCGCGCCCGGAAACGGCGTCGACAGCGCGCACCAGTTCAGTCCCAAGACCAGCGTCATTGTCACGCCGCTGGGCACGGATCGGATTCAACTGGATCTCTACGGCAACTACGGCCACGGGTTTCATTCCAACGACGTCCGCGGAAGGTTCTCCCCGCAGGCCGTGACACCGCTGACACGTGCGATTGGAGCCGAACTGGGAGCCCGTGCGCGCCTGTTCGGTCGCTGGGATCTGGCCGCTGTCGCGTGGCAACTGGATCTCGACAGCGAGACGGTCTGGATTGGCGACGAGGGAACAACCTCCGCCGGCGATCCGACCACACGGCGCGGGGCCGAATTCGAGACCCGGTACGAATTCACCCGCTGGCTGGCGGCCGATCTGGATCTGACGTTCACGAAGTCGCGCACGAAGTCGCGCTTCGCCGGGGATAGCTCGAACGGCGGTGGTTTGGCGCTGGCCCCAAAACGAACCTGGTCGGGCGGCGTTTCCGCCCGGCAACCGTGGGGCCCCGGTGCGGGGCGCGCCGGAATTCGATTTTTCGGTATCGCGGATCGCCCTGCGACCGACGACGGTGCGCTGGTGGCGCCGGGCTTCACCCAACTGGACCTGCACCTTGGCTACCGCCACCGCCGCTTCGACGTCTCGCTCGATGCCGAAAACATCCTCAACCGCGCTTTCCGATCGGCGCAGTTCTCGACGACGGCAAGGCTGCCCACGGAGCCGTCCGTCGGTGCCCCGACTCCAGCCGGTTTTGGCTGCGGCGCCAACGCCCGTCTGGCCGCCACGGCACCCGACGGCACCTCCGCCAACGGTAATTTCTTCGGCTGCGAGGATATTCATTTCACCGCCGCCTATCCCCTGACCCTTCGGCTGCTGGCGACCCTGTATCTGGACTGACGGTGCCCGCCTTCGATGGCGGTGTTGACAACGCCCGTGCCCCAAGACGGAATGCCGGGGTTGGACAACCAGTCCCTGCCGCCGGCGCAACGCCCGGATCGTATCGACGCGATCGATTGGTTGCGCGGCCTGGCCGTGGTTCTGATGATTCAGACCCACCTGTTCGATGCGTGGGCCAGCCCAGCCGCCACGGCAACCGTTGCGTACCGGTGGCTGAACCATGTGCACGGAATTCCGTCCCGCCTGTTCCTGCTGTTGGTGGGCGTATCGATGGCGATCAGGTTCGAAACGCAGATCGCGAAGCACGTCGCCCACGCGACGATGGTGCGCGGAACAATCCGCCGCGGCTTGCAGATCCTGGGTCTCGCCTACCTGTTTCGCCTTCAGGAATACGTGCTCGGCGGCATGGGCCCCAAGTGGTTCGAGCTTTTCCGGGTGGACATCCTGAACTGCATCGGTGCTTCCATGATCGTGGCCGCCCCCATCGCGGCGCCGCGGAACGGACGCCGTCGCGTTGTGCCACTTGTCCTGGCCACGGTCTTCTTCGTGGCTTTGGGACCGATCATCGGACCGGCGCGCTTCCCTGATTTCCTACCCTGGCCGCTTGCCTCATACGTCGGGGGCGTAAGCTCGATGAACTGGTTTCCCTTGTTTCCGTGGGCCGCTTGGCCCCTGGTTGGCGCGCTGCTGGGTCACTTCTGGGTCCACCAAGGTTACCGTCCGGACCGCCAGGCGCGCGCTTTCCTGATTACCGGTGTCGCGGGCGCGGCACTGACGGCGGCCGTTGTTCTGGTCCGCCGTATCGATCCGGACATCATCCGGTACCCATCGAATTTCGCGCAGCAGTTGGGGCCGGGGACGTTCCTCTATCAACTGGGCCTGATGGGACCACTGGCTCTGCTGGCCTTCGTCGTGACAACTGTGAACCGGCGTTTCGGGTTCCGGTTTTCGGTGATGCGGCAACTCGGGCGCACGTCCTTGCTGGTCTACTGGATCCATGTCGAACTCTGTTACGGACTGCTGTTTCGCAGGCTGCATCACCGGCTGTCGCTCGATGCCGCGACGATCGCGTTTGTCCTGATGACATCCGCGATGGTGTTGGTCTCGGTGGTCAAGACCAGGACCTGGCGCGGCTCAGTCGTTCATCGCGCCGCAGGCGATCCACCCTAGGATCGCGCGCCATTCCTGGACCGCAGGCTGTGGCTGATCGGCCGGCGGCATCATGCAGGCCTCCAGCATGGCCTTGATACCCACCTGCCACGCCTGCACCTGTTCGTAGGTTTGAAAGGGTACAAACTCCTGAATAGCTCCCGGCTGGTGACAGTTGGCGCACCGGGTCCGCATGACGGGCGCCACGTTCGCGGCGTACGACGGGGCTGGTTCTGGACAATCGACGGGAGGGTCCTTCGGGCAGATCGCCGGCGCGGTAGTCCCCCCGCCGCAGCCACCACCCATCCAGGCCGCGGTGATCATCGCCGCGCCGAGGCCGATCGTTTGGAGGTGGCAAATCATGGGCGTGGTGCGATTCGCTTACTATCATGACGACATGGACGGCACCAAGACAGACAGCCCGTGCCCCCGCTTCGGGAACATCGGTCCTGTCATGGCGCTGGGCATCGCCGTGATCGCGCTGGGTCTGGTTGGTTCTGCCTGTGGTGACAATCAGCTACCCACGATGACCAAAGCCGAACTGATGGACCCGGCGGCGTGCGAGACGTGCCACCCCCAACAATTCAAAGCCTGGTCCGGCAGCATGCACGCCTACGCGGCCGAAGATCCCGTGTTTCTGGCGATGAATCAACGTGGTCAGCGCGAGACTGGTGGCGCGCTGGGCGATTTCTGCGTCAAGTGCCACGCCCCGATCGCGGTAGCCGAGGGACTGACCACCGACGGCTTGAACCTGGCGTCGCTGTCACCCAGCGTGAAGGGCGTCACGTGTTACTTCTGCCATTCGGCAGTGGCGGTCCAGGGCACGCACAACAACCCGCTGAAACTGACCACGGACGGCAGTCTGTTCGGCCCGTTCAACGATCCGGTCGCCGGAACCCCGCACCGTTCGTCATATTCGCCGCTGTTTGATCCGACCCGGCCAGAATCCGCGGCCGCGTGTGGAAGCTGCCACGACATCGTCAACCAGCACGGAACCGCCATCGAGCGCACCTATTCCGAATGGCAGGAGACGGTGTTCTCTGATCTGAAACTGGGCTTGACCTGCGGACGTTGCCACATGACCCAGTCCCAGGGCCCCGCTTCCACCAAGTCCGCAAACAAGATTCGATCGCTGGGCAGCCACGCGCTTCCCGGTGTGGACGTGGCGCTCACCCCATTTCCGCAAGCCGACGCGCAAAGGCAGCAGGTGGAAAGCCTGCTCAACGATACATTGGTCGGAACGCTGTGCCTGACCGATTCTCTGAAGATCGAGGTCAGCCTGGAGAACATCAACGCGGGTCACTCGGTTGCAAGCGGAGCGTCGGCCGACCGCCGTCTGTGGGTCGAGGTCATCGCCACGTTGCAAGGTCGGGTCATCTACCAAAGCGGCGTGGTGCCCGAGGGGCAATCGGTGGAAACCATCGACGATCCGGATCTGTGGTTGATTCGCGACTGTTTCTTCGACGAGGCGCGGAGGCCCGTGCACATGTTCTGGGAAGCAGCGTCGTTCACCAGCAATCAGATTCCAGGAATGGTGAAACCGACAGTCCTGGATCCCTCGTCGTTCACCAAGTCACACGTGGCCTACCGGTATCCCCAGGCGACCGCATTACCGGAGAAGCCGGACCGCATCACGATGAAGGTGTTCATGAGACCGATCGGCGACGATGTCTTGCGCGATCTGGTCGCGTCGGGAGATCTGACTGACGAAATTCGCGCCAGGGTTCCTCAGTTCTCGTTGGCACAGGCCAGTCTCGAATGGACACCCCAGAAGGGGAAAGCCCCCACCGACACCCAAACCCGCGCCCGATTGCCGGAGCTGTCGTGCGTGAGCACGTCCACGCAGTACTTCGTGCTGCCGCCCGCGGTCAGCCACGCACGCTGCAACCCCTGAAGCTACGGGATGCAGATCGGAAGGGTGGCGTTGTCGGTGACGCCGGCCCCCACCATGGTTCCGACGATGGTCAGTTTGACCTGCCAAAATCCCGACATGCGCAGAAAGACCGGCGCCAACGTGTATCGGCCGCCCGAACCGGTCGGCGTCACCACCACCGGCATCGATGTTCCGTGCCCGTGATCCGGCATCCAGGGCGTGACGTTGATGTCCAGACCGTCCAGGGGCGTTCCGGTCGCGGCTTCATCCACCTCGATATCCCAGGTGTTCGTTCCCTTGACGGGCGGCCCGGGATTGCTTTCCAGCAACTTGATCATGAACACCGGGGGTGTGGCAGCGGACGTGACCTGCATGCCGGGCTGATAGGGCGTCGCGCGGGTTTCCGTATCGCAGCTGACGAACACCGCCCCCGCATCGCCCGTCACGCCTGAACTGGATCCACATCCACCGAGGGCCAAGGCCGTGAACAACGTGAGGATCGAAACCCGGACCATGACACCTCCCGGGAAAGTTTTCGCTCGGGTGTGTCAGTCTAGCATGGTCGACAGTGCCGCTATCACAGTCGACGAACGACGGAACTCGGAACCGCCGCGGCAGGTATCAGGCCGCGGTGTTGCCGCCCGTCGCGGTCGCGGTGGACCCCGCGCCGCCGCCCGCACCGCCCGCACCGCCCGCACCACCGGCTCCGCTCGCTCCGCTGGACCCACCCCCGCCCCCCGTGCTGGTCGCGCCCGCCGCGCCGCCGGCCCCAGTCGCGCCGCCCGCGCCACCTCCTCCGTCCGCGCCGCCGCCTCCG
>JANOJB010000367.1:0-7519 GCA_031407985.1 Pseudomonadota bacterium | reverse complement strand
ATGCCGCCGCGTGCAGATCGGCGGGAATGGGTCTCCCCTCGATCGCCGCCAGCGCCACCGCCGCGTGGTACCGGATCAACGGATACGCGTTCCGGGTCGTCTCGCGCGCGATCGCCCGCGCCGCCGCTGTGAAACGATGCTCGCCCGCGGCGCCGATCGCGGCGGCCTGCTCGTGCGCATGACCGCGTTCGATCGTTGCGACCAGGACGTTCGCGCCCAGACCACCATACAGTCGCGAGATCACCGCCGGATCGTAGGTCTTGCCCCACAGGCGCGTGATGTCCCCCAGCAGCGCGCCCACGGTCTTGTCCACGTGGCAAAGCGCGCATTCTATGGGCCGGTCGTTCTGGACGCGGACCGGATCGATCGGAGATCCGATGCGGTGGTATCGCGTCAGTTCGTATCCAAGACCCAGGTTCTTCTTGGGCATGTGACAACCAACGCACGATGCGCCTACGCCGGCTGGATCGTGGTGGGCGTGCGCCTTCAACGCCGCGGGTGCCGAAAATTGTTGGTGGCATCCGGTGCAAACGCCGTTGCCGGCGGGCGTCGCCAAACGTGACAACTGCGCGCCGCGATCCTGACCGTGGGGATCGTGGCAGGTCGTGCACGTCATCGCGCGCGCGCACGCTCCCAACAGGAAGTCGCGCGCCTCGCCCGAGGTGATTGAACTTCCCCCGGCGTCCCCCTGCGCGCGGCGCAGGCCGCCTTCCCACGTGCGGGCGTAACGCGAGAACAGGACCTGATGACAGCGCGCGCACGCGCGGTTCTGCCACTCGGCGTTCGAAACGGGGGTGCCCGTTGCCACTTCCGGCTTGACCGACAGGAACGGCGCGCGCGGTTCGAACGTGGGGTGCCGGTACGGATCATCCACGTGTTCGCGCGAACCACCGTGGCAAGACTCGCAACCGATTCCGATCTCGACAAAGTGTTCCGGTCCAAAACGCGAGCGCGATTCCAGCATCGCCCGGCGCAGTGCTGCCCGCGCGCCATCCGACGCGGCGACCAATCCGCCGCCTGCGTGTATCGGGCCGGCCGCACCCGAGGCCACCGCCGTCCCGGCCCCCAATCCCGCCAACTCCTGGTCCAACGCGCGAATCAACGCGACGTCGTCGGTCACCGTGTAGCGAAGGCGGCGGGCCGCGGGCAACATGCGATCCACGACTGTTCCCTGGTATCCCGGCGCGCCCGGCCCGTGCAGCGCGCCCCACAAATCATCGAAGTAGGGAATCGTGTTGTGACAGAAAATGCAGGTTTGGTTCCACACGCCACCCGCCCGCAACCCGGGACGCTCGCCGACCATGACCGAATACCCTTTCAGGCGAAACGACGACGTCTGGTACACAAACGACGCTGGCATCAGCAATTCGGCGTGGGGATCTCCGACGCTGGCGGCCGCGGGATCGGCCGACGCCACCTCGATACCCGCGAAGTCCTCGCGGTACCTGCCACCGATCACCTTGGTCACGCGGTACACATGTTCGCCACGTTCGGCGGAGCGCACCCGCACGAAACGCACGCCCTTCTGCTGTTCGAAACGCGCGACATCGTCCTTGAAACGAAACTCCGTTCCGTCGAACGGGGCCCGAATCTCCGTCGATTCCGGCAGCCGGGTCATGCGATGCATCGGCGATCGCCGCCACGCCGCGACCACCTCGCCGTGGCAAGCACCGCACGCAGCTGATCCGGCGTAGTCCCCACGCAGGATATTGCTGCCAACCACCCGGGACCTGGGCGCGTGCGGGTTCTGTCCATCGGCGGGAATCAACGGCCGCGCGCCGCACGCCATGAACACAAACGCGAACACCAAGCTGCGCCTGAGATTCACGCGGACGAATCTACACCTCAGCGCGCGCGGAGCCGCGAGCCCCGGCCTACGGCACCGTCGCCAGCGGATCTCCGCCGGGTTTGGTGGCGCCCCGCAGGCTGGCCCGCATCGTTGTGACGAATCGTCCCTGCGACTGAACCTGGACCTCAATCACCACCGGTCCAATCCCGGGAGCGAAAGTCGTCCGCGACAGCCGAACCGGATCGGACCGGAGCGCCTCGACCACCACGCAGCCCGTGTATTGCCCGGACGAACCGCTAACGGTTTCGGTCACCGACGTTATCTTGGCCTTGCCCGCGAAGACGTTCCATTCGGCCCCCAGCACGATCGGATTCTTCAGAACGAAATCTCCGACGGTCGAACCGTCCTTCTGGGCAATGCCCTCCGGGGTGATGGCGTACTGCATGCGTTCGTCGCCGGCCTGCACGATGGCCGCCTCGGGCGTTCGCTCCAGCACGGCGTACACCGCCAACATGTGCTCGCCTTGCCGATCGAGGTCGTAGGCCCACTTCCAGCCCGCGTCCAGAGGGTAGTAATCACTGGCCTTGCCGCTCTTCGTGATGGCTGCGGGCCCCGACGAGGTCGACGCGGCACAACCGGCCCCCAGGAACGCCACCGCACAAAACACCAAAAGGCCTCGAATCGACATCATTTCCATGGTCAGCATGCCAAACCTCTTCTGCGGCTTCAACGCCGCGAAGCCTTGTGGTCGAACGGCGTTGTGAAAACCTTAACGACGTAGTGGTTTCTCGGCGGTCTTCTCAGAAAACTGAGAGCCCGTCCCGCTCTAATTGCGAATGGCCGAGCCCGTGCCGCCCCTCACTTCTACCGGCCCTCCCTGACACGTGGTATGGGCGTTGCTTTGTACCTGGCTTCGAAGGACATTTTGTTTGTACATGCGCCTTTCGCACATACGCCCCCGTCGCAGGTTCTGGTGGGGGCCCATCGTTCTCGCGGCGCTGATCGCGGTACCGGGCGTGGCGCGTGCCCAGACCCCGTCGCAGGGGCACCTGGCACCGACCAGCGGGGCGACCGAACGTCAAAAACTGCGTACCCAACTTCAGCGGATCAACGCGGAAATCGATGCGCTCAAACGCGACAAACGCGGCCTTGCGGACGACTATCGCATCCGGCAGCGGATGGCTGACGCCGAGGCGCTGGCACGGCGCCTGACGGATCTGGACGCACGCACGGGAACGTCCGATCGGGCTGGCAGAGACGCAACCTGGCCCGCTGCCCCGGAAGCCCGGTCGTCGGACGACAGGGCCGATCTGGAGGCCAAGGCCGACATTCTCTCCGACCAGGCGCGTCGCCTGGACGCCCAGGCGAATGTACTTGCCGAACGTGTGACCACGCTACGCGGACGCCAGGAGTTGCGGCGGCGCGCGGGCCAATTGGAACGCGATCCGTTCTCGCCGCTGGAGCAGGTCAAACGTCGTACCGCTATTGCCCGGGCCCCCGGCGCCACAGAGTCAGCCGGGGGACCCGGTCCCGCAAGAACCAACGATCAGGCCGGTGGCGGGACACCCGTTGTCTCGCCTCCAACAACCCCGGCCGTCGGAGGAACCACCCCCCCCGCTGGAGGTACGACAACGACGCCAGGAGCATCTGGGATCGGCACGACCGGCGTCGGCGCCGCTACCAGCACCGACCAGACAGCGCGCGCATCGTCCACGTCCACGACCGCCGGCCTGAATACCCCTCCTGCCGCACTACCGATGGGGCCGGTCACGGCCGGCGATACCGCTGGATCGGTCGCATCGCAGTTTCGCGGGATGTTGGACGCGGCCACGCTGGCCGAGATTCGCAAGCTGGAAGTGCCGGGATCACCCACGGGAAGCCTGCAAGCCATGGAACGCGCGTTGTCGGCGTTGCGCGCACGCGCCGCCCAGTTGGCGGGAAACGCCAGCGCGCTGCGCGTCCAGGCCAAAGCGGCACGTTAGGTTCGCGCGCCGGGACCCGGACGTCTCAGCAACGCGGGTGCGGTACACTGCCCGCAGATGCGCCCCATTCGTCCGGCGTTGCGTCGCCGATGGGCCCCCGTTGCGATGGCGATGATCCTCGCCACGATTTCCGCTGGCGCGCGCGCGGACGACGAACGCGTCAACCTGCGCGCCGAGCTGGGTGTCGAGTACGACAGCAACGTCCACCGCAGCAGGGCGATCGGCGGAACCAACGAAAGTCCCGTGGTCGGATCTCCCCTGGGACGCGCGGTCCTCGGATGGTCCGTGGCGGATAGAATTGGCGCCCGCCAGGACGTTGCGTTCTCGCTGCTAGGCGCCGCGAAGGCCTTCGCGGCCTCCGAGGCCCGCAGCGAGAACATCGGCGTCGTCGAAACCTCCGGTGCTTGGCGGATTGCGGTTGGAGATCGGACACGTCTGGGCGTGGGCGCGATCTACTACGAGGCGATCCAGACGGGCACGCGATCGGAACAGGCGCTGAACGGCGAAGCACGAGATTTTCGATCGCTGACCCCGACCTTGCGCCTGCAGCGGGCCGTGGGCGAATCGGGGACCATCGCGCTTGGCGCCGGTTACCGTGCCTTCGTGTACAAACCGAACCCAAGTTACGACTTCGACGCGCCTGTTGCGTCGGTCGAGTATCACCTGACGCGGGAAACCTCCGACGGCGCGGCGGATTGGGACCTATTGGCCGGGGGCGGTGTTGAATGGCGACGGTTCGCCGGTGCGCGCCTGCGTCCGGATCCACCCAACTGCGCACCGGGCACCTGTATGACCGCGTTGGATCCCGCGAGCGGCCGCCACCAGGATCAGTTCTTCGCGGGCCACTTCGCCGTAACCCGGACCGGGCGCGTATTGGTCGGAGTCGGCTACGCGATTCAATGGAATCGGTCCAACAGCTTCTCTGAAACATTGCTGCGCCACGTGGCGACGGTGCGTTTTACGACCCCCTTACCGCTGGGCTTCTACCTGGCCGCGCGGACCGAACTGGTCTACGTCACGTACGCCGATCGCATCGTTCCAGCGGGCGGGCCCACCGGACAACCCAGTGCGACCATCGACGATGAAAACCGCAACCACATCCGCGCCGAGCTGACCCGCGACATAAGCGCGCGCCTGCAACTGGTCGGACGGTATTCCCTTTACGTCAATGCGCTGGGCCAGAACGGCGACTACAAGCGCCAGACCGCCACCCTCTCAATCGCCTTCACGATCGACTGACGCAAAACCGCCCTGCCCCTCCGACGATTCGAAGCGAGCAGGGCGAGTCAAACAGGATCTTGGTGCCTGGGGCCGGCCTACATGCCCATGCCGCCCATGCCACCCATGCCACCCATGCCACCCATGCCGCCCATGCCGCCCATGCCACCGGGGGCACCCTGTTCGGGAGCGGCGGGCTCGTCAACCTTCTGGTCAACGATCAACGCCTCGGTGGTCAACAACAGCGACGCCACCGACGCCGCGTTCTGCAACGCGGAGCGCACCACCTTGGTCGGATCGATGACGCCGGCCTCGACCAGGTCCTCGAACTCGTCCGTGGCAGCGTTGTAACCGAACGCCCCTTTGCCCTCGCGCACCCTGTTGACGATCACGGCCGCCTCTTGGCCGGCGTTCGCGGCGATTTGTCGGCAGGGCTCCTCGCACGCGCGTTTGATGATCTTGACGCCCACCATCTCCTCGGCCGTCGCGTCGATCTTGTCCAGCGACTGCAACGCCCGGATCAGGGCGACGCCACCACCAGGAACGATCCCCTCTTCCACGGCCGCCCGGGTGGCATGCAACGCGTCCTCGACGCGCGCCTTTTTCTCGCGCAGCTCGGATTCGGTGGCCGCCCCGACATGAATGACGGCCACGCCGCCCACCATCTTGGCCAGACGCTCTTGCAGCTTCTCTTTGTCGTACGTCGACGCGGTGTCCTCGATCTGCGTGCGGATCTGCTTGACCCGCCCTTCGATCTCGGGCTTCTTGCCGGCGCCATCGACGATGGTGGTGTTTTCGTTGTCCACCGTGATCTTCTTGGCGCGACCGAGATCCTTCAGCGTGACGCCCTCCAACTTTAGGCCCAGATCCTCGGTAATCGCCTGACCACCGGTCACGATGGCGATGTCCTTCATGATGTCTTTGCGGCGATCCCCGAATCCCGGTGGCTTGACCGCGCAGACATGCAAGGTCCCGCGCAGCTTGTTGACGACCAACGTCGCCAGTGCTTCGCCCTCGACCTCCGCGATGATCAGCAGCGGCTTCCCGGCCCGCGCCACCTGTTCCAGGATCGGCAACAGGTCCTTCATGCTCGAGATGTTCTTCTCGTGAATCAGGATGAACGCATCGTCCAGCTTGACCTCCATGCGATCGGCATTGGTCACGAAGTACGGCGAGATGTAACCGCGGTCGAACTCCATGCCCTCGACCACGGCCAGCGTCGTCTCCATCGACCGGGCCTCCTCGATGGTGATCACGCCTTCCTTGCCGACCTTCTCCATCGCCTCGGCGATCAGCTTGCCGATGGCCACATCTCCGTTCGAGCTGATCGTCCCGACCTGGGCAACGTCCTTCTGGCCCTTGGTCGGCTTCGAGATCTTCTTCAAGGCCTCGACGATCTTCTCGACCGATTTGTCGATGCCGCGCTTGATGTCCATCGGGTTATGACCCGCGGCCACCATGCGGCTTCCCTCTCGGAAAATCGCCTGCGCCAACACCGTGGCCGTCGTGGTGCCGTCACCGGCGACGTCGGATGTCTTGGAAGCGACCTCCTTGACCATCTGCGCGCCCAGATTGGCGAACTTGTCCTCGAGGTCGATCTCCTTGGCGACGGTGACGCCGTCCTTGGTTATGGTGGGCGATCCCCAGCTTTTCTCGATCAAGACGTTGCGCCCGCGCGGACCCAGGGTCGCCTTGACCGCGTTGGCCAGGATATTGACGCCTTCCAGGATCCGGTCGCGCCCGGCGCTATCGAAAAGAATCTCTTTGGCTGCCATGTTCGTTCCCCCTATTTCTCGATGACGCCGAGGATCTCATCCTCGCGCAGAATCAGGTGATCGACACCGTCGATCTTGATCTCGTTTCCGGAGTACTTTCCGAACAAGACCCGGTCGCCCTTTTTGACCTCCAGCTTACGCAGCTGGCCCTGCTCATTTATCTTGCCGGCGCCCACGGCGATCACCTCGCCCTCGGCGGGTTTTTCCTTGGCGCTGTCGGGGATGATGATCCCTCCCTTGGTCTTGCCCTCTTCCTCGATGCGTCTCACAACGACGCGGTCTTGTACCGGACGAACCTTCATAGCTGTCTCCTTGTCTCTGGCGTAATCCTGATGACGAACCAACCTGTTAGCACTCGCATTCCCCGAGTGCCAGGCATGCAGGCTAATCACAAGTCCGCCCAAGTCAACGGCTCCGCGCCGCGTCACTGGCAGTCGCGGACCCCAGTTGCCAAAGGTAGGTGTGTCTATGCGCATGGAATCATTATCGTTTTCTTGATGGTGTGTCGATATATGGCATAGGTGAATGATGGACATATCGCAGTCTCTTGAAGCGTATTTCCAGGACCAACTTGGCACCGCCTTTCGCGATGAGGGGGTGGAGGCCGACCGGCTGACCACGCACTATCTGGTGCACCTTCTCGCGGGGTACGCCACGCAACCCATCGAAGACCGGCCTTTGGCGATTCGCCTGATGGAGGCCATCGATGCCTCCCCCCGCGAACGGCGCAACACGTTGCGCGAGATCGGAGACAC
>JANOJB010000330.1:0-55350 GCA_031407985.1 Pseudomonadota bacterium | reverse complement strand
CGGCGTCGGGCCGACGCCCGCCTGCTGTCGGGGCTGGGGTTCACGGCAGGTTCAATTGTCCTTCCCTCGATAGTCGCCGGCGCCTCGTGCGCGGGGGCGGGGACGCTGCTGGGGGGATTGCTGGTTGTTGGTGTGCGCTCCTTCGGTGTCGAAACTGGCCTGGACATCTTCACCCTGGGGTCGGGCGCCGGGGCCTACTGGTGGTCTCGCGCTCTCGGCGGACTGACGGTCGCGGTCGCCCTGGGCGCGGCGATAGGTTGGTGGGGCGCCCGTCTACCCCGGTCGGCGATCGAGGATCTGGACCTTGCATCCGTCGACTGACCCGCGCGACCGCTTCGGGATCGCCACGCGGGTTGCCGGCTGGGTTGGCCGGTGCTGTCGTTGTCGGCCTTGCCTGCGACGGATCCAGATCCTGGTGGCGATGTCCGTGGCGCTGGGAATCCCGTACGCGGGGACCACGGTCAGGGCGTCGCCGGGCGACGGAGCGTTCGAACCGAATGGTCGGGGTTCGCAGCTGCTGGGTAGTCGCGAGGCGGTACTTGCGACCCAATCGGAGCGTGCCCGACGGGCTGCCCGCGCGCGCGGTCTGGCGCTTTATCGGATGTTGCGGTTCGCGGTCACCGAACTTCGCGCCGGAAACTTGGCGCCTGGCGACGGACGGGATCCGCTGGGTGGACGGGCCGTGGTGCTGGCCACCGCCGTGCTGGAGCGCGATTTGACCGAGGCAAGGTTGTTGCGGGCCGAGCTTGATCGCGTGCGCGCCGAGCGTGCGCTGCTGGGGCCGCGCACGGGCCCCGGGGGGCGGCAAGAGACCGGGCCCGAGTCGCCGGGGGACGCTGTGGCAACGGCTCCGCCATCCCCACCGCTGCTGCGGCCGGTCGACGGAGCAATGGTCACGCCTTTTGGCGTGGGGCGCGATATCCAGACGGGGACGTGGATCTTTCGCGCCGCGGTCAGTTTTGCTACGCCATCCCCGCAACCCGTCCGCTGTCCGGCGGACGCGCGCGTGGTTCGCGTCGCGGCGAGTTTGGCGGGTGGCGCCGCGGTGGTGTTGGCGCACGATCAGAATCGCTGGACGACGGTGATCAGCGGCTTCTCCGTGGTCTCGGTGGCCACGGGGGATTTCGTCCGGCGTGGCGGTACGTTGGGCACAAGCTCCCGTGGCGCGGGCGCGACGGTCCGAATCGAAACCTGGCGCGGCCGAACCCCGATCGATCCCGCGTCCCTGTTGCGCCCCCGATAAGCCCCGGGGGCCCATGGTCCGCCCATCGTCGCCAGGTTGATGCGCTAGACTTGGCCCGCGATTGTCGCGCGGGATTCGTGGAGGATATCGAGCATGCAGAAGTCACGGAGCACAGGCGTGGGTTTTCGGGTTCGTGTCCGGGTTTCGATCCGGCGTTGGGGCCCGTTGGTCTTGTTCGTGGTCGCGGCGTTTGCCGCCGGGGCGATTTTTTCTCGCCCGTTGCACGCGGGGCGCTTCAACCCGTACCAAAAACTGGGCGTGTTCACGAAGGTGCTGTCGTACATCGAAAGCCACTACGTCGAGGACATCACTGAGACCGATCTGATGTACGGAGCCGCCCGCGGATTGACGGACGTGCTGGATCCGCACTCGCGCTTCATGGATCCGAACGAATATGGAAAACTGAAGCAAGAGACGGAAGGCAGTGAGCAGATCAACGGTATCGGGATCGACGTCGAAAAAAGAAAAACGCGCCTGGTGATTGTTTCGCCCATCGAAGGTTCGCCGGCGGCCAAGGCCGGAATCGAGCCGGGCGACATCATCAAGCGGATCGACGGCGCCGAGGTCGCGAATCTTGAGTTCGACGACGTGGTGTCGCGGATGCAGGGGCCGGCGGGAAGCGAGGTCGTGTTGGTGGTCGATCGCCGCGGACGGGACTTGACGTTCCGGATCCGGCGCGCCCGCTACGAATTGAAACCGGTCGAGGGCAAGATGCTGACGGAGAACGTCGGGTACCTCAAGATCCGGCTTTTTTCGTCGGCGACCGATACGTTGCTTCAGGAGTTGCTCGAGCAGCTCAACGGCAAGGTGCCGGGGGGATTGCGCGGCCTGGTTCTAGACTTGCGGCGCAATCCCGGCGGACTGCTGGATCAGGGCGTGAAGGTCGCCGATCGCTTTGTCTCGGAGGGATTGATCGTGAAGACCGCGGGCAAGGGGGGCAGGGTGATGGACGAATCGCGGGCGCACAGCCGGGGCACCTGGCTTGGGTTCCCGATGGTGGTCTTGGTAGACGGCGCGACTGCTTCCGCCGCGGAGATCGTCGCCGGCGCGTTGCAGGATCATGGTCGCGCGGTGGTGCTTGGCACCCAGACCTTCGGCAAGGGTTCGGTCCAAACGGTCATCGATCTTGATGGCTGCGGCCCCAAGCCCTGTGGTTTGAAGATCACCGTGGCGCGTTACTACACGCCCAGCGGCAAATCGATCCAGGGACGGGGAATCACGCCCAATGTGATCGTCGATGCGACGGCGCCGCCCGTGGATCCGACGGAGGCCGACATTCCCCGCGAGCGTGATCTTCAAAAACGGCTGCGCAACGAGCAAGGTGATCGAGCAGTCGAGGCCAAGCGCCTGGACGACTATCAGCTGCAGATGGCGCTCGACTACCTGCGGTCGTGGTCCGTGTTCGCCAAGCAGGCGATCAAGGGCTGACCAGGCGGCCGGGGCGACCTCTCCATTTCTCGATTGGCCTCGGGGAGGTCGTGGTAAAAGGTGCCTCCCCACGGAGGTCCCCATGGTCACGTGCGCGCAGTGCAAACACAGCAATGTCGATGGTTTCGCGGTCTGTTCTCGTTGCGGATACGCGCATGGCGCTCCGGCGTTCGGTCAACGACCGGTTGGGTCCGGCCTACCGGTCGCGTCCGGATTGATGGCGGGATCCGCTGGCGGTGGCGACGGGATCGAGGAGTACCAGCGCCTGCTGGCTGCGCGCGCGGCCGTTCAGAAGCGCAACAAGACGATTTTCGCGGTGGTCGCCCTTGCCGCGGTGGGCGGGGGTGCTTTCTTCTGGATCGGACAAAGGAAGAAGGCGGCGGCCGCCCAGGTGGTGCTGGAGGCTGGTGGGAGATTCGCCGAGCGGGAAAAGGCCGAGATGGGAGCGTTCTGGAACTGCATCACTTCCAGCGAGGTGGACCCGGGCAGTTTCAAGGGCGTCGACGAAATTCAGATGCGCATCGAGAGTGCCTACTTCACGCAGCAGAAGACGTTCTCGGAGCACCTGACGACAGAGTGCGTGCCGAAGATGGAGCGGGCGCGGACGGCGATGGGCGGCCTGGTGTCGGACTTCCCCGAGGGACCGATGAAGGAAGCGCTGGACAAGTATTTGACCATGCTGCCGAAGATGCAGGCGGGGATCGAGAGTTATGCCGAGAAGGTCAAGGGGCGCAGCGTCACCAAGGATGTCGACGGGTCGATCCAGGAGGTAGGGACCGCGTTTTCGCCCGAACCCACCGCCGAATCGGTCGCGTTCGAGAAGTTCCTGGTCTGCGCGATCCCCGAACTGGACGCGAAAAAGGACGTTCAGGGTGTGTTGGAATTCCTGGCGACGACCTGCAAGACCGATGCGGTCAAGTTCATGACCCGCGTTCGCGAGCAATGCGGCTCCCTGGTGCAGGGGGTGAACAAGGACGCCAAGGCGACCCCATCGAAGACATTCAAGGCCAACGCCAAGAAGTTTTACGAGGAGGACCAGCGGCAACTGCAGGCCTGGGAGTACTGCGGCAAGCGGTCGCGCAAAGGCAAGAAGGCGCTTGACCTCGAGGAGTTCCTGAACGCGTCGGGGGACTACATGGAGGCACGGGCCGAGGTTGCCCAGGCCACCCGGGAGACTGCTGCCAGGATCGTGGGCCAGCCGTTGGAGGCGCCGAACAAGAAGGAAGGCGCTCCCGGCGCGCCGGCGCCCGGTGCGCCGCCCGCCGCCGCTCCCGCGGCCAAGGAATAGACGCGATCACCACGGCTGTACCCGCTGTCGACTGGATCGTGGCGTCGTTGTTAAAACCGAAACGCTTGCGGCAGTAACGCGCCCAATCGTTGTTCGGTGGCATCTCCTTGGGGCAGGGCCAGCAGCACCAGAAGGTCGTCGCTTCCGAACTCCGCCAGGACCTGCCGGCAAGCTCCACACGGCGAGGCCGGCGGATGCGCGGCGGTGATCACGACCACCACGCGGATACGTCGTGCCCCACCCGCGACCGCGGCAGCGATGGCGTTCCGTTCAGCGCAGATCGTCAGTCCGTAGGAAGCGTTCTCCACGTTGCATCCGACGTGAACACGTCCGCGTTCGTCCAACACCGCCGCCCCGACCTGGAAGCGCGAATAGGGCGCGTGCGCATGGAGCCGCACCGCGCGCGCCGCCGCGATCAGCCGACGACGAACCGGGGCCGCCAGGGGCTGTGGTTGCGGGGGCAGGGGCCGATGGGGCCTGGACGGCGCCCGGGACATCCTCCTCATCGGTCGCCTGGCGCGGGCGGTAAACGCCGCACCACCTCGAAGATCAGCCGACCCAGCACATCGGACGCCTGGTTGGCCGCCCGGGTCACGTCTTCATGCCGCAACGGCTGATCCACCACTCCGGCGGCATGATTTGCGACGATCGACAGACCCAGGACCTCCAGTCCGGCATGGCGCGCGCTGATCACCTCCTGCACCGTGGACATGCCGACCAGCCCGGCGCCCAGGATCCGCAGCATCCGGACTTCCGCCGGGGTTTCGTAGGAGGGACCCGCCATGCCCGCGTAGACAGCTTGTCGCAAGGGATATCCCAGGATCCCGGCGGCGGCGTCGGCGGCGATTTCACGCAAGCCCGGCGCGTAGGCCGCGCTCATGTCGACAAAGCGTGGCCCCAAACGTTCATCGTTGGGTCCGGTTAACGCGGACGCTCCGGTCAGGTTTAGGTGGTCGGAAATCGCAACGATCTCTCCCGGTCGCATCGCGGGATCGATTCCGCCCGAGGCATTCGTCACGATCAACGTTCGCGCGCCCAGGGCTGCCACCACGCGCACCCCGAATCCAACCTCGCGGGCATCATATCCTTCGTACCCGTGGACCCGTCCGCACAGAATCAGGATCTTGCGGGCACCGATGGTCCCAACCACCACCCGGCCTGGATGACCGGCGACCGTTGTCTCCGGGAATCCCGGCAGGGTCGCGTAGGGCGCTTGCCTCGCATCCGTCAGTCCAGCCGCGATCCCCGACAATCCCGAGCCAAGCACCAGCGCCACGTCCGCTACGTCGGCATCAAGGCGCTCCGCCAGCGCCACCGCCGCCGCGTGGACCCGATCGCTGAACGTGGGGGATAACTTCATCGCGCCTCGGCCGGCTTGGCGGCCGACATCGTGGCGTCGTCCGTCAATTCGCGCAAGAAGTCGACCGCCGCTTGGTTGAAAGCGTCGGGGGCCTCTAGATTCGACAGGTGGCCCGCACCCGGGATTTCGACAAATCGTGCCCGCGGGATCGCGGCGGCGATCGTGCGCATTTCGTCGCTGGGAGATACCTGATCGGCCTGTCCGACCAGCACCAGCGTCGGGCAGCGTAGGTTCGCAAGTTCGGCGGTGCGGTCGGGTCGGTCACGAAGAGCGGCGATGCCGGCCATCAGCGTCTCTGCTCGTTTTTCGGCCAACGCATGGACACGCGATCGCAATTCCGCGGGCGCGTCGGGCGCCAACAGGCGTGGCAGCGATTGTTCAAGGTAGGCCTCGACGCCTTGTTCGCGAATCGTTGCAAGGGCGGTCGCGCGTCCCTCGCGCGCAGTGGGGCCGTCGGCGGCGGCCCGCGTATCCGCCAGGATCAGGGCCTCCAGTCGGGCAGGGAAGCGCCGTGCGAAGGCCAATGCCACATAGCCGCCCATCGACAGGCCGAGCAACGTGGCCGTCTCGATCGCCAACGCGTCTAGCAGCGCGGCGACAAGATCGGACAGGCTTTCAATCGATAGCGAAAGCGATAGCGGGCCGGGTGGGGGCAGCGCATCGCCAAAACCGGGATAGTCGAACGCGATCACGCGATGGCCAGCGGCGACCAGCGCGGGACTGTTGCCCGTCCAGGCACGCCGATCGAGCGGGAACGGGTGCAGCAACACCAGCGCCGGGCCCTGCCCCTGATCGTCATACGCGACTTCGATGTCGCCCAGTCGCCGCGTCCGTTTCATGGTCTGACGCTACGGTAGCGCGGCGGCGTCCGGGGTGCACGGGGGCATCATGCGATCGTTTCCAGGATCAAACGACCCGGACGTACCCTTTGGGTCCCAACGACAAATGCCTGTTCCAGCAATGGTCGGGCGACGGTCCATCGCGCGCTGTCGGAAAAACGAACGGTCGCCAGGCGGTCGCCACGGCGAACCTGGTCGCCCACCTTGAGATCAAGATGAACTCCGACGCCCGCGTCCACGCGATCTTCCCGTCGCAGCCGGCCCGCACCCAGGACCGTCGCCCCCCGTCCCAGCAGGCCCGCATCCAGACGCGTCAGCCACCCGCTGGCGGGCGCGCGAAGCTCCTTGACCAGAGGCGCGCGTGGGAGTCGTCGGACATCGTCGATGACGCCCACGTCGCCGCCCTGAAGCGCCACGCATTTTCGCAGGCGTTCCAACCCGTCGCCGGACGCGATCGCGGCCTCGATCAGTCGCGCCCCCGCGTCGCGATCGCGCGCGCGGCCACCCAGGATCAGCATCTCCGCGCCCAGCCGCACCGTCAGCGCGCGCGTGTCGTCGGGGCCACCGCCGCGCAGCACCGCGATGGCCTCCTCCAGCTCGCAGGCGTTGCCAACCGCGCGGCCGATGGGTTGATCCATGGCTGTCAGCAGGGCGACCACGCGCAGGCCGGCGTCCCGCCCCAGATTCACGATGGTCCGCGCCAGCGCCCGTGCCTGCTTTTGCGTGGGCAGGAACGCCCCGCTGCCGACCTTGACGTCCATGATCAGCGCGTCCGTACCTTCCGCAATCTTTTTCGAAAGGATCGACGACGCAATGAGGGGAATCGACTCGACCGTCGCGGTGGCGTCGCGCAGGGCGTACAGAATCCTGTCCGCCGGACACAGGCGTGCGCTCTGCCCGGCCAGCACCATCCCCGTCTTTTGGAGCACGCGTTCGAATTCGCGCGGGGTCAGCGCGGTGCGAAAGCCGGGGATCGCCTCCAGCTTGTCCAGGGTTCCGCCCGTGTGTCCAAGCGATCGACCCGACATCATCGGCACCGGGACGCCGCACGCCGCCACCAGCGGCGCCAGGCAAAGCGAAATCTTGTCGCCCACTCCACCGGTGGAGTGTTTGTCGACCTTGATCCCCGGAATCCGCCCGAGGCGAAGCCGATCCCCCGATGCCACCATCGCGTTCAGCCAGGTCGCAAGCTCTCGCGACGACATTCCGCGCCAGACGATCGCCATCAACAACGCGGCGATCTGGTAGTCGGGGATTGCGCCGTCGGCGGCGCCCGCCACGATCGCGCGCAACACCTCGTCGTCCAGTTCACCTCCGTCGCGCTTGTGGGCAATCCAGGTCGGGACCGGCAGGGGAGCCTTTGTGCGCGACGTGCGCGTCATGGTCGCAATTGCTCCCAGAACCCGATGCCACGCTCCAACGCCGGTGCACCCAGCGCAGACACGACCGTCTGACCGAGATCGCAGAACGACGCGCGGATGCCAATCGGCCCCGGTCGGATGCCCGGGCCGAACGCCAGAAGGGGAACCCGCTCCCTGGTGTGGTCGGTCCCCGGTGTCGTGGGATCGTTTCCGTGGTCGGCGGTCAGGAAGGCGACGTCGTCCGATCGCAGGCGGTGCTCCAGGCGCGGCAACCACGCATCCAGCGCTTCAAGTGCCCGCGCGAAACCCGCACAGTCGTTGCGGTGGCCGTAAACCATGTCGAAATCGACCAGGTTGACGAACAGCAACCCTCGGTCCATGCGCTCGAGCGCCTCCAAAGTGATCGCCATCCCATCGTCGTTTCCCTCGCTGTGCAGTGAGGTGGGGACGCCGCGTCCGGCGAAAATGTCGCCAATTTTTCCAACGCCGACGACCGGGATCCGCGCCTCTGTTAGCACGTCACACAACGTCGGGGCCGGGGGAACCATCGCGAAGTCGCGGCGGTTGTAGGTCCGCCGGAACTGTCCGGGCCCGGTACCGACGAAAGGTCGAGCGATGACACGTCCGATCCGGTGGTGATCCGCGATCACGCGAGCGGCGGCGCAGATGTGGTACAGCTCGGGCAGGGAGACAGTCTTCTCGTGGGCGGCGATCTGCAGGACGGAATCGGCCGATGTGTACAGGATCAGCGCCCCGGTCTTCAGATGCTCGGCTCCCAGCTCATCGATGATCGCGGTTCCCGACGCGGTCTTGTTGCCAATCAAGGCCCGTCCCGCTACCCGAGCCAGTTCGTCGGTGATCTGATCCGGAAACCCGTTGGGAAATGTTGCCATGGCTTCTGTCGTAACCAGTCCCGCCATCTCCCAGTGACCGGTGATGGTGTCCTTGCCCGCCGAAGCTTGCGTCAACATGCCCCACGCACCCCGGGGTGATGGCACATTCGCAACGCCTTCGATCGACGTCGTGTGTCCTAGCCCCAACGCCTCGAAATGCGGCAGCGCCAGGCCGCCCATTCTGCGAGCCAGGTTCCCCAGCGTGTCCGCCCCGGCATCCCCGTAGGCGGCTGCGTCCGGTGCGCCCCCACACCCGACACCGTCGGCAACAAGGATGATGACCCGGGACATTGTTAGCGGTTCATGGTCAGTAGTACGGCTGGTCTTCCGCGTAGTTCTCGAACTTGGTGAACGACTTGAAGAACGTCACTTTCAGCGATCCGGTAGCGCCGTTTCGGTGTTTCCCGATGATGATTTCCGACACGGAGGTGGGCCGGGCGTCCATCTCCTCCCCTTGGTCCTCGCGGTGGATGAACAGAATCATGTCGGCGTCCTGTTCAATGGCACCCGACTCGCGCAAATCGGACAGCCGGGGTTTGCCGCCGTCCCGCTTCTCGACGTCGCGGTTCAGCTGCGATACGGCGATAATGGGCAACTTCAGGTCCTTGGCCAGCGCCTTCAGCCCACGGGAAATCTCCGCGATTTCCTGCTGGCGGTTCTCGTCCCGCCGCCCCGAGCTGCCCTTCGCCAACTGCAAATAGTCGACCACGATCAACCCAAGCGGAGGTTGCGGCGTGCGTCCATCCACGGGCGGCGCCTGCGGCGGAAAGTAGCGGGCGTCTCCCCGAAAACGCCGCGCCTTCGCGCGGATCTCCATGATCGAAATCGCCGACGAATCATCGATCAAGATCGGGGCTTTGCCGATTTCCTTGGCGGCGGGATGGATCCCATTCTTCCAGTCGGCGTATTCGATGAAACCACGCTTGATCTTGCCCGAATCGATCCGGGCCTCGCCGGCGATCATGCGTTCCATCAGTTCCCACTTGGACATTTCCAGCGAGAAAATCAGCACTGGAATTCCTTGCTTGGCGGCGTGGACCGCGACGTTGACGGCCCAGGACGTTTTGCCGCCCCCGGGACGCGCCGCCACGATGATCAGGTTCTCCCGCTGCAGGCCCGCGGTGATCTCGTCCAGCTTCGTGAATCCTGTCGGCACGCCAGTCACGGCTTTTCTTTCGGCCGTGCGCACCTCCAAGTTGTGTAAAACCTCCTCCATCATTTCGCCGGTGGCCGAATAGGTCTCGCGCCGGTTCTGCTGGGCGACCTTGAAAATCTGCGTTTCGGCCTCGTCCAGGAACTCCTCGAAATTCCCGAAATCACCACCCGCGCGCGACTGAATTTCGGCGCAGGCGGCCACCAGGCGCCGCAGCGTCGCCTTTTCCTTCACCAGCCGCGCGTAGTGTCCGATGTTCTCGGCGGTCGGTACGCTGTTCGACAGGGTCAGCAGATACAGCTCTCCACCATCCAGCCGCCCGATCATTCCGCGCACGCGCAGCTCGTCCGCGACGGCAATCACGTCCAGCGGTTGCTGGCGTTTGTCGATCGCCAGCATGGTCTCGAAGATTTCCCGGTGCGCCGGCAGGAAGAAGTCGTCTACTTGCAGCGTGGTGGCAACTTCATCGAAAGCCGACGGCTTGATGAACACGCCACCCAACACCGACCGTTCCGCCTCAAGGTTGTGCGGTGGTGATCGACTGGGAGCGGACTGCGACGAAACAACATCCAGCATGGCGGGCGGACGAGTCTACTCTTCCCCGCGGACTTCGGTCCCGCAAAGTTCGCTCCTCGATTCGACGATACAGCGCGGTTCGTGGTGCGTCGCCGACCGGTCGCGCGTGGGACGTGAGCGACGCCGGGGTCGCGTGGGGGCCCGTCTTTTCCCTGTCGTGGCCTGGCCCTCCACGCGCCCGCGTTCGACTATTCCTTCTTGACGACCCAGACCTTGATCGTGGCCGAGACACCGCGCCCCAACTTGACGGGCACCTCGGTCAGGCCCAGCGACTTGATCGGTTCGCCAAGCACCAACGACTTCCCATCGACGGTGACGCCTTTTTCGTGCAGCGCCTCGACGATGTGGTGCGCCGTCACGGAGCCAAACAGTTTGTCTTCCTCTCCGACGGCCACCGCGATTGACACGCTGACCTGATTCAGTCGATCCGCTACCGCCTGCGCGTCCTTGGACAGCTTCGCGTTGCGCGCCGCGATCACCCGTGTTTCGTGAGCAACCCGCGCGACGTCGTGGGCCGTGGCCAACACGGCCAGTCCGTGCGGGAGCAAGTAGTTGCGTCCGTACCCGGGCTTGACCGTCACAACCTCGCCGGACTTGCCCAGGTTCTCCATGTCTTCTCGCAAAATGACTTGCATGACCTACGCTCCCGTCACGGCGAACGGCATGAGAGCGATCATCCGTGCCCGACGAACGGCCACGGCGATCTCCCGCTGGTGTTTGGCGCAATTACCCGAGATGCGGCGCGGGACCAGCTTGCCCCGGTCCGTGATGAAGTACTTCAGCAACGCCTGGTCCTTGTAGTCAATCTTCAGCCCCTCGTCGCCGCAGAACTTGCACTGCTTCCGGCGTCCGACGCTTCGCTTCTTGTCGCCGCGTTCGTCGCCAGCGGCACCCGCGCCACCGCGGCCCGATCGATCTTCTTTGTCCATCGACATGTTCATTTCTCCTTAATGCGTAGCCAGGGGCTACATCGGCCCGTCGTCGTCGGTTCCGAACACAGCTTCCTCGAAATCGAAAGCGCCTTCATCGTCGTCGCCGAACACGGCACGCAGGTTTGCCTGGCCGGTCGCGATTTCCTCCTCGTCGGGCCGAGGCGTCGCGGCCTTGGCGAACGATTCATCCGTCACCTCGGACGTGCGCAAGGCCGGATCGACGTTGTCGGCGACCTTCACCGAGTAGGTCCGGATGACCGAATCGGTGAGTCGCAGGTTGCGCTCGACCTCTTCGACCAGTCCCGCGGTTCCCAGGTACGAGAAGAACAGGTACATGCCCTTCATTTGCTTTTTGACTTCGTATGCAAGGCGTCGCTTGCCCCAGTTGTCGACCTTCAACAACGTGCCGCCGCCCGTTTCGATGACGCCTCGGACCTTCGTGTTGACCAGACCAACCGCTTCGTTGGTGATGTCCGGTCGCAGAATGTAGATGGTTTCGTACTCTCGTTTGCGACCGGGTATGTCGCTGCTTGACCCGTGTCTGACCTGTGCCATTTGATCTCCCCATGGACGTTAGGCCCGCGATCGACGTCGCGGGCAAGGAGAGGAGCGGCGCCCGACCATCCGGGCACCATCTCCCGCTTAGTTCTCTGGTTTCTTGTCTGGTTCGTTGTCTGGTTTCTTGTCTGGTTTCTTGTCTTGTTTCTTGCCTTGCGTTTCCTTCCCGAAACCCTTTTTCGTATTGAATCGATTCATCGCGACCGTCAGTCCTTCACGGATGATGGACTCGGCGGCTTCCGCGGCACGCGCGCAGAGATCCGCTAGGTCCTTCCGCTCCGTGGCCCTGAAATCCGTTAGGACGTAGTCGGCGGCATCCTGCCCGGTTGCCGGTCGGTCGACTCCGAAACGAACCCGATCGAAATCGGCGGTGCCCCATTCCGCGATGATCGACCGCAGACCGTTGTGTCCACCGTGTCCACCACCGGTTCCCAGTTTCAAGCGGCCGAACGGCAGATCCAGATCGTCGTGCACGACCACCGTTTGGGCCGGCTCGATCTTCCAGAACTTCGCCACGCGGGTGACCGCTTGACCGCTTGTATTCATGAATTCCATCGGTTTGCACAGAAGAACACGTTCGGATCCGATCACGGCCTCCCCGACCTCCGCGCCCAACTTGGCGCGCAGAGGGGGAACGCGATAACGGGCCGCCACGGCTTCGATGATCTGAAAACCCACGTTGTGTCGGGTCGCCTCATACTTGGGCCCGGGGTTCCCCAGGCCGACCAATAACCACACGCTCGTTTCCCCAAAGTATGAAAGCCGTCAGGTGCTTCGAATCCGGTTCGGAACCGCGGAAGCAGACTACTTCTTCTTCTCCTCTTTCTTGGCGGGGGCGCCCTTGGCCGCCCCGGCGGCTGCCTTGTCTCCACCGGCGGCGCCTTTGTCGCCGCCAGCTGCTGCCTTGTCGCCAGCGGCCGCGTCGGCCGCGGGAACGGCACCTTCGATCGGCGCCGCCTCGGCTTCGACCTTCTCTGCTTTTGGTGCGACGACCGACGCCACGGCGTCTTTGGCCTCGACCAACGCGCGCACGCCCTGTCCCAGCTTCAAGTCGCCGACGTGCACGGCTTCGCCGATTTTCAGCGCCGTGACGTCCACCTCAATCCGCGTCGGAATCGCGGCCGGCTTCGCCGCCAGGGACAACACGTGCATGCTCTGATGCAACTGCCCACCATCGATCACGCCAACAGGCTTTCCCGTCAGATGCAGGGGAACCGTCACGTGGACCTCTTGGTCCAGATCCACACGCAGAAAATCGACGTGCATCAGGGTCTGGGAGATCGGATCGATCTGGGCGTCCTTGATCATCGCCGTGATTTCCTCGGCCCGCCCGGCGCCGTTCAGCGTCAGCGTGAAGACGGTGTTGCGACGCCGTTCCTTGTCCAGCGACTTCAGCAGCAAACGTCCGTCGAACGACACGGACACCGGCTCCGCCTTTCGACCGTACAACACGCCGGGGACCTTGCCCGCCGCGCGCAGGCGGTGGGCGCCGCCCTTGCCTCGACTTTGCCTGACGTCCACGCTGACTTTCGAGAAATCCATGATGACCGTCCTTTACCGTGCTTGGGTGTCTGCCACTTGATTAAATAAACAGCGAGCTGATGGAATCCCCGTGATGAATGCGCTTCACGGCCTCGCCCAGCAGCCGTGCGACCGACAGAATCCTGATCTTCGAACACGCGCGCACCTCCTCGCGGGGGGCGACGGTGTCGGTGATGATCAGCTCCTGCAGCGGCGAGGCCATGATCCTCTGGGGCGCGTTGCCCGACAGGACGCCGTGACTGGCGCAGGCAAAGACCGCCCGCGCACCTTGGTCCATCACGGCCTGCGCGGCGGCGCAAAGCGTTCCCGCTGTGTCGATCATGTCGTCCACGATAATCGCGTCACGTCCTCGCACATCGCCGATGATGTGGACGACCTCACTGACGTTTGGGGCGGGGCGCCGCTTATCGATAATAGCCAGGCTTGCCCCCAGCCGCTTGGAGTACGCGCGGGCCCTTTCCACCCCACCCGCGTCCGGGGACACAATGACCGCGTCGCTCCCAAAGCGGCTTTTCAGGTGGTCCATCAACACCGGCATCCCGTACAGGTGGTCCACCGGAATATTGAAGAAGCCCTGAATCTGACCGGCGTGTAAATCGATGGCCAACACGCGGTCGACGCCCGCCGCGGTTAGCAGATCTGCGACCAAACGGGCGCTGATGGGCGTGCGCGGTTTGCTTTTGCGGTCCTGGCGCGCGTATCCAAAGTACGGGATCACCGCGATGATGGATCCGGCCGACGCGCGTTTCAAAGCGTCGATCATGACCAGCAGCTCCATCAGATTGTCGTTCACGGGCGCGCAGGTGGACTGAACGACAAAACAGTTCACGCCTCGCACGTTCTCTTTGATCTCGACGTAGATTTCTCCGTCGGCGAAACGGGTCACATCGGCATCACCCAACGGCGTCTCGACATAACGGCAGATAGACTGCGCCAAGTCGCGGTTGGCGTTTCCGGTGAATATTGTGAGGGCCTTCAGCACGAATCCTATCGATCTCTTTCCCTCGTGAGTCGCTGCGACCCGCCCGAAAAAGAGCGCGCATCCTGCCATCGGTCTCCTGGATCGTCAATCCGCACTTGCACAAGGCCCTCAGCGTTCGACCAACTCCCGCAACCGCCCCACCTAAGCTGGCTGAACCGAGGCCTCGCGGCAGCCGGAGGAGGGGCGCCGCATCCGAAACTTCGTACGGGGTGTCGGGCCAGGGGACCCTGGGCCGGCCGCACACGGGCCAGCCAGACCGAAGAGGCAAAACTTTCCGGCCGGCCAAAAAAAACGCCGCACTTATTGACAAAACCCGCCCCACCCGCGACACTGCCACGGCCGGAAAAACCTTACCGGGGAGGCCCAGCGTGTCCAACTTGAACTTGTCTAAGAATCACTTCACTTCACTTTTTGCAGTACTAGCCCTAACAGTCGCCGGATGCGGTGGCTCGGATGGGGTCGCCGCTACCGGCGGTAGCGGAACCGGAGGTGCCCGCACAGGCGGCGCTGCCGGGGGCGCAGGAGGCGCCGCCCGCACAGGCGGAGCCGGAGGCGCACTCACCGGCGGCCGCACAGGCACCGGCGGAGCGACAGGTGGATCGACCGGAGGCTCATCGACCGGAGGCTCCTCGACTGGAGGCTCATCGACCGGAGGCTCCTCGACTGGAGGTGCCTCGACCGGAGGCGCGGGCGGATCGCCAGCGACTGGCGGAGCCGGTGGAGCCAATCCGTGTCCCGAAGTTCCTGTCTGTACCCTCGCGGCGCGAACCTGCACCGGTGGCGTGCCACAGCTTTGTATGGCGAACTCGCTCGGATGCCCGAGTTGGGTAGCGCAAACCGCTTGCGGAATACATCAAACTTGTACGGCCGCCACCGGCATCTGTACTTGTAATGCAGAGCCGCGTTGCGGAACGCCTGGGATGGAAGGTCACTTCTGCCCGGCCGTGGGTGGAGCGACATTCTCTGTCTGCACGAGGGACGCAAATACCTGTCTGTTCGTGTCGGCTGAGAACCAGGCCTGCACATCTCCTCAGACATGTCAGGGTGCTGGTGTTGTCGCTGTCGGAGCCGCATGCGGTTGTCCGGCAAACGGGACGACCCTTAATACGGGCTGTGCCAGCTCTGCGATCAATGCGACGGCCGCTTCGGCAACGGACAACGCCGTCCTGCGCTGCGAGATGGTTGGCGCCTGCAAGATCTGGCGAATCCTCGTCAACTGCGCGGATCAAAGCCTAACTGCGGGGACCGACGCGACGACCAACACGCCCGCCTGCGTCTGCAAGCCTGCCGGCTCAGCGCCCGGCGCAGCCAACACTGTATACGTCGATCCTGATCCGCCGATGGCGACCTTCATGACGAACAATCCCACGGGCGCCCTTCAGCCCCCGGCCTGCCGTTTCCGCGGAATTGGTGGCGTCGGCAATGCTCTTGCGTTCGTAACTGCCACTGGCAACGCGGCGTTCACGCGAGTCGTCGCGATTCACGAATCGTCAAGCAACGTGCACTTCCCGACTGAGCCCATGCCCCTCGCGATTCCGGCGGGCATCGAGGTCACGACGGCGGATGGTCCGAGCTTCAATCCGGCCCATTACACCATCGACCTGTCTGGCGGGACCACGACGCGCGTCACTGTCGCCAATGGCTCAACCCTCAGCGGCTTCACGCTTCAGGGTCCCGTCGGCGCCATGCAGGGCCCCGCATCTAACGGGACGCCCCTCCTGGGTTGTTCCGGCGGGGCCGCTTCCGCCCATCACTTGGCTATCGTTGGGACCGGTGCGGCCAATAGCCAGACCGGTATCAGCGTGACTGGCAACTGTGCGTTGACCAGCAGCCTGGTAACCCTCACAGCTCTGGGGACCGGCGTAAACGTCGACTACTCAGGGGCCGAGACGCCGCCGGCTAGCTTTACGGGAGCAAATATCACGGCTACCGCAATCGGCGGAACAGGCCTCCTCGTCGCTGACCTAAACTCGCGTGCCACCTTGACTGCTTCGGCCTTGACGGTCACTGGAACTCAGGGCGTCTATGTCCTGAACGGCCAGGCGACGCTTACCGGTACGGCGGTCGTCGTGAGCGGGGCGGGCGGGCTCGGTCTGCAGAACTTTGGCGGCCAGGCGACCCTCAATACCAGCACGATCTCGGTGACTGACGTCACTGCGGCCTCTCGAGGCATCCTGTTGGCTAACGGAACCCCGACCCTCACCATGACCGGTGGCAGTGTTACCCTGGCGACGTCCGCTTCGGCCACGGCGGTCGGTGTTGATGTGGTGAACGGTACCGCGACCTTGACCGGCGCGACCGTAACAACTGTTGGCAACACTCACGGTGTCCGTTTGCAGAATGCATCGACGGTGACCGTCAATGGCGCCAGCGTCATCACCAACACGTGCAGCTTGACCAGCCCGCCGACGGGCTGCCAGGCGACGGTACTCGCCGGATCGAACAGTGGCAGCGGAATCGTGATTCCCACTGGCAACACCAGCGCAACCCTGAACGTGGCCGGAACGGCAGCGATCAGCAAGTACCTGCACGGCATCAACATCGGTGACGGCTCGCTTGCGGTCACCGGTACGGTCTCCGTTACGGGCAACACCCAGGACGGCATCCGTTCATGGGGCGTCACGAACACGACCACCACCACCGTGGCCGTCGCTGGTGCAACTGTCACTGGTAACGGAAACGACGGTGTCTCGGTCAACAGCGTGGTTCCCACGTCGATCCTCACCAGCAACATCTCGACGAACACGGGCGACGGTATCGAGGTCCAGGCCAGCCAGGACACGGCACAGTCGGGTTATCGATTCGTGTCGGGTACCAACATGATCCGCACCAACGGTTCCCGAGGCGTGTTCCTCAGCGCCTTCGTGAACCGCGTCGGGGCACGTATCGAGAACAGCCAGATCACCGGCAACGTCCTCGAAGGTGTCCGGGCGTCGGAGCAGGTCAACAACGGAACCGTCATCACTGAGGTTCTCATGGAGGGCAACACCATCTCCGGCAACCTGACCTCCGCGGCAACCGCACCAACCCACATCATCGCGGGCGGTGTGTTCTTCACCAACTTGAACCCGGCTGGCACGATGGCGTCCAACTCGGTCCGCGTGAGCTTGACCAGCTTCCTCGGCAACCGCGTGTTCGGCAACGGCCGTCACGAGATGGGCTTCGACCTCCATCAGTGGCCGCACACCTCGGCGGCGGACGCGCCGGCGTGGAATCTTAGCAGCGCCTCGGCGTCTGTTGATCAGGCGGCAGTCTGCGGGGACGCGGCGCGACCGAATTACTTCGGTTGCTACGACAACCCGGGGATGGCGGGACAGGACATGGCGGTGGTCATTCCGATGGCGGCCATTGGCCCAGAGGTCGGTGGCGGCACCGCAATGGTGCGGGTGAAGGCGAAGGGCGTGCACTTCCAGACGCTGCCGCCTCTTGGTGGACGCGACTTCTCGGACAACATCCCGGCTCCGATGACGGTTTCACCGGAACCGGCTGAGGGCGTGTTCTTGTCTTGCTCGCTGTCCGCACTGACGTGCCCGTAGTATCGACCTAGGCACAATCAGTAACTGAAGCATCAAGGGCCCGGAGCGAAAGCTCCGGGCCCTTTCCTTTTGGGGCGCACAGCGTGGGCGCTGTCTTGTGGATGAAAGTCCCATCGAGAGGAGGCCGTTCCAATCGAAGCGAACCGCAACTGCGGAAGGGCGGACGACCGCGGGGAGGAAGCGGGGAGCGAAACCGCGGTCGATGTACAAGATCCGGATCGGCGCCGGTGTCGAGCGGGGGAGCCCCGCCTGCGCCCGAAAGGGTGAAATCGCGCCAGCCGCGGAGCGAGGATTCAGCCGAGGTCGCAGTAGCCGGGAACGGCGAAGGACCGAACGGGAAGGAGAGCGAGACGACCACGCGCCTCGGGGGCCAAGGGCCTCCGATGTCCAAGCAATGCTACTGGCCCGGACAAACGGGAGAAGACGGACAGGAACTTCAATTTGGTGCGCACTTCGATCCTGGGCCCTGCGCCCGAAGACTGGGGCGAGGACTACGATCGATAGATCAGAAAACTCCGGGCTAACGCGCCACGCCGCGGACGCCCTGGCCCCCCATTTTCGGAAACGACTACACACTGGTGGCCGCGTGGCAACGGGACCGCGCGCGCTAACTAAATCCGTATAATCAGTAGGCGGGACAGGGATTGAACCTGCGACCAGAGCCGTGTAAAGGCCCTGCTCTACCACTGAGCTACCCGCCTGAAACGGCCGGAATCTAACACGCCCGATCAGAAGACCATCGACAGGCCGCCGGGTGTGATCATTAGACGTGCTGAGTTTGTGTTTGGGCCGTCGTCGGGCCGATCCGGGTAGTGCGCGATTCCGTCAATCACGCCGTAGATCAGCGTCGCCCCCAACACGGCAAGCGACGACCAGTTCAATACGATCAACGAGGGCGCCTGATGTTCGTGACCGGGGAACGTCTGATGCGGACCCTCCCAGCTGTTCAGTAGAGAAAACGTGGTAACCGCCGTCGCAAGCGATACCAGCCCGACGCCGGCGATGGTGAATCCCCGGCCGCGGTGACCGTTTTGAAACTGGCCCGCCGGTGGGAAGAAGTTCCACAGAAACGTCTTTCGATTGCTGGCGCGGGCGGCGTCCCTGATCGGTTCTGCGTAGCGCACACGCACCTGTTCGAAGAAGGCCACGGCGTCGGGGCGGGTGGTCTGCGGATCCAGCCGACTCTCGGGCCGTAGCCGAAGCAATTCGAAGAAAGCGGTTTCGGCTCCCTCGGGACGGCCGGTGAGAAACAGTCCAATCCCCAACAGGCGAAGCGCGGAGGCCCGCTGAACGGGGGTGGGGTGCAGTCGGCCGTCCGAAATCTGTCGAGCCGACTCCACCATTTCATCGATGTCCCCGTATTCGTAGGCAGCCCGCGCCCGATCCAGCGCGGTGGCCGCATCGCCTGGGGGAGGTGGCCGGTTGGTCGAAAGGGGCGTTGGGTTCGCTCCGGGCGGAGGGGCAGCAACGGGCGCCGTCGCCGGCCCCGGGGTTGCGGCGTGCGCTTCCGTGGGGCCGGGCGCTGCGTTTGGGGCAGGTGCTGCTGGCGCCGGCGCAGGGCCGGACGGGGCCTGCGGTAGGCGCGACAGGGCGGGCGTTGGCGCAAACATCACAGCCGGTGTCGACGCGGTCAGTACGGGGGAGCGCGGGGTCGCCGGCGCTCCGGTCGCCGCCTGGGCATTTCGTGGGACCATCGCGCTGGCTCCCAGCGACACCAGTACCAGATGTCTTAGTGGAAAGCGCCAGTCGTGCCGGCGGCCGCTCACGGAACCTCCGGATCGGGGAGGGCCAGTCGAAACGCACCATCCGTCGTCGTGACCGTTTCGGCGATCGAGCGACCGGGATCGACACAGATGGGCGCCTGGCCGACGCAGAACGCGGATACCACCGTCCCGCCCACTGGCTGGAGGTTGGGGTCGAGCACCTTGCCGGCATACAGCAGCGCGCGCGGAAGAGACTGGGTCTGGATTGTGATCGGCGCGGAGGACACCGTGATCGACGGGAGAATCGCGCGGGCGAACCCACCGCCCACGGGCGGATCGACAATCAACCTGTACCGTCGCGAGGGATTCACCTTCAGTGAGAAAATGCCCGTGGTGTCCGCCTCGGCCAGAAACGGCGCCGCCGCGTCGGGGGCCAGGGCGACCGGCGCGTCGTCGTCGATTGCCAGCACACGGGCGGGGTGTGCGGGGTGTGATGGTTGGCCGCCTTGCGTGAGCAGACCGGAAATCACAACGGGGGGCTCCATCGACATGGTGCTGCTGACGTCGCCCGGAGTCGTGTCGATGTCGTCCAGAGTGCTGACCGTGGCCATCGGGGCCGCACCAGCGGCGAAAACGGTGGCACGGTAGTGCCCACGAGGCAGCGGGCGTGTCTGCGCGGTTCCGTTCGCCGCGATACTCAATTCGGCGCGTATTCGAACGGTCGCTTCGCGCATGATCGTGGTTCCCCCGGCGCCGATCTCTACCATGGCGGTGGCCGGCACCGGATTCCGGGTCTCGACCAGAACCTTCGCACCCGCACCCGCACCGGTCACCGTCAGGCCGATGCGGGCGGTGGGCAGCGATGCCATGCGCAGCGATATCGTCGTGGGGAACTCCGAGATCACGATTCCGGGCGTGGCGGCAATCGAGAATTCCGTCTCGGGCATCGCGACACCAGGTGCGATGGTGACACCGTAGGTTCCAGGCCTGACGCGCAGGGAGAACGATCCGGTCGCGCCCGAAGTGCCGACGGTGGATGGCAACGAACCCGCGCGTAGGCTCAGCTTGGCACCCGCGATGGGTGTTCCGGTAGCGTCGGTCAGTTGCCCCGTGACCGCGACCCCCTCGTCGAGAGTCACGTTCATCGTCGCCAACTCCACCGGCCGTCGATCCCGAATCAGCAAGGGGGGAACGTCCGCGTCAGGGACGACCAGCAGATCGTATCGGCCAGGTGCCAGCGTCAGATTCAACGGATTCATGACACCGCCGGCAAGCAAGGTATGTCCCTCCTGAAATAGACCCGAGGAGGTTTCGGTGGCACGCACATAGGCGGGCAGCGGCAGAGCGTCGCCGGTCCGCTTGGGCGCGACGACCACGCGGGTACCGGCATCCAGAATGAACAAGTGATCCCCTGTCGGCGTTCCACCCAGAAGCTCGGCCGGTTCCATCTGCTGCGGGGGGAAGGAATGGGGCGGCGGCGTCAGCCGAAAAACGAAGAACGCGGTTCGGGCACCGGGTTTGGCGACCACGAAATGGGCTGCCCCGGTGCACGGCAACGCTCCGCCGCTGAATGAAGCCTGAATTGAATAACTGCCCGCGCGGGACAACACGACATCGATCAACGCCGGGTCGGACACCATGGATTGCGCGGCGTTCACCGCGGAACCGTCGGCGAACGTGACCGCCCAGTTCCAGGTGGCACCCGCCGCGACCGATCCCCTGGCCTCGGCACGCACGCGCAGGGTGTCGCCGGGGCGAAGTCCGATGAACGACGGCGGCATCACGGGGGTGATGGCGACTGTGCAGGCCACGCCGACGCCACCAGTGCCGGCGCCGGTCGCACCTCCCGTGCCGCCGGGAACGTTGGCGGTGCCGATCCGTGCCGCGCAGCCCGCGCCCCACAGGCATCCCAAGGCAAGGACCGCGATGCCGCATCGGGGCCTCATCGGAAAGCCACCGTCCATGTCAAACGTTGCGCGCAACCCGGCACCAACCGGCATTCCGGATCGTCCCCGCACGCGGCCAAACTTCGCGTGACCACCCGATCCGCGACCTCGATGCGGATCTCGGCCCGATCACCAACGGACAGCTCGCCTGGCGGCAAGACCAGCGCGGGAAGATTGAAACCCGTCACGGTCTGCCAGGCACCGCTGTTCTGCCGGAGCTTCCAAGTGAACCGTGGAAAACCCGCCGTCGCGTACGATGGATTTGCCTCGGGCCAGGGATCCCCGTCGTCCACCACCGTCACCGCGAACGCTTGGGCCTCGGCCGGATTGGCAACGCGGGCGGGAAGGTCGGTTCCTTCGGCGATCAAGCAGGGGGGGGCGTCATCGGCGACCGTCACCAGCATCGACTGTTCACCCATCGCGATGTCGTCAAAGACACCGAGCGTGATCAGGTAGTCGCCCTTGGCGTCCGCGTGAAAACAGGCCGCCATGTTCATGGGAGCCGTCGGCGCGCAATCGACAAGCTTCGCCTGCGATTGGTCCGGGAACGCCGTCAGGGTCCAGACGCGCGACAACAGATCGTCGCGATCGGGATCCGACGATCCCCCGGCCGAGAAGCGAAAATCCGAATGCAGGGGAAAGGCACCGAGCGTGTTGCCGCCTGGCTGCTGGCGCGTGATCAATGCAACCGGGGAGGCGTTGACGGCCATCGCGATCAGCGTCGCGGCGTTCGCGCTCGGCGCACCGGAGTCGTCTCTGGGCAGCAGCCAAACACAGAACGGTTTGAGATCGCTTGCGACAACAGAAAAAGTAAGTCCGTAGTCCACAATGGCTCCGGTGCCCGAGGTGCGGGGAAAATCCTTGGCGACCGGCATCGGGGGGCAGTCATGTTGCGCGTCGATTGCGGTCTTGACCCATTCGTACGACAGGGAATCGCCATCGGGATCCGACGCACTTGCGGTGAAGACCAGGGGCATGTTGCGTGACTGTCCTTGTATTTGCCGAATCTCAGGCCGCTCCGGGGGGTGATTGATCTTGTCGGTGTAGAGCAGGCAGCCCCCAACCATCAACAGAGCGGACGCGGGTAACCCCCGCTGGGGGAATCGCTTCACGGGGTTGACTCTAACAGTGCTGTGGACGCTGGCTTCGTCCTCAGTTTGTGCAATTCGGAGGCCAGGGGGTCTGCTGACGATTTTGGGCATGCGGCGCCGCAGGTGACCAGCAGGTGATCCGGACCACGACACCCAGATCACGATCGGGTCGTAGCCGCCGCGATGCCCGCACTGGCTGGGAGAGTTGCGCCGGATTGCACAAGGTCACGATCGGAGCGTTGCTGTTGAAGGTCTTTGTGGCATCAAGCCAGCGCGGGTGGCTATGCCAGGACAGGCTCAAACCGTCACTCGCGACGGCCCAAACTGGGGCGTCCATTCGGGCCGCGAACCACAATCAGACTGGGGCGCGTACCGGGACGTAGGTTGTAGGTCCCCACATGAACGCGACCGCCGCCCTGAGGCAACGTGCAGAAGATTTCGTGTCGTCCGGGGATCAGATTGTTGTAGCTAGCGCGCAGCGAAGGAGGATGTTCGTCCAGAGACGGTTCACAGAATCCTTGCGACGCGCGCAGGACGATGCTGCCGGTTGCCGGCTCCGGTGTGACTTCACCGGCTGGCTTCTCCTCGCGGACCGGTTTCTCGGGTGGGGCTGCGGCAGTCGGATCCGCGGTACCTGTTGCGGCTCCAACCAGGGGTTCGGGCTTGGCCTGGGCTTCCGCTGGTGATGGGGTGGTGGCCATCCGCTGGTCGGCGCCGTTCGTTTTGACCGTGTCGCGGGTGCCGCGTGAAACGCGACGCTGGCGCGCCTCCGGGATGACGTGCGCGACCACAGAGGAGCGTTCGCCGGCCGATTCGATTGGCGGGACGATCGTCCCGGCCGGCGGCGGAACCGCGGGCGGCGCGGGGATCGGCGGCGCGGACAATCCAGACGGCCGCACATTTGTACGCGACGCGGACATCAGGCCCGCATTCGGGACCGCGACGTTGGGGTGGGTGTTGTCGCGCCCGTTCGCGGTGACGAACAGTCCCGCCGTGACAGCGATGGCGGCCCCCGCGATCGCGACCCCGATCCCGGCCGCGATCCATCGCGACCGCCGACGCGTACCCAGGCGGCTTAGCATTTCGCTGGCGGCGGGATCATCAGGCGCGTACGCCAACGCGCGCCCCACCTCGGCGATCGCGCGCGGTGTTTGGCCACGACGGCGGGCGCCTTCGGCGGCGGTCATCGCGGCTCGCGCGATCCCAGGCGAAACATCCCGTTCGAAAGCGTCCGGATCCGCCAGAAAACGCCGCAGGGATACATTCTCGTCACTGAAGTCAGGCGAGGTCAGTAGGCCCCTCAACACCGTCGAGACGACGACACCGTTCGGGAAACGCGCGGCCGAGTTCTGGGCCAGGCATCTGGTGATGACTTGCTCCAGTTCGGGACCGATGCGCGCCTCGATCGTGGCCGGGCGTAGGTGGTCGCCACGGAGGATCGCGGTGATCACCGCCAGAGGATCCTTCCCCGAAAACGGCAGATGCCCCGTGCACAGCTGGTAAAGAAGCACACCCAGTGAAAACACGTCGCTGGTGGGGCCGACGTCATCGCCGCGGGCCTGCTCGGGCGACATGTACGCCGGTGATCCCAGGACCGCGCCGGTCGCCGTCATGGTGTCCATTCCGCTGACGTGCGCGACGCCGAAGTCGGTCAATACGACGCGGGCTGCGCCGCCCGCGCGATCGATGAGAACGTTGTCGGGTTTGACGTCGCGATGAACGATACCGGCGGTGTGCGCCGCCCCCAGCGCCTCGGCGACGCGGATCGTGATCAGCACCGCCACCTCGGGCAGCAGCCGGCCGCCGCGCGCGTCAATCAGCTGGCGCAAACCGTGACCTTCGATCAGTTCGCTGACGATGTAGCCCGGTTCTTCCCCGGCGGGCGGCGCGAAATCGTACAGCGCCAGGATCGATGGGTGACGTATGGCCGCCACCGCGTTCGCCTCGCGCCGAAACCGCGCCTCGATGTCGGCGCGTCCCGCGAAGAAGCCGTGCATCACTTTGACGGCGACGTCGCGTCCCAGTTGCGGATCGCGGGCGCGGTAAACGGTCGCCATGCCGCCGCGACCAAGCTCGGCGGTAATGCGAAAACGGCCGAGGGTTTTGCCGATGAAACCGATCCGCTCGGGCCCCTTGGGGGTGTCCGTTGCGTCCTCGCCCGGATGGGACTTGGGCCCTTCTTGCCCCGGCGATAGCGGGGCTCCTGGCGGCCGCTCGGGTGCGGTATCTTCGGCGCTCGCCACAGGCGCAGGATAACCCGATCAGGGCGTTCGACCACCGTCGTCGCAGGAGCCACGTTTGACAAGAACCCGGCCGTCGCCGACTGTTCTTTCTGAGATCAATTCTGAGTCCGGTATCCCCCCGATCCATCAGCCGACTGCTTTCCCTTGCATCACCGCGAACCCACACGACCCAGGAACCGAACGGGACCGGCAGATGCGGTCGCCTCGCTTCGGAAGCGAACATTCCCGGTGAATCCTTCGGTGTCTTCACTGTCGGGCACAGCGCTTCGGCCCGCGCCCTACCGTGTGGTCCGGTCACTGTTGCCGAACGGTCTGCGGCTGGTCGCGATCGAAACGCCCCACCTACACACCGCGTCCATCGCGCTTTATGCCCGTGTGGGGGCACGCTATGAGACGCGCCAAACCAACGGGCTATCCCACTTCGTCGAACATATGTTGTTTCGCGGATGCGAGCACTTCGGCAGCTCGTACGCCCTGAACCACGCGATCGAAAGCGTCGGTGGAACGCTGTACGCGGAGACCGGGCGTGACTATTCGCTGTACCAGATTCCCCTTCATCCGGCTGAGCTGCCTCGCGGTCTGGAAATCATGGGCGATCTGTTCTCCACGCCGCTGTTCTCGGACATCGATCTGGAACGGAAGATCATTGTCGAGGAGATGTTGGAGGATCTGGACGAGGACGGTCGCAACGTCAACGTCGATGACCTGTCCCGCGCGGCGATCTGGGGTGAGCACCCACTTGGGTATCCGATCACCGGTCCGCTTCGCAATGTGAAGCGTTTTCGCGCTGAGGATGTCCGCGCCCATTTTTCGCGTTTCTACGGCGCCACCAACATGGTTCTGTGTCTGGCGGGGCCGTTGTCGCACGCGCGGGTGGCGCCGCTGGCCGCCCAGGCGTTCGCCCGCCTGCCACGGGGGCGCCGTGCGCGGCCCCTGCCGGCGCAAGTCCGCGGCGTCGGCCCCCGGTTTCGATCGCTGCAAAATGAAGCGGCGCAAACTCAGGTCCAGCTGGTGTGGCAGGGCGTTCCCGACAGCGATCCCGACTACGTGCCGCTGTCCGCGTTGGCCCGGGTCCTGGACGACGGGATGTCTACGCGGCTGCACTATCAGATCTGCGACCAGAAGGGACTGGCGTATCAAGTCTCGGGGGGCATCGAACCGTTGCACGACACCGCGCTGTTGGAGGTGGACGCGGCGTGCGCGCCCGCGAAGTTGCCGGCCCTCGTTTCCGAAGCATTGTCGTTGCTGGGGCGGTTTCGAACCGAACGTGTGCGGGATGAGGATCTCGCCAAGGCGAAACGTCGCTACCGGGGCGACATCGAGGCTGGCTACGACGATCTGGACGGCTTGTCCGGCTGGTACGGGGGCACCGAACTTTTCTACAAGCCGCGTACCCATGCCGAGAGGCTGCGACGCTTCAACGCCGTGACGGCCGAGCAGATACAGCGGGTCGCGCGTCGGGTTCTGGACCCCAAACGGTTGACCGTCGCCGCGGTTGGTCCGTTGACCAGCTCGGTTTCCCGCCGCGTGCGCGCGGCGATTCGTGCTTTCGGCTGATCTGACCTGGCGGGGCCGGGCAGGTACTGACTAGGGCGTCGCGGATTTTGGCCCGGTTTGCTTCTTCTGCTTGCCCGGTGTCGCGGGCTCGCCCGCGGCTGAGATGTCGATTTCCAGCGACACGGTTTCCTTGGCCGGCTTACACGCCTGTTCCTGACACATCACAAAACGTGCCTCGGCTGTGATTGTCTTCTTGCCAGCTGCCGAGGCCGAAAACGGAATGTCGAAACGCGCGCTTTCCTTGGACGACTGCGCCAGATCCGCACGCGCCAGTTTCTGTTTCGGCAGATCGACGCCCGGGTCGCCCTTGACGGTGACGGTAATCGGGGCTTGATCGTTGACGTGCCAGCCGTTCTTGCCTTGTACGGTGACCGAGGCCTTGGCCGGGACGCCGACAGTCGCGCGGGTTGTGGACTTCTGGATCTCGTAGGTGGGGGCGTCGGCGATCGCGACCGACGCCATCCCGCCGGTCGCCAGCATGAGGAGAGAGGCAATGACATGTCGCTTCATCCGGATCTCCTGGTCAAGAGTCGTGGGCCAATGCTGGTGTTGAGACTGCGAGCTGTTGGTGTCGTTGAGGCTACTCGTTGAGACGTCCCTTCGCCACGGCGCCTTCACCTGACGCTGGCGTCGCGTCTTCCGATCTTCCGAAACAGGCCGGGGCGCCCAGCAATGTTCCGGTAATGTAAGCCTTTGACCGGTGTTGTAAGAAACAGTAGGATTCAAGCCGACATGATAACGAAGAAGTTCTGGAGTCCTGAGAATTCGGACAGGCGATCGGTGGGTCGGCGTGCGGTCAGTTTTTTTGGGGTGGAGGTTTCCAACGGAGGACGATATCTACATAGAATTACTAATATTTCACGAGGCGGATTGTTAATGGAAGACAAGCTGCGCCTCCGACAGCCTGGCCAAGTCATGGAGCTTTTGCTGCCTCGCCGCGACAACGTGCCGGTTCGGGTTCAGGCCGAGGTGGTTCGGGTGACCAGCGGGGGTCACGTGGGTCTTCGGGCGCTGGGCGGCCAACGGTTGTATGGACTGGGCGGTAGCGTCGATCTCTAGCGGACCGGGGGAACCTCCGTCGCGCGGGTCTTGGGACGGGTTGGTGTAAACTCGCGCCATGGCGCTCATCGACAAACCCGACCGCGCCCGTCAGTTGGCACGGGCTATTGCGTCAGACCTAACCCTCTATCACGAGGCCAAAATCCTTGAGGGGCTGGAGAGGGACACGCTGTTCGACGTCATGCGTGACGAGATCGAGGAGGGCCGCACCCTGTACAAGGGACGCGTCACGCCGGAGATCTATGCGCTGAATATCTACGACCGGGCCTTGGTGGACGTGATGTTGAAGTCGAAGGCGCACATCAAATCCCGCGTCTGGTAGTGCCGTCCCAGATGCTGGCGGTCGGGCCCGAACAGGCCGGCAAACGTCTGGACGTGTATCTGGCCGCCATGCTGCCGCACGTCTCGCGATCCCAGTTGACCCGGCACATCACCGAGGGGGCCGTTACTCTCGGGGGCTCGCGGGTGGTTCCGTCGCGGAAGGTTCGCGCGGGTGACGTGATCGTTTGGTCACCGCCGCCGGCCGCACCGACCGAAATCATAGCGGAGGACATCCCGTTGGTGGTTGTTCACGAGGACCCCCATCTGATTGTGATCGACAAGCCGCCGGGGCTGGTGGTGCATCCGGCGCCCGGCCACCAGAAGGGAACCCTGGTCAACGCTCTGCTGGCGCATGTCGCCGATCTGCGTGGAATCGGTGGCGAACTGCGACCGGGGATCGTGCACAGGATCGACAAGGACACATCGGGATTGCTGGTGATCGCGAAGGACGACCACACCATGAACGTCCTGGGCGCCGCGTTCAAGGCGCATGACATCAGCCGCGTGTATGAAGCGCTGGCGGTTGGCAAGCCGCCAGGTCCCGAGGGGCGGATCGAGACGCTTCATGGCCGCGACCCACGAGACCGGAAGAAGTTTTCAATCAAGGTCAAGACCGGCAGGCGCGCCGTCACGAAGTGGCGCGTTGTCGAGCGCCTGGCGGGGGGGGCAGCCGTGCGGATCGAGGCGGAACTGGAGACCGGGCGCACGCATCAGGTGCGGGTGCACATGGCGGCGCTGGGGTTGCCGTTGTTGGGCGATCTGACCTACGGCAAGACGCCGCGAGAACCAGCGTTGAAGGACATCGCAGTGGCGCTGGGCCGACAGGCGCTGCATGCGCGGAAGCTGGGATTTCGGCACCCCGCCACGGGAGCCTGGCTGGAATTCACGTCGGAGCCGCCCGAGGATTTCGCGCGCGCTCTGACCGCGCTGCGGCGCCTTGGTCGGGTAGGCTGAGGAATCGATGCACGAGACCATCTTTCGCGGCGATGGATTTGACCTGCCTTTGATCCAGTCGGCGCTGATGCCGGTCGGCTTTCGCCACGGGTTCACGACGCGCGTGGGAGGCGTCAGCGGTGCTCCGTTCGACAGCCTGAACCTGGGGGGAAAATGGGGGGACGCCCCTTCGAACGTGGGCGAGAACCGTCGCCGATTTCAGGCGGCGGCCGGGGGGCCGGTCTTGTTCGGAAGACAGGTTCATGGAGTTGCAAGCGTATGGGTCGCGCCCGACGCGACGTCCGATGCCGTTGGTGCGGCGCGTGCGGACGCGGTGATCGCGACGACGCCGGGCACCGCCGTGGGCGTGTATGTCGCCGATTGCGTTCCAGCGCTGATCGCGGATACGCGCACGGGGGCAGTGGCGGCGGTTCATGCGGGGTGGCGCGGGACGGTTTCCGGGATCGTGCAGGCGACCCTGCGCCGCATGGCCGCGGATTTCGGCACGCGCATGGAGGACGTGCGAATCGCCATGGGGCCATCCATCGGACCGTGCTGTTTCGAGGTCGGTCCCGAGGTCGTGTCGGCGGTGGAGGCGGCGTTCGCGGGCGCGCGTGCCGCCGGCGCGATTGTCGCACGAGCACCGCGTTCGCACGTCAATTTGTGGTTGCTCAATCGCCTGGCCGCGCAATCAGTCGGCGTGTCGGCGGGGCTGATCGACGCCGCCGAAATGTGCACCAGTTGCGATCGCGCGCGGTTCTTTTCCTATCGGCGGGACGGGGGGGCGACGGGGCAACTCGCCGCGTTCATCGTTCGCGAAAACAATCCCGGAAGCGCCCTGCCGTAGGGTTGCCGATCAGGATCCGCGCAGCACGATGCCGTAGCGCTGCAAAATGTCGCCGGTCAACGCCGCAAGCGCGGTTTCGGCGCTGGCCAGATCAGCGATGGCGCGCGCCACCTGAATCTCGGCGTTCTTGAGCTCCTGCTGGCGCAGCAGGACATCGTTGTTGGTCGAGCGGCCTACTTCGAAGCGTGCGCGCTCTGCGTCCAGGTTTTTCTGGGCGTAGCCAACAGAGGCTCGTGCCAGGTCAGCCCGTCGGGCGGCCGTGCGGGCCGAGGTCGTGATGCGGACGACACCGTCACGAATGCCCAATTCCAGATCGGCGACATCGATGTGAACGCGTTCGCCCGTGGCGCGTGCCGCCCGCTCGGCGCCGCGTGCCGCGCGATTCTGTAGGGGTAGTTGGAAAATCAGTCCCGCCGACAAGTTCATGTTTTCGAAACGGGCCGCTTGCGTCCAGGCGTCGCCAAATTCCAGCTGCCGTCCCGTCGTTCCGACCGAACCTACGAAGTCGAGTTGGGGGCGCAGCAGGGCCTGCGCGGTGTGAATGTCGATTTCGGACAGGGTCAAGCCCGTGCGCAGAGCACGCAGCTGCGGACTGGATTCCAGGGCATGCGCGGTCTCAACGACAGGATCAATCGGCACGGGCACCGCCGACGGGCGTTCGGGGGTCGCGGTTGGAGCGAACGTGGCCGGGACCTGTAGCCCCAACAACCGCTGGAGGTCGAGCGCGCGAAGCAAGAAGGCCTGCTCGGCGATTGCGACCGCTTGCTGGCGATCGGCAATCGCACGGTCGACCGCCGCGAGATCGGCCAGACCCAGCCGACCGACATCGACGGAGGCCTGCGTGTATTTCCGTTGTTCTTCGGCGAGCGTGACGGCGGAACGTCGGATCTCCAGATCGTCGGAGGCGTAGCCCAGTTCCCAGTAGGTCGTCACGACGTCGCGAATCACGACCGCGGCGCGTGCCTGCCGGTTCAACAGCGCAACGTCGTGCAGGACGCGCTGCTTGCGAAGGTTGGCGAGCGTGACTTCGGTTCCGAACCCGCGCAGCAACGGATGTGAGAACGTCAGGGTCATGCTGCCGCCGTGGTAGGTGCAGTTCGGGGCGGCCGATCCACAGAACTGTAGTTGGGATGTGTGTGTGCGGATCTCCTGCGCGGCAAGAGCCATTCGGCCACCCGATTCGAGAACACGCGCCAATCCCAGGTTGGCGGTCAGAGTCTCCGAGAAGCCGGTAACCACTGTATTCGTGCCGACTATTGCGGGGGTGACGCGGCGGGCAAAGGTCCCGTCGCCCGTCAACATGTAGTCGAATAGTCCTTCGGCCGACAGCACGTTGGCCTTGGTGAGATCGATCGCGACCCGCTCTCGCTGAAGGTCCGGGTTGCCGGTCACCGCTTGACCGAGAACATCGCGCAACGCCAGACCACGCGGCGGTGCGGGGGTGGCGGTGACGTCGCCGACCACGGTAGCGGCGGCGCTTTCGGCCGCATTGGCGTCGTCCGCACCCAGGATCTGCCACCCGATTCCCATAGCGCCCAGAGCCCCCCATACCCAGGGGGACAACGCGCGAGCGGTCGCGGTGGAAGGGAAACTCATGGAAGCAGGACATTACCGCAAACGTGGGACGGCGTATCGTGGTCCCCGCCCCAGGCCTACCCGGCGGTGGTATGGATCCCGCGATGGAAACCGCAAACCCCCAACCAGGTGGGTTGTTCACCTCGGTCGGCGGGGCGCTGTTTCGCCGCGCGGTGTTCCTTCTGGGGGACGAGGAGATTGCCGTGCGCGTCGCCGAGGAGCTGTTCGTCAGGTTCATCATCCACGCGCGTGGCCACGCTCTGGACGAGCGCGCGCGATGGATCTGGATCTACCGCGTCGTCACCAGCCACTGCCTACGCCAGATGCCCGATGACGCGCGGCCGGGACAAGTGCTTGTAGCGCCGTCGTCTTTGCCGCAAGCGCCGCACCCGGATATGCGCGCGCTCCGTGCGTACGATGACGCCACCCAAAACATCGTTGTCTTGTCGATCGTGGATGGGCTGACCTCCGACGAGATCTCCGAGGTGCTGGGGTTGCCTGGCAAGTTGGTTCGGAGGCGAACCGCCGACGCCGTCGGCAACGTCAAGGCAACCGACAAGGAGCTGTCGGGGGAAGGGCAGGTCCGTCCGTCGTCCGATCCGTCGTCCCATCCGTCGTCCCTGGCCCTGGATCGGGATCGCGCATCCCATGCCGCGCATGTGGCAAGCTGCGCGCGTTGTCGGGAGATCGTCGAGGCGGCCGACCGTTTGACCGATCGTTTCGCCCGCGAGATCGCCCCGCCGGCGCTGGGCCGCGTGGCGGAAGCGATTCGGATCGAACGCGCCCGGGCCAAGGGTCCCCGCTGGAGGCGGGCGTTGTGGATGGGCGGCGGCCTGATTCTAGTCTCGGCGATCGCCTTTCTGGTCGCGCGTCCGCCCGCGCCCGATCGCGCACGGGCTCCCTTTGCTGGGCAAAGGGGGGCGTTGCAGGCAAAAGCATCCGGGATCCAGATCACCGTGCGGCGCGGAGAGGAAGTCCGCCAGCTTGCGCCGGATACACGGCTGCGCGTGGGGGATCGTCTGCATTTTCGCGCGCGCGCGGAGCGTCCCCGCTACCTGGAATTGCGTGTGCGCGGCGCCGGTGGCGACGTTCGCGTCTTTCCGGGCGTCGGCACCCAAGCGGTGCTGGTGCGCCCCGGCCAGCCACTGGATCGAGACTACGTCGTCGGTCCGTTGGATGTCCCAGGAGAAAAACGCGCACGGAAACTGTGGATCATCGGATTGTTCGCCGACAACACATTTGCCCTCGAGCGCCCCCCCGGCCCAGACACCGAAGTGGTCCCCGCACGTTTCGACATCGAACGTTGATTCATCTGGCGCGAATCGGATCCACCCGCATTCATCCGCTACGCAGGATCGACGCCACGAACGCGGGGCGCAGGTAGAACCCGCATTTTCCGACGCGGGTGGGGCGGCCGGATTCGTCATAGCCGTCGCGCGTGTCGGCCGCATTTTTCCCTTTGGGGCGCACCTGCATCACCTGGCCCAGGTGGCCGGTGATCGCGTCCACGCGTCCGCGGCGAAAGTATTCGCGAACGAACAGGTCGAAGTCCGCGCGCAGCAGACGATCCTCCGCCGGCGACGGTGACCACAGCCGCACCGCCGTCACGCGCCGCTCGGCGACCGACCGCGCGCCCGCGGGCACCTCCAGCGCGACAAACAACACGCGGGCCAATTTTTCGCGCGCGGTGCTGGTTTCCCAGGACTCACCGGCGATCGCCACCGGATCTATCTGGCAGACCGCGGTCGATTCGCGCGGCTTCAGATCGCGATCGACGGGAACGGTCTTCAGTTCGATCCCCAGCCTCGCGAAGTCCGGGCCAGAGAGGCCATTGGTTTCGACGCCTAGCTCGTGTTCGATGATCTGTCCCGCCCAGCCCTTCGATCGCTCGGGGCCCGCCGCCCCCGCCGGGACGGGCAGGCCCAGTTGATCCGCCAGTTCACCCAGTTCGACGCCTATCAGCGCGCGCGCATGAGCCAGCAGGGCCACGAGTTCGTCGGCGATACGATCCCCCGGCGCTACTCGGTCTTCTTGAACTTCTCGACGCCAATCCCCCATTTTTTCATCCAGCGCCAGACGGCCGCGCGGTGTTTGCCCAGCTCGCGCGAGACGTCGGCGACGTTGCCGTTGTACCTGCGCAGCAGATCCTCGATCTGCGCGGGGGTGGGGGAAGGTCCGGCGGCGCGTCGTTGAACTCCGGGCTGCGCCGTGGCGGCCCGCGATACGGGTTCGGGAAGATCGCGCAGCGATATGGGCCGCTGCCCGCCGGTCAAGACCGCCGCCGTCGTTACAATCTTTTCCAGTTCGCGGACGTTCAGCGGCCATTCATAAAGGGCCAGCGCCCGGAACGCAGGTTGATCAAAGGCGGGGCCGGGCGTGGCCCGCAAGAAATGGGCGGCCAACGCGCCGATGTCTTCGATGCGGTTGCGCAGCGGTGGCAGATGGATGGGCGCGGCACCCAGGCGGGCAATGATGTCGTCGCGGAGGCCGGTCGGCGTTTTTCCCGAGCTGGAGGCCCGGTTGGTGGCGGCGATGATGCGCACGTCGATCTTCCGTGGCCGCGTCGATCCCAAGGGAGTCAACTCGCGGTCCTGCAGAAAGCGAAGCAGTTTGATCTGTGCTTCCTGGGTCATCTCGCCGATCTCGTCGAGGAACAGCGTTCCCCCCTCGGCCTCCTCGATCAGTCCGGCCTTTGCCTGGCGGGCCGTCGAATGCGCGCCCTGCCGATAGCCGAACAGTTCACTCTCGACCAGCTCGCGCGGGATGGCGCCGCAGTTGATCGCCATGAACTTTCCGCGTCGACCGCTTTGGGTGTGAACCGCGCGCCCGTAGATCTCCTTGCCGACCCCGGTGTCACCCAGGATCAACAAAGCGCCATCGGCACCAGCCAGGCGGCGCAAGCGATCACAGGCCACCGCCAACGTGGGTGACGTCGTGGCCACGGGGCCCAGCGGCGAAACCAACTCGGACTTGATCGCCTCCAACTCCAGCGCCGATGACATCCGGAACACGCCGACCTGATTGCCAAAAAAAACCACCGAGCCGTTGCGCAGGCGAGTCCGGCCCTCGACGCGGACGTTGTCGACGAACGTGCCGTTTTTGCTACCCGCGTCCGCGATCTCGAAACCCCCGGCCGGCAGACGCGCGATGCGGGCATGTTCGCTTGATACCAGCGGATCGGAAACGGTCAGCGCCGCGCCCCTTGTTTCAGCCGCCTCCGATGGACTGCGACCGATCTCCAGATCCTCGCGGATAAACACCAGTCGCCGTGCGTTCGGTAGGCCCGGCGTATCCGCGCCGCCAACCATCAACAGGACAGCAGTGTCGGGCAACTCCGCCGGCGACAGGGGCGAATGCACAGCGGTCTGCGTCTTCTCGCGAACGGCCACGAAACGGACCTTATCACGCTCGGGCTTGGTCGGCGTCGGGCTTGGTCGGACTGGGCCTATGGGTCCGGCGTCTGGTCGGTGCCGCTAGGCGTTTCCTTCGACGAAGGAAACGGTAATCGCGCTTTCGGCACAGGCGCGCAGCGCTTGCAGCCCCCGTTTCTGCCAGTGGTCGCCGCCGTCTCCGATGAAATGAACCGTGTAACGCTCGGCGGGGGGAAGGTCCTGAATCTCCAAAATCCAGCCGACGAAGTGTTGCAGGCCGGCGATGCCCAAGGGCCCTGCCCCGCGCAAGTCCAACGTGACCTGGCGCGCCCGCTTGCGGAGCGCATCGCCATGCAATTGGGCCAGAATCGGCTGGAGATCCGCGACGCCCGATCCAGCCGGTAGGGCCGCGGAAATCAGCTGCGAAAGCGAATGAGCTCGTGGTGCGTCCAAGGGATTCACGCGGGCCTATTAATGCACCGTTTCGGGGACCGCGGGATCGCGAAGTAACAGGGGCGAGGTCGATTTGTGTTCGGCGCGTTAACGCCAACAAATCCGGCGGTTCTACGGGCAGCTGATGTGGGTCGGTCTAGCGGTAGGGTGTTGCAAAAATGCTCCCTCGCCCAGTTGGCCCGCGCTGTCCGATCCCCAGCAAAAAACCGACTGATCGTTCTTGATCGCGCACGTATGGGCGCCGCCCGCCGCAATCGCGATCGCGTTGACGAATGACGGGGCATCAACGATCGGTTCCAGTCGGGTGTCATGCGTTCCGTCGCCGATCTGTCCTGAACTGTTGGCGCCCCAGCAGAATACATTCCCCGATGACGTGCGCGCGCAGGTGTGGTTGTCGCCGGCGGCGATCTCGACGGCGTCTGCCAGGTTCACCACCTTGGAGGGGATCTCGTGACCTACGGGCGACGACCCCCATCCGAGCTGCCCCCACACGCCATCGCCCCAGCAACTCACCGTTTGATCGGCCAGCATCGCGCAGGTGTGCCGAACCCCGGCCACGATGGCTACCGCGTTCATCAACTCCCAAACGATCACGGGCGTCGCGCTTGTCGTCTTTTGATTGTTTCCCAGTTGTCCATCGGTGCCGCGTCCCCAGCAGGTCACGGTTCCATCCAGGTGGCGGGCGCAGGTGTGCGCGCCACCCAGCGCCAACTGGACGATGTCGGGTGTGCCAGGGACCGCGATCGGGGTGGACCGACCCAGGTTGGTTCCGTCGCCCAATTGACCTTCGTCGTTGGCGCCCCAACACCAGGCGCTCTGTTCTCGTAGGCCGCAGGTGTGGGACTGGCCCGCGGCGATGTGGGTGACGTCGCCCAGGCCCGCGACGTTGACCGGAACGGCGAAGTCAATCAGCGCGGGCGTGCCCAGCTGACCTGAACCACCGCGTCCCCAGCACCAGACGCTTTTGTCACCACCGCGCAGACACGTGTGTACCGATCCGGCCACGACCTGTCGGGCGTTGAGGCTGATCTTCAAGGCGACCGGCGTGGGGCGATCCAGGCGTGTTCCGTCCCCGAGTTGCCCAGCCTGGTTGTTGCCCCAGCACACCGTGCTGGCGGCACCGTCGCTGGCGGGGCGCAGCGCGCAAGTGTGAGCGCGCCCCGCCGTGATGGACTGCGCGCGGTCGAGATTCGACACCCGAATCGGCGACAGGCTTTCGATGGTCGTTCCGCCGCCTAGCTGTCCAACGCGATCGTCCCCCCAGCACGAAACCGTACCGTCTCGCCGCCGCACGCACGAGAACGCGTTGCCGGCCGTCACGTCGGCGCCATTGTCGATGCTGGTGACGGGCACGGGTACACGGAAGTTGCTGGTGGTGCCCTCCCCCAATTGGCCCGCGTGATTGGCGCCCCAGCACAACACGGTCCCGTCGTCCCGGCGGGTACACGTGTGGTGTCCCCCGGCCGCGATCGCGGTGACGGATGTCAGCGATGGCACGACAGCGGGAACCGCGCGCGTCTCGTCGGTGCCGTCCCCCAACTCGCCAAGCTGATTGGCGCCCCAGCACCAAATCTGACCGGTCGTGCCCAGCGCGCAGGTGTGTGCGGCTCCCGCCACGACGTCGGTCCACGTGACACCGGGTGGAATCATCACAGCTGTCGGCTCTGGATGGGGATTTCGGGTCCCGTCGCCCAGTTCTCCCTGTTCGTTTGATCCCCAACACAGCAGGCCGCCGACCGTCAGCGCGCAGGCGTGGCGATCCCGCGCCGTCAGTGTCTGAACGTTGGCGAGAAGGCGCACCGGTTGGGGTGTTGGCGATAAATCGGTACCGTTGCCGTTTCCCAGCTCGCCGTCGGCGTTGCGTCCCCAGCACAGGGCACTGCCGTCCCGGTTTACCGCGCAGGTAAACGCCCCGCCCGCCGCGATGGCGGTGACATCCGTCAGGCCGGCAACCTGCGTGGGCGTTGGTCGCGCCGCTGTATCTCCGGTGCCCAGTTGACCCGATTCGTTGGCGCCCCAGCACCAGACAGTCATGTCGTTCAAGAGCGCGCAGGTATGTCGATCGCCCAGCGCGATGTCGACGGCGGTTCCCAGGCCCGGGGTTGGCGTCACCGGTGTGACCGTCGACCGCGACAGGAGGTTGCCGTCTCCCAGTTGTCCGTCGGTGCCCGCGCCCCAGCAGGCGACGGCGCCGTCATATCTGACCAGGCAAGCGTGCGCTCCACCTGCGCGCACGTGTATGACGGGATTGGCGGGGCAGGCCGGATCGACGCAGCGGTTGGACAAGGGATCTTGCACGTGTCGGCCATAGCGGCGGCCCGATGGACAGCCTTCGCTGTCCACAAAACTGCAGGCACCGTTGGATTCGCAGAAGCCCTGCGCTCCGCAATCGCGGTTCACCTTGCAGCGGAAGACTCCGTGATCCAGGCAGCCACCGGCCGATACGACAGCGCCGACGAGGACAGCGATCACGACACCCACCTGACGGACCGTCAAAACGCCCCCTGCCAACACAGCGCTCCCCCGCCGCGGACCGGCAGGAACGACACCGCGCCGTTCGACGGATCCGACGCCCGTTCCCGTCGGTGAAGGAGAATCAATCGCGCACCCCCGGCGGCCAGTAGCACCACGCCTCCCAGCGTCGCAGTCACGGCGATCGTGCGTCTTTGTTCGGCGGATTCCCACAGTCGCTGGAACGCGGCGTAGTTGTTGTTTCGCATCGACCGCGCATCGTCTTGTGCCTGCCCCGACGCGATCTCGAATCCGACGCCCACACCCAGGGCCGCGACGCCCGCGCCGATAGAGAGCGCGGCCCAGGGATCGCGCCACCAGATCGGGTGGTCGGTGACGGGTGCAGGCGGGACAACCGAGGCGAGTGGAGGCGGCGTTGCCACGGTCGGCTTGGCTGGCGCTGGTGACCGATCTGACCCACAGCGATCGATACCCAGTTGCGCCGCCTCTGCCTGGAGTTGAGACGGAGTCGACTCCAGGAATCGCCGGTACAGCGACACCGCGCGAAGGCAATCGCCAGCCAGCCGAAAAGCCTGCGCCTCGGCGAACAGAAACTCGCGGCGGGGATCCATTTTGAATCCCCGTTCCAGTTCGTTTATGGCCGCCGGGTAGTCGCGAGCGCCGTACAGGTCCAGGCCCCGGTCATAGTGCGCCTTCGCTTCGGGGGTCATCGCGGATGTCGGGACGGTTTTCTGCTCCGTCGTCGGTTCCGTCGGTGACGCGGGTTGGGCGGGCACCGAGGTCGCCCGGTCATCGGGTTCTTCAGCCCATGCCGTTGACGTCACAGTTACGGTGTACAGGCACAAGGCGACGGCAGCCACGCTTGAGGTGACGAACTCTGCCGCGCCGATAGATGGTTTGGGCAAAGACACGCGGTTACGGCGGAACGGGGGAATCGGGATCCCACACCTTAACCGGTACCGGTGGGGAGGCGGGGCTTTCGGCGGCCGCCGCTGGCACCGGTTGTTGCGGGTCGGCCGACGGTGGAGACGCTGGCGGGGGCGGCGATTCATCCGGCCGCGGTGACACAACCGCCCTGGGCGAAGAACCGGTGATCCGCGCTGGCGAGGAAGCCGTTGTCGTTGATGATGCGGCAACGGTTGCGGACCATCGGCGCGATGGTCGGGCCGCGACAACCTCATCGACTTGGCGAGGTTCACGTGTCGCGGAGGTGGGGGCGGGGATCGATTCGGGGACGGGAAACCCTGGGGCAAGTGGCAGGGTGGGCGTCAAGGCGGGCGACGTGGATTGCCCCGTGGACCGGGTGCCGGTCGTGATCGTTGGCGACGGCAATCCGGGGTCAATCATGCGGGTGGGGGACAGGGCCGGGCGCGGAACACGTTGCCACCTTGACGTCAGTTCGGTCGCAAAAGCCAGTAGCGCCACGGTCACCACCGCGGCTCCGGTGATAACCAGCGTTCGCTTGATCCCTGCTTTTCGTCGCGGCTGGACGGCGGTTGGGGAGACATGGCCCGGTGTGGCCGTCGAGATACCGGGGGGAGCGATGACAAAAGCGTCGGTTGCCGTTCGTTCATTCGGATGCGCGTGCGCCTGACCGCCGGCGTTCGCGGATTGTCCTTCCGATCGCGCCAGGTGATCAACCAGGGTTTTTCCGCTGGCCAGCGCCTGTCGCCACTCGGTGACGCGCGCGCCGAACAGCGACTCGACGTAGCCGGCCAGCGAGACCGGCGACACCATCAGTTTGTGCTCGCGCGCGAACGCCTCCAGCGCCAACTGCAGTTCCTGGGCGCTTTGATAGCGATCCTCGCGCGCACGTCCCAGCGATCGCGTGACGATCGCGGCCAGATCGGCGGGGTAAGGGCCATCAGGCCGCCGCGGTGGGGGCGCTTCCTGCGAAATGATCTGAGTCAGCAGTTCGTACTCGCTTTCGGCCACGAACGGGGGATTCCCGGTCGTCATTTCGTACAACAATGTTCCCAGGGCGAAGACGTCGCTTCGCCGATCCAGTGCCTCCCCTCGGCATTGCTCGGGCGACATATGCGCGAACTTCCCTTTCAGCTGGCCCTGGTGGGTGAAGCTTTTCTGTTCGGTCCATTTCGCAACGCCGAAGTCGGTCACCTTGACGCTGCCATCAAAGCTGATGAGAACGTTCGAGGGAGAGACGTCGCGATGAACGATTTCCAGGCGCTGTCCCCCGGCTCCCCGATGTTCGTGCGCGTGATGCAGGCCGGCCGCGACGGCCACCGTGATGGTCAAGGCGTGCTCGATCGGCAGGGGGCCGGCGGCCGCGTTCAGGACCCCGCGCAGGTCGGTTCCATGAACGTATTCCATGACGAAATACGGCACGTCGACGCCGTTGTTCTTCTTGCCGTCGTCGACATCCGTAACCTGCGGAATATTCGGGTGCGACAGGCGCGCCATCAGACGCGCCTCGTCCAGGAACATTCTCAGCAGTTGTGGATCCAGCGCGTGTTGCGGCAACAGACGCTTGATAGCGACCACCTTGCGAAAATCCCCCGGGCCCACCGCATACCCCAGGTAAACCTCGGCCATGCCCCCCACCGCCAGGCGTTGGAGCAATTCGTATCGACCGAGGTGTTGTCCTGCGGCGAACAACGGCGGTAACTCATCCATGGCCAACCTCCAGCGTAGACGCACAGGGTGCGGTGACTCAAGGAATCATTCAGACCGCCAAACGCAGAGGACTGACCGCACCCCTGCTTTCTGCCCCATGGACCTGTGGGAATGAAGTGCGTTCGTTCGCGTTTGGGACGGTTCAGTTGCGCAACGGCTCCAGGTGCTCGCAACTACCTAAGACCATGGTCGTTGGGCCCCCGCGTTGGACGGACGAAGGGCCTTTTCGGCCGAGATTCGCTGTTGCGCAACGATGCCGCTGTAGCAGGCATTTTCGACGCGAACGGGCGCGCGGCGTGCCCGTCGTTTCGCGGCTTTCGTCATTTGAAATTCGCTTTGATCCGTGGCGCTGATCTTGCTGTATTTTCGGGGTACATGAAGGAGTCCCACATGTTGAAAACGCGCACATTGGTTCGGGTCGGTGTCTGGAGCGCGGGGTTGGTCCTCGCTCTCGGCGGGTGCTCGGGCAATGAAACCACCTCGCCGGTACCAACGGAGGTGGACGCGATCATCTTCTTGCAGAGGGTTCCGCGGAACAGCGACGGGAACGTCTTCGACTACACCAGCTTCGTACCGGGCGGCCGCATCGTGATGCTGACGCCGCCCGCGGTGGACGGCACGCTGACGGTTCTGACCTCCGATCCCATGTTCGCCGATGCTGATTTCATGTCGTGGGATCTGTCCTTCGACGCCAAGTCGATCGCCTTTTCGGCGCGGCTTGCCGGAGCCGACCGGTATCACCTGTTCACGATGAACGTCGACGGGACCAACGTCAAACAGGTCACCGAAGGGCCGGACGACTACGTCTATCCAATCTTCTTGCCCGGTCAGAAGATGTTGTTCATGACCAGCCGCAACGTCGAGGCGGGCGATCCCACGTCCTTGCAGTTTCAGGATGAGTACGAGCGGGCGACCACCGCGCAGGTGGGCACCATCAACCTGGACGGCAAGAACCTGGAACTGGGGCCGCGCAATGTTTCGCACCGCGTGGCGCCCGCGCTGTTGCCCGACGGTCACGTGCTTTACACCGAGTGGCGCCACCTGGGCGAGGTCAATGACGGCCATCTGAGGATGATGAACGCCGATATGACCGGCGTTCGCGAGGCCTTCGGCGGCGAGTTGGATCCCGACAGGGCCAAGGCCGAGACCAACAGCTACCTACGCGCCCGCTATGTCGGGCCGGCAGCCAACGGGGGCACCCAGATCATCGCGGTGGGGACGTCGCGGGATCGAACGCTGCAGGCCGGCAAGTTGCTGCTGGCCAACCTAGGCGGCAGCGAGGCGCTGTCCAGCGTCGCCGATCTGACCAAGAAGATTCCGGGTGATCGCGTTCCTTCGGCGATTGGCGTTGGCCGCTACTACGACGCCGAGCCGGTGGGCAAGGTCCCCGGCGCTCAGTTCATCGTCTCGTGGTCCGACGGTCCTGTTGAATCCGAGATTCTGGCGACCGCCGCCACCAATGCCAACTTCGGTCTGTACATCTACAACGCCGCCAACGACACCCGGTTCCCTCTGTACGACGATGCCCGCTTCTGGGACGTGCAGGCGCGGCCGGTCAAGGCGCGTCCCGAGCCGCCAGTCACTGCCTCGCCGATTCAGGCGGGCAACGGTTTCGTCTTGAGCGCGCTGAACGTCTACAGCAGCACCTTGCGTCCCATCCCCGCGGGAGCCGCGGTCAAGGTCCGTTTGATCGAGGGATTCTCGGGTGAGGAGGGCATTCGCACCTTCGGGACCACCGAGTTCGACGGGCAGTCGCTGTACGGCGAGGTTCCGGTCGAGTCGGACGGATCGTTCGCGGCCCGCGTTCCCGCCAATGTTCCTGTCCATCAACAGGTGCTGGACAAGTTCGCCATCTCCATCGCCGACGAGCCGATCTGGATCAGCGGTCGCAATGGCGAGCAGCGCACCTGCGGCGGTTGCCATGAGAGTCGGACGGGAGCGTCGGACATCAATCCGGGCCAGACCCAGGCGATCCTGCGCGGGCCGGCGAACCTGGATGTGGCCCGGGCGTTGCGCGTGTCGACGAACTTCACCTACGGCAACGTGCGGGGCGTTCCCTGGGACAAGGCCTTGCAGCCCATCTTCGACGCCAAGTGCGTCAGCTGCCATGACGGCGACGCCAGCAAGCCCGGCAACCCGTCGTTCTCCGTCACCGACACAACTTCGGGTCTGTCGCAGACCTTCGTGTTCGACCTTCGCGGGCAGAAGGTCAACGTGGTCGTCGGCGAGATGATGACCGGCGACTTTAGCGCTTCGTACCTGTCGATCATGGGCCTCGGCGAGATCATCGGCGAAAATGTGGTCACCTTCACGGGTGAGCCGTTCGAGTTTGGTTTGCCCGCCAATGCGGCGGGTTCGAAGATCATCCAGAAGCTGAATCCGCCGCAGCGGTTCCCCGTGATCGACACAAACGTGCGTCGCTATGCGGGCCTGCCCCACCTCCAAGCACTGGGGCTCACCGATCTGACGCCCGACGAGCACTACCTGATCGGCCTCAGCCTGGACATGGGGGGACAGTTCTTCGCCCGTGAGACCCGCAACGAACCCATGAGTGGAATGGGCCCCCCGTGAGGTCCTTCGAGAGGGTCGCCATGAGAGTTTCGGCAATGACAAGTTCGATGGGAGGTCTCCAAGCCATGCGCAAGTTTCATTCGGTTCGGGTCGAGTCGTCGCTCGGTCGCCTGGTGTCCGCCGGACTGGTCGCTGGGGCACTGCTGGTCGCCTCCGGTCCCGCCAGCGCGGGTCGCGGTGGCAGTTCGCAGGCGATCGTCAGCGCCATTTCGTCGGGGTCGGCGGATGCCATCAAGTCCGAGCTGGAACGATCGGAGTACCTGATCTGCGCGGCCTGTGTGCGCTACGTTCTTCCCCTGGTTGACAACAACGACGCCAGCATTCGACAGGTGGCCGCGTGGTGGCTGGTGCGGCGCGGTGTCGGCCGCCAGGTTTATCGCGACATGCTCACGCGTCTCGGCCAGCCCGATTCACTGAAGGCCCGCAACGCGGCCGACGTGTTGGGCGAGTTCTCGTATCCGCAGGCCATCCCGGCGCTGGCGGCTGCGCTCTCCAACCCGATCTTCGACGGAGAATCCCGAGCCGCCATGGCGAAGGCGCTGGGATCCATCAGGCGTCCCGCGGCCGCCGCGCCCCTGCAGGCGGCGTTGACTGATCCCGAGGCGCTGGTACGAGCGGCGTCGTTGACGGCGTTGCGCAGGGTGGAAGGTTTTCGTGACGGCTCGGTGGCCGTGCCCCTGCTTGCCGACACGAACGAAGGCGTACGGACCGAGGCGGTCTACACGGTCGCGCACCTGCGCACCACCACCGCGACGACGGCCCTGGTGCAGGTCCTTCAGAATGACGCCAGCCCCAACGTTCGCAAACGGGCGGCATGGGCACTGGGACAGATCGGGGCCTCGGCGGCGATCGCGGGCCCGGCGCTGAGCCAGGCTGCGACGTCGGATTCGTCACCGCTGGTGCGGTCTTTGGCAAGCGCGTCGATCGCCGGACTTAGCCGGTAATCCCGGCGACGGAGCCGCGAGCGGCTGGTATCATCGTCCCATGCGGTATCCCGTCGGTGGGTGCGCGGCGGTACTGGGAGCCACCGCCGCCCTGGTGTCGATCGGCTGCACGGTAAAGAAGCCCGCGTCGCGGCACTATTACGATCAGCACATCCAGCCGATCCTGAACCAATCCTGCGTCGGCAACACATCGCCCTGTCACCAGATCGATCCCGCCACGGGCACTGCCCTTGGCAATCTGGATCTGTCGTCCTTCGCGGGGGTTCAGAAACGCCCGGACGTGCTGCGGACCTACGGCAGCTATCCCTTGCCCCTGTTGCTGCTGAAGGCCGTCCCCGAGACGTCCCTGGAGATCCCCTACCGGGGCGGATTCGTCCAAAGCGAGATTCTTCACGCGGGCGGCAAAACCATCACCAGGAGTTCGGACGCATTTTACGAGTTGGAGTCCTGGTTGAGCAACGGCGCCAATCTGGACGGCGTGGCGCCCGCGCCGCGCGCCCAGCAGGGAATCGGCGCGTGCAACACGATGGTCCCGCCGGGGCGTGACCTGGCGGCAGTGGACACCAACAGCGCGCCCTATCAGCTGTTCGTTTCGAACGTCGTACCGACGCTCAAGAATTCGTGCTCGTCCGGGACCTGTCACGGATCGCCCCAGTCGGATTTCTACATGACCTGCGGCGACGACGATCAGCAGATACGGTTCAATTTTCTTCAGGCCGCGGGTTTTGTCGAGTTGTCTGCCATGCCCGAACAGGGCGAAATTCTGTTGCGGCCGCTTTCGCCGGAGGCGGGCGGGGTGAGTCACACGGGCGGAATCTTCTTCGTGACGCGCGAGGATTCCACATGGAAGGCCTGGCGCGAATGGGCGGTGGCGGTGAAGGCGGCGCCACCGCCGGCGCTGGTCAAGAGTCCGGGGCAGGTCTTCTTCGAGGCCAACGTGATGCCCAAGATGCTTCAACGCGGTTGCGCGCTTGAAGGCTGTCACAGCCCCGACGGGTTCAATGATTTTCGACTGCGGTCGGGGGCGCAGGGGTTCTTTGCCCCGCAGGTCCTGACGCGCAACTACGAAACCACGCTGAAGGAATTCATGGCCATCGACACCGTCGATGTGCGGCAGTCCCGCGCCGTCAAAAAGACGATTTTTCCAGGCGGCATCCCTCATCGCGCCGGTTCGGTTCTGGAGGATGGGATAGCGGCGGCCGACGGCGGGGGGGCCACGGCCAGCCACATCTGTCCAGCGACGTTCGACCCCGCGACGGCCAGCGCGTACTGTATTTTCGCCGAATGGCACCGCATCGAACGCGGAGAGAGATCGGCGGGGGTCTCGCCGATGGCTGCGGGAGGCGTGTTGCCGCTGGCGTTCGTCGCGCGTCCGCCAGATACGGATTCGCTGCTGGAATTCGATACCTTCCGGGGGGGCGCCGACCTGCTGGTCGCCGACGCGACGTTGGGGGCGCGTGGTGCGGTGGCGACGGTGGGAACGCCGCGCAGTGTGCTCGGTGGATGTGCGGGGCTGGTTGCCGGCACCGCGGACGTGCGCGGGCCGGAATGGTCGCCTGACGGGCAGAAGCTGGTCTTCGCGGGCCGTCCGTCGGCCGCCGGTGGGTTGGACCTGTGGCTGGTCGACGTCGCGGCGGGTGGCGTCTGCCGGCAGTTGACGTCGGACAACGGACGGATGCAGGGCGCGGTCAAGGTGCACAATTTCGATCCGGTGTTCGCGCCCGACGGCACCATCGTGTTTGCATCGACGCGCGCTGGGACCATCACGCCCAAGCTGTTCTTGCCGAACGCCGATCTGTTTCGCACGGGGCCGGCGGCGAACTTCGCCAGCGTACAGCAGATGACCTGGCTGCTGGGGTCCGAGATGGGACCGGCCTTCATGCAGGACGGCCGTCTGTCCTTCACCGTCGAAAAGGCGTCGCCCGAATTCTATCAGCTGTCCGGCCGCCGGATTAACTGGGACCTCAGCGACTACCATCCCCTGATCGCCCAGCGCGCGAAATCGAACGACACGTTCAGCGATGGGGAGGTTGATTCGGTCGGATATTCCCAGGCGACGGAGATCAGGGAGGGGTTGGATCGCGATTTTCTGTTCATCCTGTCGGACGTGGGGGCGCGTGGAGGTGGTGGGGCGCTGGCCACCTTCAATCGATCGGTGGGGCCGTTCGAGAAAGGGCGGGCCGAAGCATCCTTCCTGAAGGCGTTGCGGATTGTGGATCCCGCCGCGCACGGCAAAGCCTCAACGGCGGGGGTTTACCGATCGCCGTCATCGCTGCCGAACGGCGAGATCCTGGCATCCTACGCGGCGAACGTTCAGGACCCCGCGACGGGCACGCCGAAATACGATCTGGTCGCGGTGGATGCGGCCGCGGAGAATCCGGTCTTGCGGCGCGTGTTGATCGCTGATCCCAGTCGGTCATTTGTCGAAGCGGTGCTGGGATACAAGCGCGCCGAGACCGAGCTGTTTCGCAATTTTCCGCAACTGGTGTTTGGCGGGCGCGTCGATCCGGTGGACTACGCTGTGATGCACTTCCCCGATGTTCCCGTGTTGGCGACGCTGCTGGATTCTAATCTGCGGCGTGGTCGGAATGTCGCCCGCTTCGACGCCGCGGTGGGCTTGAAGGTCTACGAGCTGCGTCCACCCCCCGGGCCGAATCCGCCAGGTTTGCAGGGATCGCAGAACGTCTACGTGGATCGCGTGGACCTGGGAACCGCCCGCTTCGAATCCGACCATTCGTTGAAGGTCTACATTCCGGTGAACAAGCCGCTCATCTTGGAATTGGTCGACGGCAGCGGAAATCCCGTGCTGACGATGCGCGAGGAACACCAAGTGTCCCCCGGCGAATACATCACGCCGGGAGTTCCCCGGAAGTTTTTCAACGGCGTCTGCGGCGGCTGTCACGGCAGTCTGTCAGGCCAGGAATTGGACATCGCAGTGACCGCCGACGCCCTCACTGGTGCATCGGTCAGCAAATCTCGGGATCAGCAACCGAAGCCGTTGCAGTAGGGCGATCAGCCGCGACCAAGACCGCAAAGAAAACCGGTCAGAAGCGCAGCGACAGCGCGGCCTGCCAGATCAGCGCCAGCTTGCGATCGGCGTTCGGCGCCAGGGCCGAGTGCAGACTGTAGAACAGCCCCTCCCACTTCAGCGCCACTTCGATTTCGCGGAAGAAGCTACTTCCTTGCGATTCGGGAATCCGCAGATAGGCCAACTTGCCGCCGATGAGGATGTTCCGCATCGGAGACAGCTCGCGATCGCCGGTCCAGTACTGGCCGTTCGGGCCGAAGAGGCGATAACCCTCGGCGTCCAGGTAGAAGCTGGCGCCGCGTTGCGCGTGCATACGACCGCGCACCGACAACAAGAGGAACTTCGCCAGGTACTGATGAATCAGTATCTCGGCGGTTAACGCTTCCACCGCCCAGGTATCGCGGTAGACGCGCACGGTGGTTTGCAGCGACGTATGACTGCGGGGGAAAGCGTACGCCGCCCGTCCGAAGACCGCGTAACGTTGACGGAACGTGGGCAGGCTCTCCTGCGGCGTCCGACCCGCGCTACCCAGTTCGACACGGCGGTAGGGATTGGCCTGGAAGCCATCCATGATTTGCACCGTGCCGCCGCCTTGCAGCAGCAGGCGTGGTGTGGCAGCCCACGTGACCGATGGTTCCAATGAATCGATGTGTAGCCGCCGCGTCGCGACCTCGGGGGTTCCCTTGAAACAGTTTTCCGACGTGACCAGAGCCAAACGCTGAAGGGGCCCACCGGCTGCGTCGGGGTTGTTCTGGTCGCACACGGAGTCGAAGTTGTGCGTGTACCCAAGCCCCAATGTGAACGCGTGGTCCAGAATGTCGCTGCGGGTGACGACGGTCAGCGCACCGGATCTGTAGTCGCTCTCCCATCCGTAGCTGTAACCCGCGGTCACCTCCGCCGTCGGGCGGATGTAGGTCAGCGCGCCTTTGACCTGGTGCCGCGTGTCCGAAAATTTCGTCGCCGCGGACACGGCGTCGACGCGAAACACCGACGGTGTGGCGCCGCTGACGATGTCGACCGAATACCCTGCCGCCAGTCCCACGGTCGACGCCAGGGTCGCGCTGACGTCCGTCTGCGGATGGACGACCGTCACGCCCGCATTGCCCGATATGGATGACGGTTCCTGGAACAACGTCACCCTTTGCGACGCCTCGACCTCCGCCGCGCGCACCACGCTCCCGAATCCGAAGTTCACGGTCAACAACCCGGCCAGAAACGCCGTTCTCAGTTGCAACCGCAACCTCCGCCGGAAGTTCCGGTGCCCCCAATGGCGCCTTCGCGATTGGCCAGCACGTGTTCGTCGGCCGCCCGTTCTTGGGATTCACCGTCCAGCTTCATGATCCTATCGGCCAGCAGCTCGCGCTGATGCGCCTTGACGCCCACGTGTCCGCAGCCGGCCGCTCCCAGGCAGAGCGTGCCCACAACGACCCCGCAAAAGATCTTAAAAGACAATCGCAAGCGCACCGGTGTACTCCTGGATTCGTTGGGTGTGATTGGGCCCGAAAACCACATAGTGCCGGACGTCGCTGCGCAGCGTGATGCGCTTCTTCAATGCAATCAGCAATCCGCCTCCGACGTTCACCATCGAATAGTTGGTTTTGAAGATCGCGAACTGATCCGCCTTGGGCCTGCCCGACGCGCCGCCGGCCGCGGCTGATAGGAAAGGCGTCACGGGGGATCGCGGGAACACGAATACGTTCGGGCCTGCTCCGTAGTAAATAACATCCAGTTGATTGCCGACGGTTTCTCCCAGGAAACCTTCCAGGGAAATATGCGGTTCGAAAAGAATCGCGGGTCTGAAGATGAAAGCCGAATCGCCGCCAAGTACGCCGGCGGAAAACGACATGCCGAAGCGACCTTCCAGCAGCGGTGACGGGGAGAACATGGTGTCCGCTATGCGTTTCCAGATCGACGGTCCCCGGTGCGCCTCGGCTGTGTCGAGATCGAGGGGAAAGACCTGATCGCCGAGCACCCAGCCCGAGGTGCCGTCGGGCAGGCGGACACGAAACCAGTGCGCTCGTGTCGCTCGCTCGACGATGGGCAGGACCTCGTCGCGCGTCGCCACGTAGACCACACGGTAAGAGAAGCCGGGCCCCGTGTGGACGTTCGCCTGTTCGGCGATGACGCGCGCCAGGGCTTCATCTTCGGCCCGTGCCGCGGGCGCGACAGCGGCAATGGCCGCCGCGATCACCGCCGCCTGCGCCACGTATCGTAGAGGATGTTGCACCGGGTTTTTCATGGCGACGCGGCCACCCACCTGTCGAGAAGCGGGCCCTCCGGACCATTGACCGGATCTATCAAGGCTCCGCCGCCATGGGGGCGCAGACCGGCGGGCCGGGTGAACAGTTCGCTCCCGCGCACATTCGTGCACGTCATCTTCTGGGTCGCGGCGCGATAGACCATCTCCCAGTCGGATCCGCCCGGGAACGGAATGGCGGGGGTCGTCGTGGACGTGGGGGCAGCCAACAGGGGGGAATTGCCGCTGCCCGCATCGTGGCAGGTCGCGGCCCCGCAGGTTTTCCCACCGTAGTCCTTGGCCAGAAACTGGGGCCAAACCTCGTCGGCGAAGATCATCTGACTGGGCCGGCACGCGTTCACGTCGGCAGGCGGATCGCCCAGAGCGACGGTGGAACACGCGGCCGCGCCGAGGATCAACGCGACAAGGAGGGGCACGGAGATGGGAAGTCCTACCGACATGGCGCCGTTGGTGTCGTCGCCGTTGGCCGCTTTGTTCGTCGGCGTCGACATCAGAACGCGTACCTCATCGTCGCGGTCGTAACCAATGCGTGACTTTGCCCGACGGAGGGCAGTTGAAAAAAACTTCCGCGAACACCGAACGAAAAATGCCGCGACAGTGTGTGGTACTCGGCTGTCAAACCGCCGCCGAATGCCAGTGAGGTTCGCTTGTCGTTCAGGTTGACGGTGGTCAGTATGTTGGTCGACGTCCGCAGCAGACCCGCCCCACCGTCGGCCGACAATGCAACATACCGGTAGCGAAACGACAGCTTCATTGCCCCCGAAAGCTGGTACAGCTGCAACAGCTCGCCGTCCTGGGGCATGTTGGGAAACCGGGTGACGTGAGTTGATCCCAGGCCCCGCGCCTCGACCGCCAACCAGCGCGTCAGATCATATCCCACCGCCAATCCGACGCCCCACCCTGGACGCAAGGCGGAACCGGCAGGTCCCAGAACCGTCACCGCTCCCAGCTCTCCTTGCGTGTACAAGCCATAGGCAAACTTGGTGGGGTCGGGAAATAGCTCAGGCTTCGGTGCGTCCGTCACCTGGGCTGAGGCGGGTGAAATCGACGTGAGGCGGGCGGTACCCAGCACCAGCCAAGTCACAGCGACGGGGAAAAGCCGTGAACGTCTCAGAACCGGATCCAATCAGCCCATCACCTGGTCAGGGCATGATGACCGGCATGAACGTATCAGGAGCCGGAGTGAACTCATCGTCGCCATCTTCCCACAGTCGCTGGTTGTCGTCGCGGACGCGCACCAGAAACTCGCATCGCATAGGTCGATTGGCGTTGAAGCGTGGAGTGATCTCCCACAGCGCCGGACGAATCAGATTCGCGGGCGCCATTTCCAAGCCAATGGGGTTCACCTCCGATCGGTTGATCAACACCGCGACAAAGTTTCCCATCCAACGCCCCATGGCGTCCAGATCCAGCGAGCCCTCATGAAAGTCATCCTCGCGGACCACGCCCTGGTACACCTGGCCCGGGGCCAAGATTGGTGCATTCGGCACGGGAATCAGGCCCACCGGCGGCGGATCCGCGTTGGCGGCATCGAACGCCCCAGCAACGGCCGCGTAGTCGAATCGCGTGAACTCGGTGGCGCCGTCGACGAACAGGGAAAAGATCCCCTCTTCGGCGCTCAGGTTCGTGATCGTATAGCGGACCTCGACATGGATGCGGTCCTCGCGGAGGCGAGGTACCTCGTAGCCCAGTTGGTCGCTCAGCGCGCGGCGCTGGGTTTGTTCGGATTCAACCTCTTCACGAAAGCGCAAGGGGACCGTCGCGATGGCCGCGGTCATCCCGCTCCCGTCCACTTCCAGAACTATCGGGCCGGGAAAGTACACCGGGTTGTTCGCGTTGCATGCTTGCGCTCCCCAAGCGACCGTCGCCAAGCAGCAGGGGACCAGAACCCGAGACGCCATCTTCCCCCGCCACGGTGTCTTGTGGTTGGTCTCCATCACACCCCTCCTTTGAACAAGAACGGATAACTTTGCACCACCGTTCGGCCGTCGGACTTGGGGAACACCCACTGTTTGACCTGCCGGGCGATGCAACCCTCGACCGCTCCGTCCTCCATTGTTGTGACCGCAATCTTGGATTTTTCGACCGACCCATCGGGAATGATCACCCAGTAGACCTCGATTTTTCCGCCCAGCGTTGGTTTTCGTTGCAGTTCTTTCTCGTAGCAGAACTTGATCGCGTTCTGGTGCGCCCGAACCACGCGCGCGACCTGTTCCTTCGTTAGACCGCCACCCTCGTCGACGTTTCCCGCGGCGATGTCCAGCTTGACCTCGTGCTCCTTGCGGTTCGACAGCGTCGGTCCACGTCCGCGTCCTCGGCTGGCGCGGCCCCCGGTGTCGACATCGCCCGCGCCGTACAGGCGTCCCAGGCCCGTCCCGCCGCCGCCCACGCCCACACCTGTTGTCGATAGCCCTCCCGAGCCTCGCCCCGCCACCACCTGCGCTCCCTGCATGCCGGCGATCGCCTGCTCGACGTCGCGTTCCTCCGCGAACAACTTCGCCAACCCGGATCCCTGCGGTCGTTCCTTACCAATCAAACCCAGTAGGCCGACCTTCGAGACCTTGTCGCGCAGGATGTCTTTCTCGCCCTTGGGAATGATGGTGTCCTTGACCGGCGCGTCCTGCTTGCCCAGCTTGCCCTTTTCATCCTTCGCCTTCTTCATCTGCCCGGACTCTTCCTTCTTCTTCTCCTCGGCTTTCGTCTTGCTGGACGGGGCGGGCGGCGGTGGCGGGTCGGGCGGTAGAATCTTCGCCAGGCGTTCCTTGGTCAGGGCCAACTTCGGGAGTTCGTCATCCGGCGCGAACACCAGGACGGCAGCCACGAAGATCGCCATGATCATCGATGTCAGCGTCGCGGTCGCCGCGAACAGCGGTTCGGTCTTGGAAATCGTTGGCCGTGCAATCAGCGGCGGCGGCTCAACGTATCGGATCTCAAGTCGAAGCCCATTGGCCTCATCCAGCGCCAGGCGTGCCTTGTCGCCGGGATGAAGTTCGACCTCACGAATGGCCGCGTCCTTCGGCGACGGCGTCCCCGAAGCCAGTATCTCGGCGACGGTCCGATTCTCGCCTTTGATCTTCAGATCGCCGCTGAACGCGGAGGTCAGTCGCAGGCGATATCGTCCGGACGGTTTCGCCGGGACCAACAAAGCAAAACGGTCGCCTCCACCCGGGATTGGCGGCGTGACCACTGTTGCGCGCGACGACGGCCCGATTGTGATCGTCTGCCGGGGACCGCACAGGCGGTAAGCAAGGATCTTTCCCTGCCAAACCAGTGCAATTTGCAACATCGACGTGGGTGTCATAACAGCCTACAGATTCGGATCATCGGCGGTTTTCGCCAACTCCTTCATAAACGATCGGTGATCGGGAGCAGACATCTCCAGTTCCAGTTTGACCCGGTTCAGGAAGTAAAGCAGTTGGGGCGTCTTCAGCTTGCCCTCGACGTCCATCGCGCCGAATGTGTAGACCTTGGTTTTCGCCGCTTTGGTCGTGGTCTGTCCTTCGGTGCCCGATGATCTGGATTCACCAGTTTCGCCGTTGGTGGCGCCTGCTGGACCGGATTCGCCCCGCTTGTGTGCCTGTCCGGTCGGGCCCAACTGTCCGGCTTGTCCACCCTCGGTCCGGGCCGGTGGCCCGACGCGCTTTTCGACCGTTGCCGCGGGCGGAGCGGGCGCGGCCTTTTTTCGCTTGGTGGCGGTCCCGCTTCGTGGTCCCTGCGCCGCAAGCAGGGCCAACGCCAACGTCAAGACCGCCCCCGAGGACAGCATTACTTCTTGTCTCCCCGTTCTGCCTTGGCTGCCTTGTCTGGCTTGCGATCTGCCGGTTTTGGCTTGCTGGCCCCCAGTTCCTTCAGGCGCTGGTTCGCGTCCTTTCGGCGGGGATCGTCTTCGTCGGCGATCTCGATGAACTGGGCAAAGGCATCCGTTGCTTTGACGGGATCCTTGTCGAACTCCATGTACAGGATGCCCAGGTCGTACAGCGCGGGTGCGTGTTCCGGTTCTAGTTCCAGGGCCTTTTCGTAGGCCCGGCGGGATTCGTCCCATTTGCCATCACCGCGTGCGGCCACACCCAGGGCGACCAACGCGCTGGCGTCGTTGGGGCTGGCGTCCACCGCGCGTTGCAGTTCAGAGCGGGCGTGTTTGTAGTCGCCACAATCCATGAAGATGATCGCCTTGTTCAGGCGGGCCTCGACGTATTTGGGGTCGATCTCGGATGCCTTTTGGAAGTTCACGAAGGCCTCTTGATCCCGCCCGCGCGCAAACGCGACAAGACCCAGGTTGTTCCAGACGAAGGGGCTGTGATCGTCGAGGGCCAGCGCCTTGCGCAGCGCCGTCTCGGCAAGTTCGAACTTCTCCATTTTATAGTAGATGAGTCCCAGCGAGTTGTACGCCAATACCGTTTGCGCGACATTTTCTCCTGCCTGGCCGAGCGCGATCTTGGTCTGGGTCATCGCCCCTTCGAGATCGCCGCCATCGCGCAACACCTGGATGTACCGGTTGCGCAACTCCATGTCTCCGGGTTCGGCAGCTAGGCGCTCGCCATAAAGCTGCGCCGCCTTCTTCGAGTAGCCCGCGCGTCGCCAGGTCTCGCCAAGCGCCAGCGCGGTCTCGCGCGAGGCCGGCTGAATGTCGAGCGCGCGCCGGAACGCGGCCGCCGCGCGGGCGAAGTTGCCCCGGCTGGCGTCCAGCCAACCCAGGTTGTGCCACGCCTCGAAGAACCTTCCGTCGAGTTGGGTCGCTTTCAGTAGACGCGCGCGCGCCTCGGAATGGTGCTTCTTGCCCAGTTTCAGCAGGCGCAACGCACCCTCGAACTCACTTTTGGCTTCGACCGGCACCTGCGGCAGTACCGCCGCGACGATGGGCTTGGGTGTCGCGTCGGGTTTTGGCGCGCGGTGACCGCAGCCGATCGCGGCCGCCAGCACCAACGACCAGATCGCGCGCGCATGTCCGCTACCGGTCACGCCGCACCTCTTCCATTTTTCCGATGCGCAAGGGCGGTTCACCAGCGCGGAGGCCGTCGCGGATTTCCAGTTCCTTGGGATAGTTCCCTTCGTCCAGTCGGGTCAGTGCCTGGCGAATCTGCTGCGTGTGTTTGTTGTAGACCCCGATGTCCAGCGCCTTGCCGTAGCCCGACTTGTACGCGTCGATCGCCTTGTCCTCGATGACCACCGTCAACTTTTCCAGTTCGTCGCGATAGACCTGTTTTTCGTCGGCGTTCAGATCCTTCGGAACCGGGGCGCTGCGCATGGATTTCGCGAAGGCTTCGTACCCCTGTCCGATGCGCAACAGCGCTGCCGTTGCCCACTCGGGTGACTGATAGGTGACCACATCCAGGTAGATTTGTTTGCACTGCTCAAGCAGCTTGGCCTTTTCATCAAGGACCTTTGCGAGCTGTTTCGGTCTGCCGGCGATCTTGAGCTTCTCGTAGTCGCGGAAGACCAACTCACCCTGCAGGTACCGGGCCTGGGCCGCCCAGTAACGCGTTTCGGAGGCCCCGCCCCCGCCCTTCTTTCCATGGCCGCCGGCCGATGCGAGAGCCCGCGTCAGGGTCTCTTTGGCCCTCCCGTCGTTCCCGCCCTTCAGGTGGGCATCGCCGGCGCGTGTCAGCGCTTCGACGGTGCGACTGTCCCCGGGGTGGGCACGGACGTATTCATCGAAACTCTGCGCGGCGCTTTTCCAGTCCTGTTGGCGCTCGCGGACAACAGCGACCTGGAACGCCAGGTCTTTGGCATCACCGCGATCCTTGTACCGGCGCGCGTAGTCACCGAAGTGTTTGATGGCCTTTTCGTTCTCCCCCAACGTCTGGCGCAAGATGCCCGCGTTCCGCAGGGATTCAGCCGCGTGTTTCGACTGCGGAAATCGCACCACCACCTGTTCGTACAGGATCACCGCGCGATCGTAGGACGCGATGCTTTCCTCGATATGCGCCGCCGTGAACAACGCATCCGGGGCTTCGGGTGCCTGGGGATATTTTTCCGCGAGTTCTTTGTAGGCCGCCACTGCCTCCTCGGGCCTCTTGCCGCGCTCGAAAATCGTGGCCGCGTTGTGCAGAGCCTGCGCCGCCTTGGGATCTTTCGGGTATTCGCGCGGAACGCGCATGAAGAATTCCGCCGCCTTGGCGAACTTGCCTTGCGCGACGTATTTCTCGCCCGACTTCATCACGGACACGACGATCATGCGGTCCAGCCGTTCCTGTTCGGCCTTGGCCGCGAATGATTTGGTCTTCTTCAGGCGTCGCGCCCAGTGTTCGATGTTTTCGTAGTCCTTCGCTTTGGACAAGGCATCCAAGATGCGATCGCCAGCGGCGCCTGCGTTCGGATCGTCTGGGTGTCCCTCGACGATCAGACCAAAACGCTTGACCGCCTCGTCATAGTCACCGTAGTCGAAGAAGAACTGGCCGTTCTTGAAGATGACCGTGACGATTTCCTTGTCCTTGGGGAACAACGTCGCATAGATGTCGGCCGCGTCGGCGAACTTGCGGTCGGATTCCGTGATCTCGCGCTTGCCTCCCGCTGGTTTGCGCAGCTTCTCGAACGCGGTCATGGCCTGTAGCAGGGCGTCCTTGTGATACTTGCCCAACGGCTTGCTCTTGCCGACGGCCATGTACTCGTTCCCCGCGTCGGCCATACGACCCAACTTGAAATACAGGATGTCGG
>JANOJB010000334.1:0-9216 GCA_031407985.1 Pseudomonadota bacterium | reverse complement strand
CACATGCGATACTCGGGAACGTGCAGAACGCCGACGCCCCACCTGACGTCCCCAGGACCCTGCCGCTTGACCAGGCGTCCACGCCGACTGTCGATCCGCACCACATCCTGACCCTGTCGTCGGATGACATCTCGCATTTTTTCGTGCGCCTGCGTCGCGATCACGACAGCGAGCGTTGGGAGGTTCGCCTTGACGCCGCGCTGAAGGAGATCCTGGAGCGCGCCAACGACTTCGTGCCTTCCGAATCCGGGGGCATTCTGTTGGACGATCCCCGTGCCAAACAGGCGGGATCGCCGACACCGCGGCTGACATTCATTGCCGCCTTCGGCCCGGGGGCCGCCGAACACCTTGGTCACAGGGTCCCCAGCGACCGCGGCGTCTGCGGCCAGGTTTATCGCTCCGGTCGCCCTCTGCTGACCGAATCAATCGAGCGGGAGGATCCTCTGGTGTCGACGGGCATCATCAAGGCCGGCGCGCGCGCCGTTTCCATTCTGGCCGTGCCGGTGGTCATCGGCGATTCAATCTGCGGGGTCCTTGAGCTGACCAACCGCCGCTCGGGCAGTCCCTACACGGCGCGAGACAAGGAATTACTTCGCATCTTCGCCGCGTACATGTCCTCGTCCATCCAAAACGCCCTGGATGCGATTCGCAACCGAACTTTGGCGCGCATCGACGATCTGACCGGCCTTTACAACAGCCGGTACTTTCATATTCGGCTGGGGGACGAATTGGCACGCGCCGATCGCGACGGCAACGAGCTGTCGATTGTGTTCATCGACCTGGATCAGCTGAAGTCAGTCAACGATCGCTTCGGTCACATCGCGGGCAGCGCGGTGCTGCGCGAGGTTTCCAGGGCCATGACCGAGGCAGCCCCCCCTGGATCTATTCTGGCCCGCTATGGTGGCGATGAATTCGTAGCCATCTTTCCCGGCGCCAAGTTGGGGCAGGCCGTGCAAGCCGCGAACGGTCTTCGCCGCGCGATTGAAAATGCCGCGATCCCGGATCCGTTCGATCCATCCGCCTCTCAGCGATTGCCTCCTGTGACCGCATCGCTGGGGGTCGCGTCGTACCGCGATCACCTGGCCCCAGGAGCGACAGCGCGCAAGCGGGAGAATGTGCTCTTGCGTCTGGCGGATGGCGCGATGTACCGCGCCAAGGCCAATGGCCGGAACCGTGTCGAAGTATCCGAACCGGAAGACTAGCCGGAAGACTAGCCGGAAGACTAGCCGGAACGACTAGCCGGAAGACTAGCCGGAACGACTGGTTCCACGGCGTTCTGCTGGCGCGGCCGCGAATGTATATCGAGGCGCCCAACAGGAAACAGCGCCGATCTACTCGGGTTTGAAACCAGCCGACCGCATGATCTTGTGCGCCAGGTAGCGCGGGCTGACTTGATACTGGCCGGCGGCGACCAGCTTGCGCAGAGCCACAACACGGGGTGACAGTTGCGCGTCCAACGACGCGGTCGGATCGGTCACGACCGGGATGGGAGCTGCGTTCGTGGTGCCGTGGCTGGGGGCGGTGTATTTGGGAGTATTGGCCATACCCACATCATCGACGCCACGCCGAGAATCTTAAGAGCCCACGACCGAAAAAAGTGATCGTCCTGAAATCACACCGGATTGTCGGGACAAAACACTCAGGCCGCTGCCTCGGCCGCGATCTCGGACAGTGAATCTCGCAGGCGGCGGGTGGCCTCCCCGTGAATCTGGCAGACGCGCGATTCTGTGACGCCCAGAACGGCCCCGATCTCTTTCAGATTCAGGTTGTCGCAGTAGTACAAGGACAGGACCTGTTGCATCTTCTCGGGCAGGTGGCCGATTCCGGAGACCAGGCGATCGGTCATCTCGTGCTTGGATGCCTGTTCAAAGGGGTCAATCGCCGAGCCGTCCCCGGTCCGCTCGAGCAGATCGGGGCCCGCATCGTCGATTCCGACTACCGATGAGCCCGACAGCTTCTGCTGCCGCGCGTACAACTCCTCGACGTTGACGCCCAGACGTTTCGCGATTTCTTCCTGATCGGGGGTCCGACCCAGCTGCGCCTCCAGGCGGCGCGTCGCATCGCGCAGCTCGTTGGACAGGCGCCGCATGTCCCGCGACAGGGTGTCCCGCGAACGCAGATCGTCCAGCATGGCGCCGCGAATGCGGAACTCCGCGAAAGCCTCGAACCGGTCCACGCGGCTCGGATCGAATCGCTCGGCCGCCTCCATGAGGCCAATCACGCCCGACGAGATCAAATCGTCGATCTCGACGTGGGCCGGAAGGCGACGCGCCAAGCGGCGGGCCACCTTCTCGATGTAGGGGAAAAACTTCGCCGCGTATTCGTTCCGGCGCGCGATGATGTCCTTCTTGGACTGTTTCTTGGCGGGCTTCGCCACCACCACCTTGGCCGAGACTTTCGTCGTGACCTTGGCGGGTGCCTTGGAAGTGCGCTCGGAATCGTGAGTTCTCTTACGGTTCGTGATCGGCATGTGAACCGATACAGCACGGGGCATGCCACGAACGTGACCGCGATGACACCGCGAGATTCCGCGACGATCCCGTGCGGCCGCATCGGTCACCGTCAATCGAATGGCGATCCTAGGATTCTGACGCCGTCAACGCGATGACGGTCCGCCGTAAGGACACCGCGATTTCAAGTAAGTTCCCGGCCGGCACGAACGGGTCCTCACCGTCGGGAAACAGGTCGGCTGACGTCGGAACAAGTGCGGATTCATATGCGATGAACCTCCCTTGTCCTACGTGTGTTTTCCATGGCGCCGGTTTCCTACTTGGGCAGCACTTTCACGATGGTCACGCGACGTTTCTGCGACGCAATTTTTCCACCAGCGTGGTGCGGTTCATGCCCAGAAGTTCGGCCGCGCGATTCTTGTTGCCGCCCGTTCGGGCCAGGGCCTGGCCGATCAAGCGATCCTCCAACTGGGTCAGCAACACGCGCAGATCCAGGCCCGACGACGGCAAGTCAAGATACCCCGCGTCCAGGTCAACCAATCTCAGACGCATATGAGAGGGAAGATCCGTAAGAGCCACTTCGCGACTTCCGGCGACGATGACCAGCCGCTGCACCAGATTTTCCAGTTCACGAACATTGCCGGGCCAGTCGTGCGCGCACAGCCGGTCCCGGACCTCGGGGGCGAACCCGGGCACGGTCCGCCCCTCGCGGGCGTTGACCTCCTGGCGAAAATGCTCGCTGAGCGCTGGGATGTCGTCGCGCCGTGCCCGCAGCGGCGGAACATCGATCGGTACCACCTCCAGGCGGTAGTAGAGATCCTCGCGAAAGGTTCCTTCGCGAACCATCTCTTCGAGATTCCGATGCGTGGCCGCGATGACACGCACATCCGCGGGGATCTGCTCCGATCCACCAACGGGCGTCACCTCGTGATCCTGCAGAACGCGTAGCAATTTCGACTGCATGTTTCGTGGCATTTCACCGATTTCGTCGAAGAACAGCGTTCCGTGGTTCGCCGAAAGGAAACGACCCAGACGTGGTTTGTCCGCGCCGGTGAACGCCCCGCGCACATGCCCAAACAATTCTGATTCGGCCAAGGACTCCGGAATCGCAGCCATATTCACCGCGACGAACGGTCCCGACGAACGGCCACTGGACGCGTGGATCAGGCGCGCGATGACTTCCTTGCCCGTCCCAGTCTCGCCGCGAATCAAGATGCTGGCGTTGGTATCCGCCACGCGGCCAATGCGTTCCAGCACCGCGCGCATGGCGGGATGGTCTCCGATGACGGCGGCATCGGGTGTCTGGTGCTTCGGTAACGCGCGACCGCCGGCCTCCTCCAAGATGCGCTGCAAGATTTCCTCTATCGCCGACGGATGAAAGGGTTTGGGAAGAAAATTTGCCGCGCCCGCACGCAGGGCATTCACGGCATCGACGATCGTCGCCTGGGCAGCGACCATCACCACGGGAACCGCGGGCGCCTGTCGCCGCGCCTCTTTCAGAACGGCGTACCCGTCAAGCAACGGAATATCCGGCCCCGGCAAGCGCACGTCGGTCAGACAAAGATCGAATCGACCGCCGCGCAGACGGGCTATGGCCTCGGCGCCATCGAATACGGGAACGGCCTCGTGTCCCAGACCAGACACAAAGTTCACCAGTGCCGCTTGCACCGTGGTGTCACCGTCGACCAGTAGTATTCGTGCACGCATTGACAGCAGGGTTCATCGGTGGGCGGACAGTAGCCCTTGAGGTTTGCGAGTCGTTTCGCGGTGTTGCCGCGCAAGCAACAGGCGACGCCGAGATCGTCGAGGACCACGAGACACGCGGAGTTGTGGGATTCGCGGCGTGTCGTCGAAGACCCGCGACGCCCCGAAGAATCGTTATTTGCCGGGCGTTCGTCGTCGTCGGCCGCGTCGGCTGGTCGAAATGACCATGGTGGCCAGCGTGATCAACGTGGTCACGACCAGTCGTCCCCATGATCCAGACAGACGCGGCGGCGAGATCGCGCAGCCTCCACCGCCCGTCCACTCGTCGAAGGGCACCGACAAGGTTGGGTAGATCTCGCACGCGGCGCGCGTATCGTCGGCGGTCAACGTTCGCAGCTTGACGTCGGCGGTGGTCATGAACGGGTACATCGTCGCGTCCTCGATCGACATCTGGATCTCGGACGGCAATGCGAAACAATCGGCGAACGCAATCCCCTTGTCGTCGACCAACAACGGGGCGCCCGGCAGCATGCAGTTGTGATCGAGGCCGATGAAGTGCCCGGTCTCGTGCGTGAGAACGCTGCGCAGATCGAAACGATTGGCAAAATCCCGGCCCGAGATCGGGCCATCGGGAATGACGGCCCACAGATAGCTGCCAACCGCGTTCACCTCGATGTCGGCTTCCAGAATTTCCCCGTCGTCCGGAAAACCCGGCTTGTATCGCGAAAAGACCGTAGTCAACGCCACGGCGGCATCGTCGTGGCAGTGTTTCAGTGCGATGGGATCGCGACACCAGTTTCCGACGCGCATGATGATTCGATTGGTTCCGTCGCGGCCCGCGACCTGGCTGTCGGTCGAATCCTGAGTCAGCCGCAGCGACAGCCCGGTGCAGGAAATCTGGGGATAACTCCATGTCGCGATCGCGGCCCGCGACGCGCCCACCAGATCATCGGTCGAAATCCCCGTCTCCGAGGGCGGCCGCGCCACCTCCAGGGCCAGGCGTGGGTCGCTCCAATACAGGGGGGAATTCGTTTTGACGTTCCGTGAGCGCACATAGGCCCCCGCCGGCGCGCTCCAGATCGCCGCCGCGCACACCAGTACGCCCCACAAACAGCGGGCGCGGCGGCGCGCCCTCGCGCGAGCGAACATCTGCGGTGTTGATTCCACCGACAGATGTCATCGGCACTAAGTCGCTTCAGCTTTGGGGTACGAACCCAGAACCTTCAGAGACTCACATTGCCCCCGGACCGCCTCCAGCGCGGCGGCCACCGGGACGTCGTGTTCGTGGCCGTCGACATCGACGAAAAAGATGTATTCCCAAGGGCGGCGGCGCGATGGCCGGCTTTCGATCTTGGTCATGTTCAGGCCGCGTTCGGCGAATCCACCCAGAACCCTGAACAGGATTCCGGGCTTGTCGCTGGTTGTCAGCAAGACGGACGTCTTGTCGTGGCCCGTCGACTCGGCCTGCGGGCGCCCCAATACCAAGAAGCGCGTGACGTTCTGGGTCAGGTCCTCGATGTTGCGCTTCAGAATCTGCAGGTCGTAAAGCTTGGCGGCCATCTCGGACGCGACGGCGACGCCGTGTGCGTCCCCGTGGGCCGATCGCGCCGCATCGGCGGTCGACGCCGCCTCGACAACGGTCGCGCGCGGCAGGTGCGTAGCCAACCAGCGGCGGCATTGCGCCAGCGCGACCGGAATCGAATACACCCGTTCCACGCGTTCCAGATCCACCTCGGCGCGCGCCAGCAGGCACAGCGAAATCTTCAGCATGATCTCGGCGCTGATCTTCAGATCGCTGTCGACGAAACTGTCCAGCGTGTGGTTGATCATGCCCTCGGTGGAATTTTCGACCGGCACCACGCCCAGATCGGCACTGCCCCGTTCGACCTCCTCGAAGACGGCGGCGATGGTTTTGATGGGAATCGCACGCGCCGACAGGCCGAACTGGCGTTTGACGGCCATGTGCGAAAACGTCCCCTCGGGGCCCAGGTACGCAACCTTGACGGTCTTCTCCAGGGACAAACAGGCGCTGAAGACCTCCTTAAACACGGACCGAATGGCCTCGGTCGGAAACGGCCCGGTGTTGGCGGCGGAGAGCCGTTCGACGATCTGCCGTTCGCGCGAGGGCACGTAGAACGGCACGTGCATCTTTTCCTTCAGCTCGGCGACACGGCCAACGAAGTTCGCCCGGTGATTCAACAGGCGCAACAGCTCGTCATCGGTGCGATCGATTTCGGTGCGGATCGCGCGCAGCTCGCCCGATTCGCCATCGGTGGCCGGGTTGCCGTTTCTGGCGCCGCTGGTGTCGTTGGCGGCGTCGCTGGCGGCATTATCGTCGCTGCCGCCCTTGGCGTCCTTATTTTTCCCGTCGGCCATGGCGGGTAACTTACACCGCTTTGGCCCGGTGGCGAGACCGCCCAAGTTGGTCCCGTGGGCTGACGCCGGACATGCGCGGGGGCAACTGTGCGCGCCCGCGGGGCGCTTGACTTGGCGCATCCGCAAAGCGCGTTGTAGGGTCCGGACATGTCACGCGTGGTTCTGCTGTTGGCGGTCCTGCTGGCGCTGGCAGCGGCGGCGGCGGCGGCGCTGATTGTCGTGCCCGCACCTTCGAAATCGATGGCGCTGCTGGCGATCGTAACGGGCGAAAAAAGCGCCTTCATCATCGCCGCCGCGGTTCTGGGCGCCGTGTTGGCGTTGTTCGCGATGCGACCGGGGACACGACTGGTGGCGATGCTGGCGGTCCTATTGTCGCTGGCGGCCTTAGTCGTGGCGCTTGTTCCGCTGGCGCAGGCGTTGCGGCTGGCGGGCGAGCAGCGCGTGGCGCTGAAGTTCGATCGCTATCTGGGCGCGCAGATCGACACCCAGGGTCCCGTGCGCGCGGAGAAAACCGTCACCTACGCCACCGTGGACGAACGGCCGCTGGCAATGGATGTGTATGCGCCGCCGTCGAAACCCGCCGAACCGACGCGCGCCATCGTGATCGTGCACGGCGGTGGCTGGTCCGCGGGCGACAAGGGTGACGCGTCGCTGTTCAGCAAATGGCTGGCCGGGCAGGGATTCACGGTGTTCGACGTCGCATACCGGACGTCGCCGCAGCCCAACTGGAAGACCGCGACCGGCGACGTGAAGTGCGCGGTGGGCTGGATCAAACAGCACGCGTCTACCCCCGATTGGAATGTCGACCCCAAGGGGATCACGCTGCTCGGCCGGTCGGCCGGGGGCCACCTGGCGTTGCTGGCGGCGTACACGCCCGGCGATCCGAAGCTGCCGCCCAGCTGCGACGCGCCCGACACGCGGGTGGAATCCGTGGTCGCGTATTACGCGCCGACCGACCTTGTCTGGGGATACGCACATCCCGCGCGCACGTCGGTTTACGACAGTTCGGAGAAGCTGCGCGGTTTCGTGGGCGGCCCACCCGAATCGACCGGCGATCTGTATCGAACGCTGTCCCCGACCGATCGGGTAACGCCGAAAGCCCCGCGCACGCTGCTGGTGCACGGCGGTCGCGACCAGTTCATCGGCCGGCAACACATGGACATGCTGGCGGACAAACTGCGCGCGGCGGAGGTCCGGTACGAGACGCTGGCCATCCCATACGCCCAGCATGCGTTTGATTTTGTGTTTGGCGGGTTGTCGGGGCAGATCTCGGAAGCGGTGCTGCTGCGCTTCGTGAACGCCGTGCCGGCGCAGCCCGCGGCAGCCGAGGGATCCGACGAACTGGCCGGCGCCGCGGACGGAGGAGCGGCGGGTGAAGGCGGCGACGCGGGGACGTCCGGGGATGCGGGGACCGTAGGGGACGCGGAAACCGTGGGCAGCGGGAAGACCGCAGGGGCCGCAGGGGCCGCAGGGGCCGCAGGAGCTGCCGCGTCTGCCGGGGCCGCAGGGATCGCCGCCCCGAAGTCGGCCACGAAAGCTGGAACGCGTGGCGACGTCGAACCCTCCGGGAAGCCCGGATCTGGCGCGGAAAAAGGGGCCTCGGGAGCGCCTGAAGGCTCTGACACCCCCGCCAACGCTGGGAAATCAGGCAAGACGGGCACCAAGCGCGCAACCGCGGTTATCCGTCGCAAGAAGCACAAGTGATAGCCTGGCGGCCCCGCGGTCCATGACCTGAGGAGGCCGGATGCGTTCCCCCCGTATTTCCCGAGTCTTTTCGATGTTGTCCCTGGCGGGCGCCTGCGCTCTGGGGGCGTGCGAACCAGGAGTTTCGGTGACTGGCCCCGAAGGATCGGGGGGCACCACGGGCGCCGGGACCGGAAACACGACCGGCAGCGGAGGGAATCCCGCGGGCAGTGGCGGCGCGACGCGCACGGGCGGCACGACCGGCACGACCGGATCCGGGGGAGTTACGGGCAGCGGCGGCGTTGCCAGCAGCGGCGGCGCCGTGGGTACCGGCGGCAGGACGGGCACGGGTGGTGCGCCAGGAACAGGCGGCGCAACCGGCACGGGCGGCAGAGCCGCGACCGGCACGGGTGGCGCCTCCGCGACCGGTGGCCGCGTGGGAACGGGGGGCGCGCCCGGCACCGGCGGTTCAGTCGGCACGGGCGGCGCGATCGGCGGCGGCGGCGCGTCGGGAACCTGCGCGGCCAGTTGCGGCACGCACCGCTGGGCGTGCTGGCGCATGCCGAACCCCGCGACCTCGGGTCTGCCGAATCTGGCCAGCTATACGGATCTTGGCGACGGCACCGTACGCGACAACGTCACGTGCCTGACGTGGCAGAAGACGATTTCCGCTTCGACGTACACGGTCGCAGCGGGCCGGGCGTATTGCGCGACGCTGGGAACCGGTTGGCGGCTGGCGACGCGCATCGAGCTGATGTCGATCATGGATTACACGCGCAGCGGAGCGAAGGTCGATCCGATCTTCGGCTCTACGCCGGCGGCGTTCTACAAGTCGGGATCCGAATGGGTGCTGACCACGAAACAGATTGGCGCCGGCGCGGGGAAAGATTTGGGCTGGGCGTACAATTTTTCGGACGGGATCGTCAGCAACGCGCGGTCCAGCGCCACGGCGGATCGCGCGCGCTGCGTGCGGGGCGGCGGCGATGCCGATCTGGACGCGGCG
>JANOJB010000268.1:0-4260 GCA_031407985.1 Pseudomonadota bacterium | reverse complement strand
GGGAATCGGCACGATCTTGTCGTCGCCGCCGCCATGACCGACGCCCGTGAACTGCGAAATGATGGCCGCCAGATACTGCGAAAACGCGGTTGCAAGAAACCAAGTTCCCATGACAGTGCTGACCAACAGCCGCGGGGTCATACGTGTGATCATGCTCAGCCCGACGGGCGACAAACAAAGCTCCCCGGAGGTGTGCAAAAGATAGCCAAGCAACAGCCACGGCACCGCAACCATGCCACGACCGTTGGCGGTGACGGCGCCGTACCAAATGACACCGAATCCAAGGCCCAGCTGCAACAGCCCCAGCGAGAACTTGAACGGCGTACTCGGCTCTATCCCGCGCTGTCCCAGAAAACCCCAGAGCGCCGTGAACAACAACCCCAGCAGCAGAATTAGAACCGGATTCGTCGACTGAAACACGGACGCGGGAACCTCGTCGGCGCGCCGGGCCACCGCCATTCCCATGTTGCTGGGAGTGACGCTCCAGTCAATCTCGAATCCCGGATCCGCCTCGCGTTGTTTTCGAAGCGCGTCCAGATCCTTGATCGTGAACAGGCGCCCACCATTGTCATGCCCGACCTGGGCTTGCGTCGGCTGCAGGCGAACGGTTTGTCCCACGTCGGCCTGGGTGATCACCCGCGACACGCGAACGCGATCGACATTGCGATCGGTGAAGTTGTTGATTGAACTTCCAGCCTGTTCGAAGAAGGACCAGAACAGCATGGAAAAGAACGCGAGAATCAGCACGACCTGCATACGTTCGCGTTCGACGCGGGTCAGACGCAGGAGCGCACGGCCGAGATAGACCAGCGCGACGACGCCAGTCACGATGAGGATCAGACCGGCTGGCTTGCTCACCTCCTTCAGAACGACCCCCAACACCTGAACGAAACCGTTGGGGCTGTGCGCGAACGTGCCGATCAGCGTGTCTGAAACCAACACGAGGGGAGCGTGGTCCGCGGTAAACGGTGAGAAACCCGACACCAGAAGGCCGAGGATCGGAACCAGCAGCAACGTCGCCAGGTAGATCAGGTGTTCGAGAGTCGGCAGTCCTGCGAAAGGACGCGCGCGAAGCTTGGTCGGATCCGGGGGGGCGCCCGCCCCAGCGGGAAGCCCACCGCGCGCAAGGGCGATCCACGCGACCCCGGCTGCTCCCACCAACGCGGCACCCACGAACAGGTTCACCGCGAAAGAAAGGTTGTTGTCGGGGCGCAACACGACCAACGCTGTGGCACCACCCAGGGCGCCCACCGCGATCAAGATCTGCGTCAGCCTGATCGGCGCGACGAAAACCGCCAGGCCCGTGAGCATCCCAATGGTGGCCAATCCAAACCCGTAGTGCCAGCCATAGGTCTCGCCGATATAGCCGCACAGCAACGGCGACATCGCCGCGCCGAGATTGATGCCCATGTAGAACAGAGTGAAGCCACCATCCCGCTTCGGGCTCCCGGAGGGATAAAGCGTTCCAACGATGGTCGAGATGTTGGGTTTAAAGAACCCATTGCCGGCAATCAGCAACGCAAGCGATCCAAAGAACGCGATTTCGTTCTGAACGGTCATCAGCAGGTGACCTGCCGCCATCAGCAGCCCACCGAGGACCACCGCACGACGCGCGCCCAGAATACGGTCGGCGATCATGCCCCCGAAAAATGGCGTCATGTAGACCAGCGCCGTGTACGAACCGTAGACCGCATAGGCCTCGCGGTCGCCGTACCCCAGAAAACCCTTCAGCATGTAGAACAACAGCAGCGCCCGCATGCCGTAGTAGGAAAACCGCTCCCACATCTCGGCAAAGAACAGGGTGAACAGACCAACCGGGTGCCCGAACAACGTCTGTTGGCCGGGTACCGTCTGCGTCGAAGGCTCGGACATGCAGGCGCAGCCTACACCCGTCGGACGGGCTGGGGACACCACCTACTCCGGCTTCCGCGGAATGACCTGTTTCGGTTTCCCCTCGGCGAACCGTTCCCCGTCACGTGGTGTTTACGACGAACTAAATCAGCGTTTCGCGCCGGCCTGCGACGGGTCCACCAGATCGCCGCGCAAAGGGATCCCGCCGACGATCCGGTTGACCAACGCCTGGACGTCCTTGGGATCCTCGGCGTCCAGATCCAGTTCCTCGCGCAGATGCCACAGGACCCGGCCATCGGCGGCGTTGACCAGCGTCATGCTGGCGTACATCTGATCGCCCCCGAACCATTCGTCCTCGTGGGCGACTTCGCCCTCGTGCGTGTAGCCCGGGCCTCCCAGCGGGATGACGACGCCGACGCCCAGTCCCACGCGCGGCCCACCTCCGTAATAGCGGCCTGGGCCTCCCACCAGGCCCGGTCGCAGGCCGCGTCCGACAGGGGCGGAACCGGTCATGACACCTCCCGCACGGCCGACACCCGGGGTTGAACCACCCATGGGCGCGCGACCCCGCACCATCGGAGCCGAAACGGATCGGCCGCCACCCGGCAATCCGGTTCCTGTTCCCCCACCGCCACCCCGGCCGCCGCCTTTGCTCTCGGCCAGAAGCGCCAACACGATAAGCGCGATCACCACCACGATGAACACGCCGCCCAGAACCTGCGCCGTGCGTTTTCCGTCGGTGGTGGTGACACCTTTCAGATTCACATACAGAAGCGCGTCCGACTGCGTGGCCCACCCGATCTTCGCCGCCAATTCGGGCGCGATAATCTCGGGAGCCGCCAGCGGCCCTTGCTTCGCGCCCGAGGGCCCGTTCGCGAACTGCAAGATCCCGTTCGCCATTCCCGACAGTTCGTCCCGACTGACCAGCATCTGTCCGTCCCGTCCGACGATGCCGTCCCAGCGCGCCGACAGATCGATGTCGTAACCACGCTGACGAAACGCCTCGGTGGAAAACTTCACGACGTTTCCGTAGACCGCCTGGCGCAGCGCCTCGGACAAGGCGGGATCGTTGTCGCCCACCTGATCCAACACAACGAACACGTCCGGGGGCAACAACGCGATCCGAATCGGCGTATAGGTACGCGCGGCGAACGCCGGCTCCAGCGCGGGTTTGGGACCCGTCGCGCAACCCGCGGTCCAGGCCAAAACGGCGAACACAACACCGACGCTGGAGCGCCGCAGGGGCGTCAATCCACCATCGAGGCAACGTCGCGCAAACATCGCAATCAACCTAGCATGGTGGTCTCCCACGAAGAGGTGAGCCCGCCCACGCTCCAGAATGATATGCTCCGCCCCGTCGTCCCATGAAGGTGTTCCGGCGTTCTTCGATTTGTCCGTCCGCCACGTTGTGGGGCGTTGCCGCGGTTTTGGCGGCGGTGTTGGTGTCGTTGTCGCACCCGTCACCCGTGCTGGCGGGCGGCGGCCGCAAGGCCACGCGCGCGCCGCAGATCCAGATCGAAAAGTCGAAGGTGGATCTGGCGAATCACCGCCTGGAAATGCGCATGTCCTTGCCGCCCGCCGTCGTCGAGGTCCGGGTGCTCGCCGAATCCGGCGAGCTGTTGGCCGACGAGCGCCACGACTTCACGGGGCAGCCGGCGGGCGCGCCGCTGACCATCACTTGGACCCCCACCACGGGTGCGACCGCCGCGCGCATCGAGCTATCCGCGCACGACGTCGCGGGCGGATTCGCCAGCATGGCCATTTTCTCGTGGTCGATTTCGATCCCGCACGAAGAGGTCGTGTTCAAGACCGACTCGGCCGAAATCATGGAGTCCGAACGGCCGAAGCTGGAGGCCAGCCTGCTGAAGATCAACGCCGCGCTCGGCAAACACAAGGACGAGTTCGGGCGCCCGACATTGTTCGTGGCGGGACACACCGACAGCGTGGGAGGTGACGGCCACAACCTGAAACTGTCGCAGGCGCGCGCGCAGTCCATCTCGCGCTGGTTCAAGGCCCATGGCCTGCGGATTCCCGTTGCGTACGAGGGCTTCGGTGAATCGGCCCTGGCGGTCAAAACCGCCGACAACGTCGACGAGATCCGGAACCGGCGCGTCGATTACATCCTGTCGGTCGAGGAGCCCGGGTTCAAGGGCATCGGCTTTCGGCCATCGTGGAAACGCGCGAACTGATCACCGAAGCGCCGCGCATCGCAACAACGCCTCAAGGTAGTAGTAGTCGGCGTAGTTGATCGCGACATCGACCTCGTCGCTGATGGGGTAGTTCCCCACGCTGTGCATCAGCAGGAAGTGCGCGTTCGCGCCCAGCGCGGCCCGGTATGCCGTCGACGACAGCGAGCGGACGGCCTTGATCGCGAAGGCCCGGTAGCGGTCTGCGGCGGCCGTTGGGGCG
>JANOJB010000195.1:0-10621 GCA_031407985.1 Pseudomonadota bacterium | reverse complement strand
GCCAAGGCCATCGGCGTGAAGCCGCTGATTCTGGGCGCCTGTTCGCATCCGACCTACGGCTTGGACGCGAACGGCATGTTGTTCTGGGACGGGACGCCGGTCGATCCGCAGAAAAGCCCGGTTGTCGCCGCCGACATGCTTTTTGGCGGTGCCGCCACGGCCCCTCCTGTCAGCGCCGACGTTCAGCTTCGTAAGGATTTATTGGCCCTGACCGCCAGTGAAATTCAGACGCTGCAAGGCACGATGACCGGTCTTACCCGCGAACAGACCAAACTTCAGACGCACCTGGCATCGGTTCAGGGGTTGTTGGCGGACGCGTCGCTGGGTCCGGTCCAGTCGATCTGTTCGACGAAGCCGATGCTGCCGACGGTCGAGGCGGTTCGCGCGGCGAGCGCCGGCAACAAGCCCGATCCTGGGGGGGGCAACGACTACTTCTACATGGAGAAGAACTTTCCGCAGTTGCTGAAGGCGCAGATGGAGGTGGTCACGCAGGCGATCATCTGCAACGCCGCGCAGGTCATCGGTCTGATGCCGATGTGGGCCACCTGCGACTTTGACTTTGGGTTCATGGGTTCGCCGGGGGCGCACCACAACGGGCTGTCGCACACGGGGCCGCAGGCCGCTCCGGGCGCCCAGTACAACTCGCCGGTCACCGTTGACAACTACCTGGCGGCCGCGCGCGCGCCTTTCGCGAAGGCGCAACGTTGGTTTCACCAGCAATTGGTCGACAACGTCGTCAGCGTGCTGGCGACCACCGACGATCCCGCGGCCCCCGGCACTAAGGTGCTGGATAACACATTGATCTACTGCATGAGCGAGATCGGCGATGGTCAAAACCACACCCGTCTGTCGGAGATCGAGTACCCGCAGGTGCCGACCCACCTTCCGCTGATCACCATCGGCAAGTGCGCTGGCGCCATCAAGAGCGGCCAGATCGTGCAATTCCCGATCGACACGCGGGAGAAATCGCCGCTGGTGAACCGACCGGCGGCCGACCTGTATCTGACGATGGCCAGGGCCATGGGTGCCAGCAACGCGACGTTTCCGGGTACGACCGGGGTGTTGCCGGGAGTGTTGACGTGATGGGCCGGCTGGGGCTTTTGATGTTTAGAACACGTGCGATGGCTCTGCTAAGTGTGGCGGCGACGTTGGGCATCGCGGCGTGTGTGTCGGATCCGACTGGTGGTCCCGGCAGCGGCGGAACGACCGGAGGAACCGGTAACGCGCCGGGCACGGGCAATGCGCCGGGCACGGGCAATGCGCCGGGAACGGGCAATAGCCCGGGAATTGGCGGCGTCAGCGGCACAGGCGGCGCGACGCCCCTTATCGTGGCTTGTCCGCAGCCCGCGATCGGCGCTCCTGTCCTGCGCCTGCTTACACCGACAGAGCTCTCGAACACCCTGAACGACGTGTTCCCCGAAGTGAAGGGCAAATGGACCAGCGTGCTTCCGGCCGGCAACGTGTCGGGTTACGGCTTTGATAACGACGCGTCCGCGTCGGTTGGCAAGCAACTGGCGGGTGGGCTTACGGACACGGCGCTGGCCGTCGCGACGGCACTGACCGGAACGCCGCTGGCCACGATCCTGCCGTGCTCGACCAGCCCGGCGGACCGTGCGTGCGCCGAGACGTTCCTGAACAGGTACGGCCGCAAGCTGTTTCGGCGGCCGATCACGACGGCCGAACGTGATCGTTTCTTGGCGTTTTTCGACGCGTCCAAGACGAAGTCCGATTTCAAGACGGCGCTGAAATGGATGGCCGTCGGGTTGATCCAGTCGCCGATCGCCATGTACCGCAGCGAGATCGGCACCGACATGGGGAACGGGACGCGCCACCTTTCGGCCCACGAAATGGCGACCGCGCTGGCGTACACCTACGGGGGTTCGACGCCGAACGCGGATCTGACCACCAAGGCCGACAGCGGCACCCTGGGCGATCCCGTCGCGCTTGCGAAGACGTTGCTTGCGACGGATCCGGGCAAGCAGCAGATCCAGCATTTCTTCGAGGGCTACATCAACTACACATCGGTGTCGTCCATCCAGAAGCCCAATCTCGCTTCGTTCAGTATGGTCAGCGGCGACATGGCTCAGGAAACGCGCGCTTTCGTGAACGACGTGGTCATTCAGAAGGGCGGCGGGATGAAGGAATTGCTGACCGCCCCCACGGCCAACCCGTCGCGTGCGCTGGCGACCTACTACGGATTCACGGGCGCGGGGGTTCCAACCGCGGACTACGCTTCGATCACGCGGCCCCAGGGACGCGGAATCGGAATTCTCTCGCAGGGTTCGTTTCTGGCGACCCACGCGTCGTCCGATGCGTCGTCGCCGACGAAGCGCGGGCTGTTTTCCTACTTTCGCTTGTTTTGCCAGCCGACCTTGACGGCGCCGCCGGACGTTCCACAGATCTCGACGCCCATGCCCGGGCAGAAGACGACCCGGCAGCGCTACGAGGACGCGCATGGTCAAGTGGGCACTTCTTGCGCGGCCTGTCACGCGAGGTTCGATCCCCTGGGCTTCGGATTCGAGCACTACGACGAGGGCGGGCGGTACCGGGCCGACGAAGGCGGGTTGACCATCAATGCTTCCGGATCGGTGACAACGCCTTCGGGAACCACGCTGACCTTCGATGGTCAGGAACAGATGGCGATGGCGCTGGCGAACACGCCGATCATCCATCAGTGCATGGCGGCGTACCTGGCGACCTATGCGTTCGGTTCAGGCGAGGCGTGTATCGGCGCCAGTCAGCTTCCGAAGCTGCAAGCGGGCACCATGGGAATCGCCGAGGCCTTCGCCCAGCTGGCCGCCGAGCCCCACTTCTCGCAGCGCGATTCGAAGTAGACCCGGCCGGAAGTCCGCGGTTTCGCGTCGCGGCGGTCGGTCGTGCGCGGCGCGATCCCGGGGCACATTGTCCTTTTGCATCTCGTGATGCTGTTTTCGCGCGCCGTTTCTCCGTCGTGGCGGTACCGGCAACACGGACCTATGAAATCAGGTGCGCATCGATTGTTGACGCGGACGCTGTTGGCCGCTTGCGGAGCCACGTTCTTGTTGGTCTGGACGCGTCCCGCCTCCGGCCAGACCGATCTGGCCACGGTGAAAAGCCGGATGTTCGCCGACGCCGTGACGAATGCCGGGTTCAAGGCCGACACCGAGCCGTACTACGGAACCGATTTCACCCAGGCGCAGACGTACCTGGGCAGTATGGCCGCGAACGGAAGTTGGTCGGACATCGCCTATTCCGACACCAGCAATACGTGGCCCGCGCTGAAGCACCTGGACCGCATGTTGGTGATGGCCTACACGTACAACAAGGACACGGCCGCGTTGTACAAAAACGCCGCGTTGCTTGCCGCGCTGAACAGTGCGCTGGGATACTGGTATCAGGTCAATCCCGTCTGCACGAACTGGTTCAAGAACGACATCGCCAAGCAGTTCTACCTGGGTCCGATCGGGCTGTTGATGCAAGGCCTCATCAACGCGGCCCACCTGACCAACGTCACCAACGATTTGACCGATGCCCCCAGCATGACGGGGGCGAACAAGACCGCCCTTTCCAAATCGGTAATCTACCGCGCGGTGATCGAAGGCAATGCCTCAAGGTTGTCTTCGGGAGTTACAGGCGTGGCCAGCGTCATCGCGGTGACGTCCGGGGACGGCATTCAACGCGACAACAGCTTTCAGCAGCACGGCGGAATCCTTTACAACGGCAACTACGGATTCGCGTTCTTGCGGGACGTTACCTGGGTCGGCGCGATGGTGATCGGCACCCCGTATGCGTTCTCGGCGGCGCAGACCACGCTGCTACGCGACAACTTCCTGGAAGGCACGCGATGGATGCTGCGCAACGGCGTCCTCGATTACAACGTGCGTGGTCGCGAGGTGGGCGGACCATCGTGGAATCTTTTGCGCGCCGATGTGTTCCTGCCGATCTTGGATCACTTCATCGCGATCGACGTCGCCAACAAGGGCGCCTACCAGACGGCCAGGGACAATATCGTCGGTTTACGACCGCAGGACGTTTCGGGCACGCGCCACTACTGGAACTCGGACTACACGTCCGTCCAACGCGGCGGGTATTTCACGTCGGTGAAGATGTGTTCGCGGCGCACCATCGGGATGGAACGCAACGTGAATACCGAAAACCTGATGGGCTATTGGCTGCCCTACGGCCTCACGTACACCTATAGGCGTGGCGACGAATACAAGACCATCTTCCCGGTTTGGGACTGGGCGCGGTTGCCGGGCGTAACCTCACCGCACGTGGAGATTTCGTTCACCGACAACGCGACGACCTATACGTCGCAGGCGACCGCCTTTGTCGGCGGCGCCAGCGACGGTACCTATGGCGCGACTGCCATGGATTTTTCCCTGGAGCAAACCACGGCGAAAAAATCCTGGTTTTGGTTCAATCAGGAATGGGTCGCGCTGGGGGCCGGGATTCAGTCGTCCCATTCCAATCCGATCTTCACCAGCATTCAGCAGGTGCTGCTGAATGGCAGCGTCGTGGCAGATGGTGTTGCGTTCTCCGGTGCCGCCAAGGCTCTGACCAATCCGAAGTGGGTCCTTCACGATGGCGTCGGGTATGTGTTTCCCGAGAATCAGATCATCCAGATTCAGGCAGCGGCGCAGACGGGAAGCGTAAGGAAGATTTTCGGTCTGGGATCCAGCGCGGCCGTGAGCAGCAACGTTTTCTCGTTGTGGGTCGACCATGGTACGGCGCCGCAGGGAAGGACCTATCAGTATGTGGTGGTGCCCGGCATCGACCAGCCGTCGCTGGATGCGTACACGAAGGACATTCCCCTGACGGTTCTTTCGAACACCGCCGCGATCCAGGGGGTCACGCACAGGAACCTGCTGGTCACGGGAGGCGTGTTTTTTCAGGCGGGGACTTTGACCGTTCCCGGCGGTCCGTCGGTCAGGGTCGGCAGTCCGTCAGTCATCGTGCTGAACGAGCCAGCCGGCACGGTTGCCGTGAGCGATCCGACCGCGTCGCTTGCCAGCGTGTCCGTGACGGTGACGAACATCTCGGGCACCGCGAAGGCCCAGACGGTGTCGCTTCCAACCGGCGACAGCGCAGGAAAGAGTGTTGTGGTCACCGGCATTCTGGATAGGCGGGCGGCCCTGGTCGGTGGGACCGGGGGAAGCACCGGTTCGGGCGGCGTTGGCGGAAACACCACCACGGGCACGGGAGGAGCCACGGGTTCCGGCGGAGCCACGGGTTCCGGCGGAGTACCCGCGGGCGGCGGGGGTTCCGGCGGCGGTGGTACGGGCGGTGGTGGCGGGCTGGGAATCCTGGGAAGCACGGGTGGTCAACCAGCGACGGGCGGCAGTCCGACGGTCGGTTCGGGTGGCGGTGCCGGGGTTCTCGTCGCAAGCGGAGGCATGACCGGGAACAGCGGATCCGGAGGTAGCGCTGGCGTTGTGACCGCGACGGGCGGCGGTACGTCAGCGGGTGGCGCCTCGAGCGGCGCGGGTATACCCGGAGCCCAATCCGCGTCGGGCGGCTGTGGTTGTTCCATGCCCGGAGGATCGTCGGCGAACCTTGGCGGCGTGCTGGCCGCCCTGTTGGGCCTTGGCATCGCCGGGCGACGTCCGCGGCGCGTATTCGTGTAGTCCACAAGGAGTCTTCATGATTCGATCACGCGCAGCCGGTTCCGTGGTGTTGCTTCTTCTTGTCGGATGTCCAGCCGATCCGGGGCCGGGGACGGGCGTAACCGGTTCGGGCGGTGCGCGCAATGGAAGCGGCGGGACCGCCGCTGGAACGGGTGGCGGCACCGTACCCCGCACAGGCGGAACGGGTAGCGGTGGCTCGAATCTCAGCGGCGGGGCAACCGGATCGGCGGCGGCGGGTGGGTCGGGGGCCGGTTCGGGGGGAACCGGTTCGGGGGGAACCGCTTCGGGAGGCTCCGGTTCCGGGGGTTCCGCAACGGGTGGGATGGCGCTGCCTCCCGACGCGTCCGCCGACGCGTCCGCCGATGCGTCAGCCGATGCGTCAGCCGACGCGCCTGCCGACGCGCGCAACGACCGGGGCTCGACGGGTGGCTCCTCACCCGGCACGGGCGGGGGCTCGGTGGACGGCGGCCCGCCACCTGGATGCGCCGGAGTGTTCTGCGAGGATTTCGAGAGTGGTGCGATCGACCCCAATGTGTGGAGCGTGAACCGGTCGTCCAATCAGACCGTCACCGTTCAGAAAACCACCGCCGCCCACGGGCAGTACGCCGCGCAGTTTCATGCACTCCCCAACGTTCTCAGCTACGACCTGCTCATCACCAGGAATGTTCCAACCGGGTTGAAGAGCCACCACTTTGGGCGCGCCTACGTGAATGTCACGCCCATGCCCCCGGACCAGCACATGGTGGTTCTTTTTGCCGGAACGACTGGTTTCCCAAAAATGAAGTACCTGGAAGTGGGAAGCATTCACAACAAGTGGCAGTTGTCGTCGCAGAATCTCGCTGGCATCAATGCCAATGCGTCGGCCCTCAGCGGTTCGTCGGAGGCCTACTCGCAGCCCGGAGGGGCGATCCCTCTCGGCAAATGGTTCTGCCTGGAATGGGAATTCAACGACGCTCCTGACCAGATTCGCGTGTTCGTGAACGGCAAGGAAGACTACGCGTTCACCAATATTTCCTTCGGCGGCACGACCACCGGACAGGTGGGCGGATTCACGCAGTTCGGCTTCGGTTATTACATCTGGCATCCCGCGACGTACGCCTTCGACATGTACTACGACGACATCGTCTTGGACACGAAACAGGTCGGCTGTTTGCCCTGAGGTCAGCCGAACCGATCGGCTCAGGCTTCCGCCCCAGTGGGGCTCAGTACGACGAGAACAGCGACCACAGCATCTTGGCCGCGAAGGCGGGCCAGCCGTGGTTCGTGCCGCTGTAATTGGGATCGGTGTGCTGGCACCAGTACACCGGGTAACCACTGTCGCAGCCCTGGTACTGGACGCAGTTGGACAGGGCGTCCGTGTAGCCCGCGACCGGCTGGGTCGTGGTCCCGCAGTGGTTCAAGGCCAGGTAGAAGTCACGGGTGGCGGGTCCGTTGGCCACCCCCACGACGTTGTCGTTTTTTCCGTGAATCACGACCGGCGTCACCTGGCCGGTACATTTTCGCGTGGTGGCATTCAGCGGGTAGGCGCTGACGTTCTTCGTCGCGCACGGCCCGACACCGCGCAATAGGTTGGCGTGCTCGCAGCCGAGGATGCTGGAGAAGTCGCCGCCCGAGCTTTCGCCGGCGGCGAACACGCGCGCCTTGTCGACGCAGTAGGTGGCGACAATCTGGTCGTAAAGCGGCTTGAAGAAGGACACGTCGCTGGCACCCCACCCGTTGGCCATGCTCAGCGGCGCCGGGTAGACGCGGATCGCGGCGTCCTTCGCGCCGATCGATTCGAACCCGGCGTTTTGCTCGGCCCAGCTCAGCGGATTGCCGGTCGGATTGAACATGAACAATACGAGGTACGGTTTGTTGGGGTCGTAACTGGTCGGCAGCTTCACGTAGTACTGGTGGCTGGAGATCATCAGTGGGCTGCCAGAACTGCCCACCTGCGGATTGGCCTTGCCGCAGCCCGCGCTGGGATTGGGGGGCGCGGTGCCCGGCGTCGACGTACCACCGGCACCGCCGGCGCCACCGCTCGAACTCGCTCCGCCGCGACCGCCGGTGATCGTCGTGCCGCCCCGACCTCCCGCGCTGGTCCCACCGTTGCCCCCGGTCATCGACGTTCCCCCGGTGCCCGGCGCGCCCGAAGTTCCGGCCCCGCCGGTCCCGCTGCCGCCGGAACCTTGCGTGACGCCGCCGCTGCCGGAGGCAGCTCCGATCCCCGTGCCCCCGCTGCTGCCGACGCTGCTTCCGGTCCCGGAGACACCGCCGGTGGCCGTGGTGCCGCCGCTGCCCGTAATGCCGCCGGTGCCCGTCGTGCCACCGCTACCAAACACGGCGGCTCCACCGGGTCCACTGCCTCCCGAGCCGGGCTGGCCATCGATGGGGGCGCTGGGCGCGCAGCCGGCAAGGACGAAAGCCACGAGAAACAACGGTTTGGTCGCGAACGGCGCGCACACGCCTGGGCAGGGAGAGTGGTGCATGACCTGACATCCCCGGGAAGGCGCGAAGTGATCACGATTAACGCGAAACGATGGTGGCCCATCCGTTGCTGGGCATCGCGAATTGCAGGTTCTTGCCGGCGATCGCCACCGTCATCGCCTTCGCGGATCCGGAGTTGTACATCACGGCGACGATACCGCCGTCCGGGTTCTTGAACGCCAGCGCATCACCGCCGCTGGTCGCGACGACTTTGGCCCCCGTGGCAACGAAGCGCGACAGGTGCCGGAACACGTAATAGGTCGGCGTGATGTTCAGGGTTTTCGCCGTGGTGTCCACCGTCAGAAGCGCGTTCTGCGGCCACACCCGCGTCGTGTCGATGCCGACGCCCACGGTGTCCAGCACCATGTTCCACGCGCTGTACGCGGTGACGCCCGCCCTGATCCAGTCACGGATTAGGCCCCAGCTCTCGACCGCGTAGGCCTGGTCGTTGGGCGCCGTCGTCGCGATGAACGGCGTCGCCCAGGGATAGTTGCCGCATTTGTGCTCGGTCTGCCAAATGGGCAGGTCGTACGACCGGTCACCGGCGACCCGGCCCTGCATGCCCCACTGATAGCCCAGGACCTTGATGAAGCTCCGGGCCGCCTCGTCGCCCATCACGCCGCTGACGATCGCGGCGTCTGAACCGCCGCCGTTGAATGTGCCGAGCACGACCTTCGTGGTGAGTCCCGCGCCGTCGATCGCGGGGCCCAGAAATTGGCCCACGAACTTCGTGTACACCGTCGGCGTCCACCCGCACGTGGGGTAGTTGCCGGTGTAGTTGGGTTCGTTTTGTGGAGAGATCGCTTCGACGGCGATCCCTTGCTGTGCGTACGCCTGCACGAACTTGATCAGATACCGCGCGAACGCCGTCATCGTGGCGTCGTCGTTCTTCATGGTGCCGCCGTCGAAGGGCGACACAGCGTTGCCGGACGAAAACGGCCCCTGCTTCATCCACGTCGGCGGCGTCCACGGGCTGGCCCAAAAACGGATGTTGGCCTTGACCGCCTGGGCCGCCTTGACGAACGGGATCAGCTTTTCCATGTCGCGGTCGATCGAGAAACCCGCCAACGACGTGTCGTCGGCCGTCTCGTCGAGCGTGTAGCGATCCATCGCGTAGTCGGTCGCCCCGATCGGGATGCGGCCGAAGGCGAATCGCGCCCCGTCCGCGCCGTAAAGGAGGCGGATGGCGGTGTCCCTGTCGTCCTGGCCAAGCATGGACAGAACGTTCCACCCCATCTCGTTGAACGCGCCGCCGAACCCTTCCCAAGTTTGCGCTACCGAAGTGTGGTTGACGGTCACGTTGGCGTTCCCACCTGTCAGCGCGGTGAGCTGCCCGTCGGTCTTCCAGTAGGCGCCCGGCGCAGAGGTGACCAACGTGGGTGTCCCCGTCGCGTCACCACATCCGGAGGCGACGGCGGTGTCGGGGAAAACGCAGGCGCCGTTGCAGAGCACCCCCGACAGGCACGCGCACGCGCCGCCCTGGCATACCTGCTCTGTCGAACACGGGATGCCACAGCCACCGCAGTTCGCCGGATCCGCCGTGACGTCGATGCATTGCGGGCCGCAGGCCAGTTGACCGGGGGAACAGTGCGGCCGGGCGATGCCGCCATCAGCGTCTTTCGAGCACGAGGAAGCGAACAGCGTCAGGAACAGTGAGGCGATCGCCGCCCGTGCTGGAGTCATGAGATCGCGCCCAGCAGCTACGGACTGCGGCGTGCCCTTTTTCGACGAAGGCCTGAAACCACCGCGACCAGTCCAAGCATCAGCAGAGCGCCGGACGGACGGCCAGCGCCGCCAACGTCGCACGCGCATCCCGAGTCGCCACCGCCGGTGCCCGGGAGACCGGAGCCACCCGTGCCCGTGCCGGCGATGCCGGAGCCGCCTGTACCTGGCAGGCCGGAGCCGCCGGTGCCTGGGATACCGGAGCCACCAGTGCCGGCGATGCTGGAGCCGCCGGTACCTGGGAGGGTGGAGCCACCGGTGCCCACGACATCGCCGCCGGCGCCACCGCTGCCCGGGCTGCTGCCGCCCGAACCCGTGCTGGTGCCGCCGCCGGATCCGGCAATACCGACGCGACCACCGGCGCCACCGGTACCACCGCCGCCGCCGGCGCCACCGCCGCTACCGCCAGCACCCGAGCCTCCGGTCCCCGGCGTGCCGGCCGCCGCCTGGAACTTCATCCAGTTCAGGCGGGCCGTGCCACCAAAGACAACATAGACGGTGCGAACGCCCGCGATCGGCGTCAGCGTGCACGTCTGCGTCGCCCACGCTCCGCCCGTCGCGGCCACCTGGCACGTCCCGATCAAGGGCCCCGTCTGCGAATCCGCACGCAAATCGATCGTCGTGGCGATCTGCGCATTCACACGCAACTGAACCGACCCGACGCCGGCGTCGCTGAAATCCACGTTCAGAAAATACGCCGCGTTGCCTTGTCGGCCGTTGACCGACTGTCCGAGGGTGGTGGTGTCACCGCTGTCTTCCTTCAGTACGCCGGTTTGGCCGTCGTAGTCCTCACCTTCGATCTCGACCAAAGCGTTGCGGCCCGTCAC
>JANOJB010000189.1:0-76901 GCA_031407985.1 Pseudomonadota bacterium | reverse complement strand
TCGGTCGCCGTGGACGCACGTCAGGTGTTGGCGCACGCCTTCGACACCGCTTCCGACAAGCCACTCCCTCTCGGCGCCACTTTCGCCGCCGACCGGACGGGGATTGCCACGTTGTCGTTCACCGTCGACAGCGGCGATCAGTTCGAACTGGGGGCGATCACTGTCTTGCTTGATGGGGCCGCGAACAGGTTCGATACGATGCCCGAACGCCTGAGCGCGCTTCTCGTCGATCTGGCGGACACACCCGATGCACCGCGGGGCATGCGCTTCGTGGGCGACGGGATCGCGGGATTCGCGGCGCGGCTGCTACCGAACGAGCGCATGATTGTTGATCGTCAGGCCATCGCGGCGGGCCGGCGCTGGACCGCGCGGTTCTCGGTATCGCCGCCCACGCGCCTGACGTGTGGATTGGTCGATGCGGCGGGGCAGGTGGTCCTGTCTTCCGACTGTTCGTCGGGGTCGGTCGAAGTCGACGACACGGACGCGCCGTTCGGAACCCGCGCGGGATTTTTCATCCAGACCCCGACCGACAGTGCCGCCGTCGAGATCGACGATCTGCGGATTGCCTCGGACGCCGCGCCGGACACCGATGGCGACCATATTCCCGACGCCGTCGACCCATGTCCCCTGGGTCCGCTGCCTCCCGGTCAGTTGCAGATCGTGACTGTCGCGGACGGATACTTCTCCGCGTGCGCTCCCGAGCCCACGACCGTCGCCGTGCCGATGCCCCAGGTCCTGAACGCCTGCGATCAACCCACGCTGTGGGGCCGACTGTCCGCCGTCAATGGCAATCCGGTGAACCGGTCGCTGGTCATCGTTCCCGACACCAGACAACTCCTGCTGCCGATGGGAACACACACCATCTCGTGGGAGGTGAAGGATGGCGCCGGGAACATCTACGCGACGTTGACTGGAACGGTCACGGTTGTTCACAACGTGGGTCCGCACTGCTGCAACCGCGCGCAGATGTTGACCTTGGGTTCGACCGCCAACGACGTGGCGACGCCGGGCGGCGGTTCCGCCTCCTGCGTTTTGGCCGATGCGGGCGATGACCTTGTGGTGACGGGAAGCGCCGCTGACTGGCTGTGGGGAGGTTCGGGCGGCGACTACATGGTCAGTGGCGGCGGCGATGACGTATTGTCCGGAGGCGCGGGCGCCGACTATTTGGCGGGCGGCCCAGGCGGCGCGTTGACGGTGTATGCCGGTCCCGGCGATGACACGGTTGACGCCCGATTGGCGGCGTCGGCGCGCATCTACGGCGGATCCGGCGCCGACGTCTTGGTCGGCGGCGATGGGCCGGACGCGATCTATCCAGGACCGGGAATGAAGCTGGTTCTGGGAGGGAAGGGCGCTGACGTCGTCACGATCTACGACGTGTGCGAGCTGTCGCCGGGAACGCATCTCGACGGTGGCGATGGCTGGGACCGACTGGTGTCGCCGGTCCCGCGCCAGGTGCTGATCTCCGCCGGGATCCTCCTGGAGGGATTCGAGGACATCGTGGTGGACGCAACCCGCACGTACCTATCCGAATGCTTTCCATGACGAGTATGACAACAACGGTGTCCCGGTCGTCGCGGCGCTGCGGCATATTTGCCCTGTTGACGTTGCTCGGCGCATGGTCGTTGGCCTCCTGCAAGGGCAGTCGGCCCGGTACCGCGAAGTCCCCGGGCGCTTGGTCATGTGGCACGGCGGCGGGAATCTGCACGTGCATCGGGATCGAAAGCACGGTCGGTGTGACGATCGGCGCGTGTGCCGTTTCAAACTGCTGCTTCCTGCAGGACAACGGAAGTTGCTCGTGCCGCCTGGACACAGCCGGACTCGACTGCCCGGCGCTGAAGATGTCGCTCAACGCCTCCCGGTCGGTCGCTTCGTGTCCGCCACCCTGATTAATCCAGAATGATCGCCGGAATCGTGACCCAGAAACGCACGTCGTCGGTCGTGTGGCCATTCAGCATGGTGTTGGTCCAGTCCATGGCCGCCTTGAAATTGTTGATGTCGGTCGTGTTTGAATTATTCAGGCCGGTCGAACCGTTGCGATGCCCTCCCCACCATCTGTCGCCGTAGTAGGAGCGGCATTCGTTGTAGACCTGAACATCCAGCGTGCGGCTGCTGTTCATGGCGGTCATCGTGGAATAGGCGCTGGCCGCCTGGCCGCTCCATGCCGGATGACAAATTCTGGCCATTCCCCAGTTTTGTTTGCAGGTGCCGGCGTTGAACGAATCGCCGGTCTTGTTGTCGCCAAGGGCGTAATTGGTATCCATCCTCTCGGTTTCCATCATGGCGGAGGCCAACATGTATTGGCTGGCGCCGGCGGTCAGCAGCGCCATTTTGTTCGCACCCAGGCCCGCCAAGACGTAGCAACCGCAGGTGATGTTGTTGGGGCAGGTCAGCGATGCGGGGCACCGGCCGGCGACGGCTGACGAGCCCCCCGTCCCACTGCCGCCGGTGCCAGCGCGCCCACCGGTGGAGGTTCCCCCCGTGCCGCTGCCACCCGTGCCGACGCGACCGCCGGTGGAGGTTCCTCCGGTGCCGACGCGACCGCCGGTGGAGGTTCCCCCGGTGGCGGTGCCTCCGGTGCCGACGCGTCCCCCGGTTCCGCTGCCGCCGGTCGCACGTCCCCCCGTGCTGGTCGTGCCCCCCGTGCCGCTTCCCCCCGTGCCCGAAATGATGCTTCCGCCGTTGCCCGTGTTTCCACCGGTGCCCGTGCTTCCGCCGGTGCCCGCGTTACCCCCGGTGCTGGAAACAACGTTGCCACCGCTGCCCGTGCTGTTTCCTCCTGAGCCCGAAACGATGCTTCCACCGCTGCCCGTGCTTCCACCCGAGTTGCCCGACACGGCACCGCCCGTGCCGCCCAGGCGGGGAGCGTCACCAGCGCCACCGTCGAGATCGTCTGGTTCAGCGTCGATCCCAACGAGACAGGAGGAAAATAGAAGAAGGCCTGTTGCGAGAATCGAACAAGGATTTCGCAAACTCCAATGACGGGGGATAGTCATCAGGGGGAATACTAACCACGATCTGCGTCCCCGGTGTCAATAAAACCGCTAAAGTTACCGTTAACTTAGCAAAACCACATCCAGGTTGAGCATTGCCGCCATGGATTGATTTGAGGACCTTTGGCTTTCCGGACGGCGAACCGGGTAACGGCTGGTTATGATCTCTAGAGGGCAATGGACTTGTCGGCGCATCGCGGATGTGTCGGCCCCTTACGTTTGATTGTGGCGGCTGGTTCGGCGGAACCCTGACTCTCGGAGGACTCCCATGACACCAAATCCCAGTGGAGAAACATCGCGAGGTGCGGGTTGGCGGTTGCGCCTGCGGCCATTGTTGGCGGTGGGCATCATGGGACTGCTTCCGGGTTGTGGTCTGTCAACCAGTGGTTTGGGGGATGTCGATAGTGGTCTTGCTTCGGGAGGATCCGTCGGTACGGGCGGCCGGACAAGCTCGGGCGGTAACGTGGGGTCGGGCGGCGCCGTCGGCTCCGCTGGCACTAGCGGTTCTGGCGGCATCGGAACAGGCGGCCGCGGAATGGGTGGCGCCATGGCAAGCGGGGGTCGAACGGGAAGCGGCGGCGCGGCGTCGGGGGGCAGGGGCAGCGGCGGCACCGGAGGCCGGGGCACGGGCGGCGGGACCGGGGGACAAAGCCCGTGCAACATGGCCTGCACCGTTGGTCGAACCTGTTGCGGCACAAGCTGCGTGAATGTGCAAAACGATCCGTTCAACTGCGGGGCCTGCGGCCGCCGGTGCGAGGGGTCGGATTCCTACTGCGCCTCGGGAACATGCCAACAGCCGCCCTGCTCTGGAGTCCAGCTGTGCAACCAGAATTCGACTTGCTGCGGATCGTCCTGCTGCCCGGCCGGCGATCTGTGCTGCGACAGCCAGGGACCGGTCTCGGGATTTCCCACCTGTCATCACCCGACCGCGTTGGCGCCGACTTGCCCCACGGGATGCGCGCCCCTTTGCGTCAGCGATCGCAACGTTAAGAGAGACATCTCGGCCATTGATCCGAAGGACATCCTGGCCAAGGTCAACCGGTTGCCAATCTCGACGTGGAGCTACATCAACGAGCCCGCCGGCGTTCGCCACCTGGGTCCGATGGCGCAGGATTTCTATGCCAGCTTTGGTCTGGGTGACAGCGATCGCTCCTACCACTCCGTCGACGGCCACGGCGTCGCGCTGGCGGCGATTCAGGCACTCGATCGCTTGCTACAGGCCGAGCGCGAACGGATCAAAATTCTGGAACGCGAAAACCACGCGATGACGAAACGTATTGAAGCGCTGGAGAAGAACGCGAGCGCGCGAATCGCGCGCGGGCGCTGACGGGGACGCTACAGCCAAGTTGCGCAACCGCGGCGCCTAGTTGCGCGTGCTGGGACGTCGCGTCGTCAATCGCAGCGCTGGTGCGAGATCACACCCCGTAGGTGATTGGTGGGTCAACGCCCGCACAACCAACCAATCAAGGGCTGCACCACACACAGCTCTTTACAGCTGTCGCTCCCGCGGCAGTCATGACCTTCGAGTGCTGATCGTTGCGCCGCCGGCAGAAGGGTAAGATGCAAATGACGCGTTCTATTCATCGGGGTCTTACGGGGTTGCTGGTGGCCGGCTTGGCCGGATGCACCGGGATAGTTGGTCCCGGCGTGAGCCCGGGCACGGGCCCGGCAACGGGCACCGGGACACCCGGAACGCCCACCACCCCCGGAGGCGCGGGAACAGTGCCGGGCACCGTGGCTGTCCCGACCGCGTGCGTGCCGGGCGTGCCGCAGACGTCGCAGCTCCCGCGGCTGACGCGCGTGCAGTACGACAACACGGTACGAGATCTGCTGCAATTGACGACGACGACCACGTCGCTCCAACCGTCGTCGATGCTGGCGCCGGATACTCTAGGAAGCGTGGACCAGCGGGCGTGGGACGGGTATCAGTCCGCCGCCGACGCGCTGTCGACGCAGCTTATGGCTGATACCGCGGCACGCGCCCGGGTGATTCCCTGCACGGCAACCGGGGATGGTGCGGCCTGCGCACGTCAGTTCATCGACCAGTTCGGACCGCGTGCGTTCAGACGGCCGCTGACCACGGACGAAACCAATCGCTTCGTGGCGATGTACACCAACCGTGCGACGTTGACGGCGACGGGAACCTTTGACGAGGGGGTCAAGCTGATCCTCCGAGGTTTCCTGCTGTCACCATCCTTCCTGACCAAAGCGGAAATGTCGGAGACGGCCGAGGGCGCGAACTTTGTGTTGAACAGCTACGAGGTGGCGTCCCGCCTGTCGTACATGTTGTGGGGCAGCATGCCTGACGCGGCGCTGTTCACAGCCGCCGCCGGCAACAAGCTGACGACGCAGGCGGGGATCCTGACCGAGGCGCAGCGGATGTTGAAGGACCCGAAGGCGCGGACCAAGGTGACCGAGTTCCATCAGCACTATGCGCACATGGGCGAGGGCACGCGCTGGGCCAGCATCATGCGCGATCCGGCCTTGTACCCTGGGTTTACCCAAGCAATGGTTCCTCTGCTGACGGAGGAGACGAACCGGTTCTTCGACTACATGGTTTTCGACAAGGCCGGGACGTTCAAGGATCTGATGACCTCGCCGGTTGGGTTCGTGAACGCGACGCTGGCGCCTCTGTATGGACTAAGCGCCGCGCAGTACGGCGCAGGTCTGACGCAGGTCAATCTGGACCCGGCGACGCGCGCGGGCATCTTCACCCGCGCCGGCTTCCTGGCTTCGTACTCGCTCTTCAACCGGCCCTCTCCGATTCTGCGTGGTGCCTTTATCCAAAAGGAAATTCTTTGCACGACGATCGCGCCGCCTCCGCCGGGCGTGGAAGGCACGCCGTTGCCTACAACGGGCGCGACCAACCGCGAGCGCGTGACGGAGCAGACAGCGGCCGCGGCGTGCGTGGAGTGCCATCACTCGGTCATCAACCCGACAGGTTTCGCGCTGGAGGGATACGATGCGGTCGGGGCCTACCAGCCGACTGAGGCGGGAATGCCGACCAACACGTCGGCCAACGTCCTGATCGGCAAGACGGCCGTGCCGGTCACCGGTGCGGTGGATCTGATGGCGAAGATCGCCGCCTCGCCGGAAGCCCAGGGGTGTTACGCCCAGAAGTGGGTGCAGTTCGCCTACGAACGCCCGCTCAACAGCCAGGATGCCTGCACCGCTCAGACGTTGGCGAGCAATCTGAACAAGGACGGCTACACGGTCGTTGCCCTGATAACCGATCTCACCCAGAGCCAGTCCTTCCGTTATCGAGCAAAGGAACTGCCATGAAACGACGACAACTACTCAAAGGCGTGGCCGGTGCGGCGCTTGCGGCACCATTCCTAAGTTCTTTGCAGCGAACCGCACGGGCGCAGACGGCAGCGGCCGCCGCTCCCCGGCGTTTGGTGATTTTCTATACGAACAACGGCTGCATCATTCCCAAATGGGGACCGGCGGTTACAAGCGGAGCGGTGGATGCCGCCTCGTTGGCGGGAACCACGCTCGAGCCGGTCGCGGCCCAGGCGTCGAAGCTGCTCTTTCCACGCGGACTCGCAATGTTCCCGCGTGGGCAGATCAATGGCTACTTTGATCCACACGATCAGGGCATGGGGTCCAAGTTGACGGCGGCACCGATCGACCCTGCCGGGAGCCACTACGCAACGTCGCGGTCGCTCGACCACGTGGCCGCGGAACTTGTCAATCCGGGCACCAAGACCCCTCTGGTGCTCACGGTGGGCAATGCCTTCGCCAACGTGAAAGGAATCGTATCCTACAGCGCAGCCAACACTCCCTACACGGCTGAGGCCAACCCCGCCAACGTCTACAAGTCCTTGACCGGTGCGTTCGTAAGCACAGGAACTCCGACGACCGCAGCGGATTATCGTGTGACCCAGGGCAACAGCATCATCGACCTGGTCAAGGGTGATCTGGACGCCTTCAAGCGCCAGAACATGAGCATGGCGGACAAGAAGAAGGTCGATGACTGGCTCGCCTTGCTTCGCCAGACCGAGGTGAAGGTCGTTTCGGCTGCGTGCAACGCCGCCAACGCGACCGCGCTCGGCATAACGGACGCCACGGTCAAGGCGGCCGGATCGCGCACCGCCGGAACGGCGTTCACGCTGGGCGGTGACATGATGATCAACCTCATCGCTCTGACGATGATGTGCGACCTTAACCGGGTGATCATTCTTCAATGGCCGGGCTTTGTGACCTTCAACTTTGATGGGTTAACCCATCAGTACGACCATCACGGCCTGTCGCACCGCAACGGGACCAACGCGGTCGGTGGTACCCCGTTGCCTGGTGTTGAGGACATGATCTGGGAAATCGACCGCTGGTACGGCAAACGGTACGGCAAACTGGTCGGCCTCCTCGACAGCATCAAGGAAGGTGATCGCACCATGCTAGACAATTCCGCGGTCATGTGGCTGCCGGAACTTGGCGACGGGAATGCGCACAACAACGACAAGTTGCCGATTGTCATTGCCGGGAGCGCGGGTGGCTATCTCAAACAAGGCCAGTCGGTGACTCTCACGACCACCACCACGACCACCACCACTCCTGGAGGTGGTGGAGGAGGCTTTGGTGGTAGCGGAGGAGTGCCGCTCAACAAGCTGCACGTGACCCTGCTGAACGCCATTGGCGCCAGGAACAACGGGGCGCCGTTCACCTCGTTCGGCACGATGGATACCAACGACGTGGCCAAGGGGATCACCAACCCCGGCGAACTCGACGCCCTCAAGGCGTAGGCACCGGCCGGCGTAATCGACCCCGGTGTCGGACCCCGCCTCGGAGGACCTGCACAAACCACGACAAGGCCGCCTCCCAGGAGGCCTTGTTTTTTTGGCACCTCCGCGATGTCGCTTCATCGGAGGAGCCGCCGACTAGTACGACGCGTCGTAGTTACGCGGATCCTCCGCGAGATCACCCCGACTGCGTGATTGGTCCCGCAACGCCACTACGACTATCTCCGGCAAGGCCTGCACCACACATGGCACATGGCCCGCGAAAGCCGCGGCTAGCGCGGAACCCCCCAAACCTTCGAGTGCTGATCGCTGTGCCGGCGGCAGAAGGGTAGATGCACATGACGCGTTCCATGCATTGTCTTCTTTCGGGAGTCCTGCTGACCGGCCTATCCGGTTGCACCGGGGTTGTTGGCCCTGGCGCGGGTTCTGGCAACGGTAGTCCCACCGGGACCGGCACGGGCAACGCCACCGGCACGGGAACCGGGAATGCGACCGGGACAGGGACCGGCAATGCCACCGGTACCGGAACCGGCAATACGACCGGGACCGGCAACGCCACAGGTACCGGATCGGGTGCTTCGACCGTCGTGGGTACCGGTGGCGCGGGGGTGCCTGTCGTGGGCACAGGTGGCGCGGGGACGACCGTGGTGGGGCCTGGGGGCGCAGGCACCAATCCCGCCGTGTGTGTGCAGGGCATCCCCAAAACCTCGCAGCTTCCGAGGTTGACGCGCGTGCAATACGACAACACGGTGCGGGACCTGCTCCAACTGACGTCGACGACCACGTCGCTCCAACCGTCGACGATGCTGGCACCGGACACGCTGGGAAGCGTCGACCAGCGGGCGTGGGACGGGTACCAGGCGGCCGCCGACGCGCTGTCGACCCAACTCCTGGCTGATACCGCCGCACGCGCCAAGGTGATTCCCTGCGCGGCCACTGGGGACGGCGCCGCGTGCGCGCGCCAGTTCATCGACCAGTTCGGACCGCGCGCATTCCGACGCCCACTGACGGCGGACGAGACCACTCGCTTCGTGGCGATGTACACCAACCGGGCCACGTTGACAGCGACGGGAACCTTCGACGAGGGGGTCAAGCTGCTGCTTCGGACCTTCCTGTTGTCGCCCTCCTTCCTGACCAAAGCGGAAATTTCGGCGACGGCGGACGGCGCGAACTTCGTGTTGAACAGCTACGAGGTGGCGTCCCGCCTGTCCTACATGTTGTGGGGCAGCATGCCTGACGCGGCGCTGTTCACAGCCGCCGCCGGCAACAAGCTGGGGACACCGGAGGGGATCCTGACCGAGGCGCAGCGGATGTTGAAGGACCCGAAGGCGCGGACGAAGGTGACCGAGTTCCATCAGCACTATGCGCACATGGGCGAGGGCACGCGCTGGGCCAGCATCATGCGCGATCCGGTCCTTTACCCGGCGTTCACTCAAGCGATGGTCCCTCTGTTGACCGAAGAGACCAATCGCTTTTTCGACTACGTCGTTTTCGACAAGGCGGGGACGTTCAAGGATCTCCTCACCTCGCCGGTTGGGTTTGTCAACGCGACGCTGGCACCGCTGTACGGTCTGAACGCCGCGCAGTACGGCGCGAACCTGGTGCAGGTCGATCTCGACCCGGCGACGCGCGCGGGCATTTTCACCCGCGCCGGTTTCCTGGCGTCGTACTCGCTGTTCAACCGGCCCTCTCCGATTCTGCGCGGGGCCTTTATCCAGAAGGAGGTTCTCTGCACGACGATCGCGCCGCCACCTCCCGGCGTCGAGGGCACTCCATTGCCCACGACGGGCGCGACCAATCGCGAGCGCGTCACGGCGCAGACAGCGGCCGCGGCGTGCATGGATTGCCATCACTCGGTCATCAACCCGACCGGCTTCGCCCTCGAGGCTTACGACGCCGTTGGGGCCTATCAGCCGACGGAGGCGGGGATGCCGACCAACACGACGGCGAACGTCCAGATCGGCGCGACCGCGGTGCCGGTTACGGGCGCGGTGGACTTGATGACCAAGATCGCGGCATCGCCGGAAGCCCAGGGGTGTTACGCACAGAAGTGGGTGCAGTTTGCCTACGAACGTCCTCTTAACAGTCAGGACACATGTACGGCGCAAAGTCTCGCCGCCAAGTTGAACCAGGACGGCTACACGGTCGTCGGCCTGATAACCGATCTCACCCAGAGTCAGTCGTTCCGTTATCGAGCAAAGGAGTTGCCGTGAAACGCAGACAATTACTCAAAGGCGTGGCTGGCGCGGCGCTCGCAGCGCCCTTCTTGAGTTCGTTACAGCGCACTGCGAAGGCGCAGGCGGCGTCCACTCCTCGGCGACTGGTGGTTTTCTACACCAACAACGGTTGCCTAACGAACCGCTGGTTCCCGAAGGTCGAAAACGGCCCCATCGACGCCTCTGCTCTGACGGGAACGACCTTGGCGGGACTTGCCCCCTACGCGTCAAAGTTACTGTTCCCCCGCGGACTCGCGATGTTCCCGAAAGGGATGATCAACGGCTACTTCGATCCGCACGATCAGGGCATGGGGTCCAAGCTGACGGGGGCGCCCATCGATCCGGCCGGGAGTCACTACGCCACGTCGCGATCGCTGGACCATGTGGCCGCCGAGCTTGTCAATCCCGGCACCAAGACCCCGCTGGTGCTCAGTGTCGGCAATGCCTTCGCCAACGTCAAGGGCATCATCTCCTACAGCGCTGCCAACACCCCCTATACGGCCGAGGCCAACCCCGCCAACGTCTTCAAGACCCTGACAGGGGCCTTCGTTACAGGCACCCCCACCACCACGACGACCACCACGGACTACCGCATCAGTCAGGGAAACAGCATCATCGACATGGTCAAGGGCGACCTGGACGCGTTCAAGCGCCAGAACATGAGTATGTCCGACAAGAAGAAGGTCGATGACTGGCTTGCCTTGCTTCGGCAGACCGAGGTGAAGGTTGTTTCGGCCGCCTGTAACGCAACCAACGCCACCGCGCTTGGTATCACGGACGCCACCGTCAAGGCGGCGGGCGCACGGACGGCCGGAACGGCCTTCACGCTGGGCGGCGACATGATGATCAACCTCATCGCCCTGACGATGATGTGCGACGCCAATCGGATGATCATTCTTCAGTGGCCGGGGTTCGTGACGTTCAACTTCGACGGGATGACCCACGAGTACGACCATCACGGGCTTTCGCACCGCAACGGGACGGTGGCGGTGGGTGGCACGTGCGCTCCCGGTGTCATCGACAACATCGCGCAGATCGACAACTGGTACGCGGGGCGTTTCGCGAAACTGGTCGGACTGGTCGACAGCATCAAGGAGGGCGATCGCACCATGCTCGACAACTCGGCGGTCATGTGGCTGTCCGAGCTGGCCGACGGGAATGCCCACAACAACAACAACCTGCCCATCGTGATCGCTGGGAGTGCAGGCGGGTACCTGAAGCAAGGTGTATCGGTGAACCTCGATACCAAGACGCTGGGAACCGGAAACAGCGAAGCTAGCTGCGCCACCGGCACCGCGGTCAGTTTCAATACCGGCTCGAATACCGGCAACGTGCCGCTTAACAAGCTGCACGTGACCTTGCTGAACGCCATCGGTTCGGCCAAGCCTGGCTGGGCCCCGGTCACGACCTTCGGCACCATGGACACCAGCGACGTGGCGAAGGGGATCACCAACCCCGGCGAGCTCACCGCCCTCAAGGCTTAGGCCGAGGGCCTCAAGCGGGGGCATTCCTAACGCCCAGATGATCTGGGGCGCACGGCGCGTCGGCGTCGATCTGGCGTGCCAACAGCTGACCGCGACCTTCGGACCAGCGACAGCCGGTCCGGATTGGTTTTCCTGTGTTAGACACGGGACCAGTCACCACCGACCAGGAGGCCACCATGATGCTGTCGCGAAGGAGTCTTGGAACCGGACTTGCCCTACTGGCGGCGTCGGTTTGTCTGGGGAAGGCCGGCGGCGCGCGCGCCGAGGTCAAGACGCAGGAGATCGATTACAAGCAGGGCGACACCGCGCTTCAAGGTTTCCTGGCCTACGACGACGCCGCCAAGGGCAAGCGCCCGGGAGTCCTCATCATCCACGAATGGTGGGGTCACAACCAGCACGCCCGCGATCAGGCGTCACGCCTGGCCAAGGCCGGCTATGTCGCGTTCGCGCTGGACATGTACGGCAAGGGCAAATTGGCGACACATCCGAAAGACGCCACGGCCTTCATGGAGGCCGTGATGAAGGACCAGCAGGTCGTTTCGGCGCGCTTCGATGCGGCTATGGAGGTGTTGAAAAAGCAACCTCAGGTGAACGCCGCCAAGCTGGGCGCGTTCGGTTATTGCTTCGGCGGCGCCGTCGCGTTGATCAGGGCGCGTGCCGGTGACGATTTGCGTGCGGTGGTGACCTTCCACGGCAACCTTGCGGCGGGAGCCGGGTCGGCCCAGAAGGGCAAGGTGAAGGCCCGGATCCTGGTGCAGACGGGCGAGGCGGATCCCTTTGTCCCGAAGGAACAGGTCGAGGCCTTCAAGAAAGAGATGAAGGACGCAGGCGCCAAGGTCGAGGTTGTCGGTCATCCCGGCGCCAAACACAGCTTTACCAATCCCGACGCCGGCAAGGCAGGCATGGACGCTCTGGCCTACAACGCGGAGGCAGACAAAAAATCCTGGGACGCTGCGCTGAAGTTCATCAAGTCCGCGTTCGCGCGGTAGCACAGTCGTGATAGCTCCGGTCAGGGGCGTGCTGCTGGCGAACGTCAATGTGACGCCGCACGAGATCGTCTACACCGCCGGGTTGGCGTCCGTGTTGTCGCTACTGAGGGGGAAGTTTGCGGACCCACCAGACGGGTCCGCCGGCCGTCGGTGCTTCCGTCGAGGGCTCGTCCTCGTAGCGGGCGGCCACCTCTCGTTCGGCGGCGGTTCGCGCCGGGGGAAGTCTTGCCGTGAGTGCGAGGAGAGATGACGCGATGGCTGCCGCGCCGCCGCCAAGCAAGGCCGGCGGGGCGACGATCAACAGGGCCCAGCGTCCGTGGATCAGAAATCCGCACAGGCGGTGGGAACCGCCACAACCGCACGTGGTCTCGATGCGGCCATGCTGCTTCAGATCCCGGTACCAGTTTTTCCAGTCGATCTGATTGCACGGACGCTGGTCGAACGCGTCCCAGAAGTTGAGCGCACCCCGCGCTGAATCGGGATCAGGATCGGCCCGATCATCGTCGAACAGACCAACGCGCTCGGCGCCCAGGCCATTGCGCAGCGTCTCCAGCAATGCCAAAACGCCTTCGCCAGCGCTGGGGTCGCGGTTTCTCCAGGCCTTGCGGCTTTCCACGACCATCAGGCTACACGGGCGGACCAGCAGAACGCCAGTTTCCATCTGTTGCGGTCGCCCAGGTGACGGCGATAATACGCCGATGCGACGGCAGGGACAGCACCGACGGCACGGACGACAATGCATGGTTGCGGCGACGTCCTACGCCTTGATAGCGGGCATGTTCACCCTCCCCGGGAGGGCGGGGGCGTGGGGCGACAAGGGGCACGAGATGACCGCCCGGGTGGCCGCGCGCGGCCTGCCCGTCGACATGCCGGCCTTTTTTCGGAAGGCCGATGTTGAACTGGGGTATCTGTGCCAGGAGCCCGATCGTTGGCGCGAGGGCAAACGTGATCCGGCGTTGAAGGGGTCTTCCGACAACGACCACTCGTTCAATCTGGAGGACGTGAAGCTGCCGCTGCCGCCTGATCGCTTCGCCTTCGCGCTGGCCCAGGTTGGAAAGCTGCGCACCGGAGGTGCCGTACGACGCATCCAGGACGTTCGCTTCGCGCCCTATGCGATTGCCGAACACGCCGATCTGTTGACGGTCGGATTCATCCAGTGGCGCAAGGCCCCGGAGGGTACGCCGATCGAACGCCGCAAGAAGCGCCAGATCGAGCAGAACATCATTTACATCGCGGGCACCATGGGTCACTTCGTCACGGATATCGCCATGCCGCTGCACACCACCATCCATTTCGACGGTTGGACCCCGGGGTTTCCGAATCCGAAGGGTTACGACGGCAAGGGCGTTCACGCGCGTTTCGAGGTGGCCTACGTCAACGGCGCCATCGAGGAGAAGGATTTCGCGCCGATGGTGGGGGCTGTCCGGCAGCGTGGGCCGTGGCTGGACGCTGCGATCGAGCACATCCGCGAAGCCCACGATTACGTCGGGCCCCTATATGCGATGGACAAAGCCAGTCCCTTTGGCACGGGACACGAGCCGCCGGAAGCCAAGACGTTTGTCTGCGAGCGCCTTGCCCACGGGGCCGCCGCGCTCCGCGACTTCTGGTACGCGGCGTGGGTGAAGTCCGCCGACTAGGCGACCATCAGTTGTCGACCGGCCGGTTCGCAAGCAACCGACTGCGCCCTTGTCTTGAAGGTGGCGCGGGTGTTCAGACGCACCAACCGCCGTCACGGTAGACGGTGGCCCCATCCAGAATCACGGCCTCGGTCACAACGAAGACGTCGACGTGATATTTGGTGTGTCGGCGTTTCAACTGCGGCTTGTCGTAGACCCCGTGTTTGGCGCCGAGCGACAGGTGGATCCCGCACATCCGTTCGTAGGTGCCGACGTCGCTGACCCGACGCGTGCGGGTCAGGGCGCGGTTCATCCCGAATCCCAGTTCGCGCACCCACAGGTCTTCGTCCGCCCGGATCTGCGCCGTCACGCGTTCGAAGGCCTCGGTTCCATCGGTGATCTCGACGACCTTGCCGTTCCGAACCGTCAACGTGATGGGGTTGTCCGGAACGTTGACGTGAAAATCGGTGTCGCCAAACGCGAAGATACGCACGCGTCCGTTCACCCGTTCCAGATCTTTTGCTTCGGTGAACACCTCCCCGATCGGGAACTGGCCACCGATGTTGGCCATGGTCGCATAGTCGCCGATGTTCAGCTTGGCGGGCTCAAGACCAGATTCGTAGATCAGACTTTCGCCACCGCTGTCGACGACGGCGCCGGCGGCGCGATCGATGCGTTGTTTCAACGCCGGCCCGACGATGCGGTAGTACGCGGGATCGTAGGCCAGCGCGTCGACATAGGTGACGTGCTCGGCAGGCAGCATGCGGGCCAGATGCGGATGCTCGATAACCTTCAGACCCCGTTTGAACAGCTCGACCCGGATGCGGAATGCCTCCAGCCGAAAGCTGGTCGACTGAATCAGGACCACCAGGTCCGAACGTGACAGCGCCCCGAACGCTTCCATGATCTCCGTCGGTGACACGCTGTCGAAGTCAAGATGCACGGCATCCGGAAGCGACGCCCGGTAGGTCAGGGAAAGCAGGCGCGACAGGTCAGACCGTTGGTCGGAAACGATCACCGCCGCCTTGTCGGATTGGTGCCCCAGCGCCAGCGCCAGGGTGTCCGCCACGTTGGTTAGGGCCGATGGAGGCAAGGGGATCAAGGACACCCGGCCACTCCTACCCCGCGGCCGGCAGGTTGAACAGGAAGGCCGCGGGCACCGGCCGACCCCGGGCATCGACGGGAAGCGTGACGTCGTCCCGAAAATAGTTGACCAACATTGGAGCCCGCCGGTGACAGTACTTCTTAGAAACGGGAAGCAACAGCGACGGATCGTCCCCGAGCACGGTTTGACGACGTGAGACCGTCACGTCGCAAAAGCCAGCTCACCACACGAGACGACACGACACGCGAAGCGTGATCGCGTGTCCACGGACCAGCCATGCACCACCAGGTAGGCACGCGCGCGCGTTTGCCGCGGGCGGGCCGTGGCCGGCGCGCGTCGGGGACACGTCGCGGTTGCGACCACAAAGCATTGTCGAGGAGGAATCCGATGAGCCGTGATCCGTTCAATGTCTCGCAGGCTGATTCGCGTCGGCGCGGTTTGGGTGGGCGTGGGCTTCGCTGGAGGTGCCTGCGCTGGGCGGCCTTGGCCGCGATCGTTCCGGCGCTGTGGGCCTGCAGCGCGCGAAAACTGGTCGCCCCCGTGGGCGGACCCAGTCAGGTCATCAAGAAGCGGTTCGTCCAGTCGGTCAACCGCGATCTGGATCTGCTGTTCGTGGTCGACGATTCAAAATCGATGCTTCCGCTGCAAGCAAAGATGGCGGCCCGGCTGCCCGACTTCATGAACGTGTTCAAGCCGGGCGGATTGCCGAATCTACACGTGGCCGTCATTTCGTCGTCGCTGGGGGCCGGGGCCGCGGGCGACGTGCCAGGCTGTCGTCCAAACACCGTCGGCAACACGAACGGCGCCTTCCAACACCGGGGCGCATGCACCATGTTGCACGCCGGCCAGACGTTCATCTCGTCGGTTGCCGATCCGGAAGCCCCCGGTGGGCGGGTGAACAACTTCGAAGGCGACATCGCCGACGTGTTCACCTGCATCGCCAGCATCGGCGACGAAGGCTGCGGATTCGAGCATCAATTCGACAACACCCGACTGGCACTGGAAAAGGCCAAGACGCCCGGCGATCCCGACAACGGTGGCTTCCTGCGCCCTGAGGCGTATTTGGCGATTGTCATGGTCACGAACGAAGACGACTGCTCGGTTCCTGTCGACTCGATGCTGTTCGATCCGGGGGTTCAGAGGCTGGCCGATGTGTCGGCACAGCCGGGGCGGTTTCAGGGTGTCGCGCTGGGGGGCCTTCAGTCGTACCGGTGCAACGAGTTTGGCCACCTTTGTGGAGGGATGAAGCCCCCGCACAACCCGCCCACCACGAACACAACACTGTCCAACTGCGTTTCGGCGGAAGACGGAGTGCTGACCAAGGTCAGCGACTTCGTGTCGTTTCTCAAGGGACTCAAGGAGGTCCCCAGCCAGGTGCTGGTCGCCGCCATCGCCGGTCCGGTAGCACCCTACATCGTGGGAACGACCTCCACGGCTCTGGTTTCGGGCGGTGGCGAAACCCAGCCGGCGGTGATGCACTCGTGCACGCAAGCCACGGCTGATCCCAACGTACCCGAATATGCCGATCCGGGGATCCGCATCAAGCAGTGGTTGGACGCGTTTCCCAATTCGGTGATGGACAGTATTTGCGCCAACGACTTTGCTCCAGCGATGACCAACATCGCGAACGTCATCCGAAACGCCCTGGACGTCCAGTGTGTCGAGGGCACCATCCTGACGACGGACGCCGGGGCCCCGGATTGCGACGTGACGCAAAGGACGTTCAGCACCGCGAATCCGGCGGTGGCGTCGGAGACGTTCGTTCCGTCCTGCGCGCCGGGAAGGGCGGGCACCGACGCCACCCACCCCTGCTGGGAGTTGCAGCCAAGCGCCGCGTGTTTGGGCGGTCAGGCTCTACAGGTCTGCTACGACGTTGGGTGCACCATCCAGGCGAAGCCGACGTCGAGAACCGACGCTTTGGTCGCGTGTGCGGTTATGCCGTAGCCGTCGCTACGGAACAATCGTCGGATCAGAGTATGAGCTTTCGCGGCAGTGCCGGTAGGCGGGTGGTCCCCTGACGCGCGGGGGTCAGATGCGCGTTCGGCGCAGGCGAAGCGCGTTGGCGATCACCGACACCGAGCTAAGTGACATCGCCGCGGCAGTTGTAGGCGAAGGCGAAGAATAAATTCTGCTTGATGTTGGTCATCGTGGCCCGGCTCAGGCGTCGCGCGCGGACGATGCCGCGCAGATCGCCCTTCACCAAGGTGACTCCGGCGCTTTCGACGGCGACGTCGGTTCCCGTGCCCATGGCGATGCCGACCTGGGCCTGGGTCAAGGCGGGCGCCAGGGCCGCGGACAGCGATCCGGAGATCTACAGCCGCCCCTTCATGTTGACCAGTTCGGGATTGTCGACGGACGCGGCGTCAGTCATGCCGGCAAGATCGCCGGCAAGATCGCCGACAAGATCGCATACGCAGTCGCTGGGCGCGCCGGGGCGGCCCCCTGTCTGCTGGGTGGCGGACTTGGCTTCTCGTTCAGGTACGCGCGCGGATCTTGTGTGAAGCGCTCCAGGCAACGCGGGTTGCAAAAGACGTACGTTTGGCCCGCGAATGTGGTTCGCAGGGGCGCATCGGCGGGCACCAATCATGCCGCAGACGGGATCCCGCAGCAGCTCGGGCGTCCCGACCACCTTCAGCGAGCGTCGCGTGGGATCCTGGCGGTCCGCCGGTTTGCGTTCGTCGGGCATGACCCGAGGGGCTATGCCACGTCCGTCAAGGAGCCGTGCGCCGCACGAAGTTCGGTGACGCCGCCAGTTGAGCCGTGAACTCCAGCAACCCGTAGCGCCCCTCGGTCAGGCCCTTGCGCGCATCGGGAGCCAGACATGACTGTCCGCCGCCTCCACCGAACGTATACGTTTCGATGAAGCCGCCGATGCAGTTCGATACCTGCGGCAGCGCGCCCAGCTTGGTGGCCAGATCCGTCAGACCATCGAAGCTGGTCAACACCGAGCCGTCGGGCGCCAGCGCGCGCCCCGTCGCATCGATGGGAAGGCCCCCTTCGGCGGCACGGTATCTTCCGACCTCGTCAAAGTGTTCGAACGCGAATCCGATGGGATCGAACTTCAGGTGACACACATTGCAGGCGCCGCTGCCGGCGTGTGCGGTTTCGTACCGTTGGCGCGTCGTTTTCGCGCCGGGACTGGGTTCCTCGATGCGGGGCACGTTCGCGGGAACCGGGGGCCGTTCGTTGCAAAGCAGGCGTTCGAACACCACCAGCCCGCGCAAGGTCGGGGACGACGAATCACCGTGTGCGTTTCCCGCCAGCATCGATCCTTGCGCCAGCAATCCCAACCCGAAGGTGGCCGGTCGGTTGACCTCCGTCCAATCCATGGCCGCCGCCGTCGCGTTGCCGTAGCCGTACAGCTGGGCCAGGGGACCGTTCAGCATCGTGAACGATGCCGTGAGCAGATCGGCGACCTTGCCCTGACGATTCACGACGACCTCGTCGATGAACCGCTGGGTCTCGTCCAGCATCGCGCCCCGCAGGACGTCGAAGTTGGCGACGTTGTTCTTGACCTCGTTCGCGACGCGTTCGTACTTGCTCCACTGCCGGTAGAACCGCCTCAACACGTCCCGCCCTCCGGGCGTCGCCAGTAACGCGCGCGCTTCGGTCACCAGGACGGTGGGATCGCCTAGTTCGTTCCGTTCAGCGCGACCCAACAGTGCGTCCGTGGGCGGCCCGCCCCCAAAATCGTAGGCAAGCTGACTGGCGATTTCGACTTGAGACAGGCTGTAGGTGGTGCCGACCTTGGTACCGACCTCGCTCCGGTACAACGTCCGTGGCGATTGAATCATCGCGACCAGCGCCCACTTGATACCGGTCTTGAAATCGGAACGACCAGCTACGCTGCGATAGGTTGCGAGGTACCGCTCGCGTTCATCGGCTGCCAAGGCGCGTCTGAACAGCCGCTTCCCGACCGTCGATACGAACGTGCCCGCGCAGGTTTCGTTGGGTGTGGCGGCGGCGCACGGCAACACCGTGTTCAGGTTGGCGGTCGCGGTCACCGTGGTCGCAATCGCTTCGGCGGACGACAGAATTTCCTCGGCGGTTTGTTTGCCGACCAACAATACCGATGCGTCGTTGCCCAGATGCAGCGACGACAGCGTGTCTACCCCCAGCCTGATCTGCGACGACCAGTCGGTCGTCGGTATCGTGGAAAACGCGTCCTGAATGGTGCGCGCGAATTCGGTCGCACCCAATCGGCGCATCAGCGGCGGTTCCAAACCGGGTGTCGTACAGGCGGACAATGTCGTCACCGCGGGCGTCGGCGCGGTTCCCCCGACGCCCACAGCGCCCGTGCCGCCGTTTCCGCCTATTCCGCTGCCTCCGCTGCCCGAGGATCCGGGATCCACATCCCCCGCGCATCCCATGGCGCCGACCAGGACGCCGGCGGCGCCGATCGCCACCAACATCAGCGGCGATACTCCGGCCGTCCGCCTTGAACGCTTGCTGGAACCCGCGACGATCACACCGTCACCTCGATGATGGGCTTGACGGCCTGCGCGCCGATCTTCGTCAGCGGCACGCCCATGGCGTCCGCCAGCGTAGCCAGCACATCGGTGTGCATACGTTTGACGTCCACGATGCGCCCACCGGTCTTCTGCGCCAGGTATCCGCTCCCGCCGCCAATCAACACGATCGGGAGCGACGTGGGCATGGCCTTCCCGTTCACCCAGACGTCCGACGCGTCCGAGTTGTGATTGGCACCGTCCGAAATTTCGCTGCACACGCAAATCAGCGTGTTGTCGATCAGCTTGCGCGGCGTGCTGTCCGCGAAATCATCGGTCTCGGCCAGATACTTAACGAGCTTGGTCGCGATTTTTTCGTAGAACCAGCGCTGCACGGTCGCGAAATCGGCGCGCCCCGCCGTGTCCCACGAATGCGAGATTGGATCGTGGTGCTCCTTGGCGATCCCCGGCCCACCCGCGAAGCCCATGTTGATCTGCGCGTTGACGTACATGTTCTGCAAGGTCATGACCTTGGCGGTGCCACACTGGAACGCGCGTCCGATGATTTCCAGGTTCGCGTCCAGCAGCTTGGCAAAGTTTGCGGTGTCAAGCGGGTTCAACCCGCGCGCAGCGTCCACCGCGGGCAACGTCGGACGACCGAGGCAGCTGGTCACCACGGGTTTGGTGCTGGCCAGTTGCGCCTTCAACGTACGCACGGCATCCAGATGGACCTGCAATTTGTTCTGTTCGCTGGTCAGGCCCGCCAGGGTGCTGTGCACCGCCGCGACTTCACCCTCGGTCAGTGCCATCACCTCGTTGCGAAACACGGATTCGTCCACGGCGGGTTTGGGGGCGTTGTCCAGGCTGGCGAACAACGTCGCCGCGCTTTTGGCGGGATCCGCCTCGGGCCTGACCCAGGTGCCTTGTTTCAGCAGAAAACAGTCCTGATAGAAACCCGCGCCCTGCGAATACGGCACGGTGCCAAGCGCGTAGGACGGCACCCCCAGCGAACCGGCGATCAACGAATCGATCGAATCGGAGCCGGCGCCTTCCGGAAAACCGGTCAGCGTGGCGCGGATGGCGGCATGATTCGTCGCTCCGGCGTTCATGCTGATCCCGCGCAAGACAGTCAGGTGCGATTTGTACGGTTCCAGCGGGGCCAGCACCCCCAGCGGCGACGGCAGCAAATCAAGGGCGCCATCCGCCCCGGCCGGCATGAAGTGTTCGTCCGGCATTCCGTGCGGGATGTAGACGATCAGCAACCGGCGCGGGCGCGGGGCCGCCTGTGCCACGGCCATGCGCGACATCCTGAAGGCCAACGGTGCCGACAACCCCAGTCCCATGGCACCCAGGAACATGCGTCGCCTGAGTTTCAATTGGCTCTGATTCATCTAGAAACGTGCTCCCCTTGAATGACAGCGACGGTAGGGATACTGGGCACGCCTGCTATGTTCACGGAAAATGAGCCGTCGATTGGAACCAGCGTCACTGCAAAGGAAGCAGTCGTCCGCGCGGAAGTGGGTCAAGCGACTGGCCCTGGGGCTGGCGGCCCTGTTGGTGTTGTTCGCCGCGTTTTCGACGGTGGTCGGCTACGTGCTGTCCAGTGCGGGCTATAGCGGTCCGGTTTCGGATCACTTCGACGGAAAACGCTTTCAAAACCAAAAAGAGACCGCGCACGCCGGTGGCTTCGGGGGTTTTCTGAAGTGGCAGTTCGAACGCAAGCCGGGCCCGTGGACGGACCGCGCGGTGCTCCCCGGGCTACCGCCCCCACCACGGGTCGCGACCGGCGACGCGCGCGTCACCTTCATCAACCACGCGACGGTGCTGTTGCAGATGGATGGCGTCAACGTGCTTTCCGATCCCATCTGGTCGGAACGGGCCAGTCCGGTCTCATTCGTGGGACCGCGCCGCCACCACCCGCCCGGGCTGCGTTTCGAGGATCTGCCGCGCATCGACGCGGTGGTGGTCAGCCACTGCCACTACGACCACATGGATCTGCCGACGCTGCGGCGTCTGCACGCCACGCACCATCCCCGCTTTTTCGTCGGCCTTGGCAACGGCGCGCTGCTTCGAAACAACGGAATCGAATCCGTCATCGAGCTCGACTGGTGGCAAAACGAAAGCCTGACGGCCGAGGTGCGGATCTGGGGCGTTCCCGCGCAACATTTTTCCAACCGCGGCCTGTTCGATCGGGACAAGACGTTGTGGCTGGGCTACGTGGTGCAAGGGCCCGCGGGGCCGATCTACTTCGCGGGCGACACTGGTTTTGGCCCACACTTCGCCGAGATCCGGAAACGCTTCGGCAGCCCGCGCTTGGCCGTGCTGCCCATCGGCGCTTTCCGTCCCGAATGGTTCATGTCGCGCGTACACGTTTCCCCCGAGCAAGCCGTGTCGGCCGCCGAGACACTGGGCGCGGCTACGGTGCTCGGCATGCACTTTGGGACGTTCCGGCTGGCCGATGACGGACAGGACGAACCGATGCAGGCCCTCGAGACGGCGCTGGCGCGTCGGGGCGAGAGCCGCCCACGGTTCTGGACGTTGCGGCCCGGGGAAGGGCGGGACGTGCCAGCCGCGGGACCAGCGATTGGCGCAGGAATTCGCCCAGAGACGCCAGCACCGATTGAGCGTTGAGGCGTTGATGAGTTGATGAATTCAAGGCGTTGGTGGCCGGTCGAGCCACGCAACGCATCGCGATTGCGACCGTTCCATCGTGGAATTTTGACCCGTTCGAGGGAGCCAACGACACTTCCTAAGTTGAACCCGGCCCGCGGGTTCGCCGTTCAATGTTCGTCCCCCGCCGACATTGCCTTTTTGTTTGTACCGTTGCGCTTGCGGCGTGTTCAGGCGCGCTGGTGCTGGGGTGCTCGCCGGCCGTGAACGGCGGCGGATCCGGGGGCTCTGCTTCCGGAGGCGCTTCCAGCGGGACGGGCGGCGGTTTGTCTGGAACGGGCGGTGCCTCCGCGACGGGCGGTGGGTCCGCGCCTGGCGGCGCGACGGGCAGCGGGGGCGCGACGGGCAGCGGGGGCGCGCCAGGCAGTGGTGGCGCGCCAGCGACGGGAGGCGCGTCGGCGACCGGGGGCAACGCGCCGGCCAGCGGCGGTGCGCCAGGCACCGGAGGCGCGGCGGCGACTGCTGGGACGTCCGGGACGGGTGGTCGCGGTGGCGCCGGTGTCGCCGGACGGGTCGGCACCGGCGGTGGTGGCGGTGTCCTGGGCACGGGCGGTGCGATCGGTGGTGGCGGCCAACTGGCGTGCCCGGGTCGCGCCAACGATGCCGCCAATCCCCCCGTGCCATTGACGCTGTCAGGAAGTCTGGGGACGCACGATCCCGTGGTCATGATGTCGGGCAGCACGTACTACATGTTTTTCACCGGCCGCCCGTCGGCCAAGACATCGACGAACCTGACGGCGTGGGCAAATGGGCCGGCCGTCTTTGCCAGCAACCCGGCCTGGATTGCGTCGTCGGTGCCGGGCGCGTCCAATCTGTGGGCGCCGGACATCTCGTATTTCGGCGGTCAGTACCATCTGTACTATTCGGCCTCGACGTTCGGTCAGAACCGTTCGTGCATCGGACACGCGACAAAGGCGGATCTGGCGACGGGGTCGTGGACAGATCACGGATCGGTGATTTGTTCGAACACGGGTACGACCAACGACAACTGGAACGCGATCGATCCCAACGTGATCGTCGACGAAGCGGGCACGCCGTGGTTGGCGTTCGGCAGCTTCTGGGGCGGCTTGAAACTGATTCAGCTGGATGCAACCGGCGCGCGCGTCGGGACCACGTTGACGTCGATCGCCGCGCGTCCGAACAACGGGGGCGCGCTGGAGGCGCCGTTCATTTTCAGGCGCTGCGGTTTCTACTACCTGTTCATGTCGTTCGATACCTGCTGCCAGGGCGTAAGCAGCACGTACAACATCCGCGTCAGCCGCGCGACGTCGGTGATGGGTCCGTACGCTGACAAGGCGGGCACGCCGGCGATGATGGGCGGCGGCACACTGCTGGTGCAGGGCAACAGCACGTGGCACGGTCCGGGGCACAACGCGGTGCTGGTTTCAGTCGATCGAACGTACAACGTGTATCACGCGTACAATTCGAACGCGGGGACGCTGCGCATCTCCGAAATGACCTGGGACGCGGACGGCTGGCCGGTCTCGGGCGGCCCGTAGGACCTCTCTCGGCTTCATTTGTCATCCCCGCTTTCCGTCCAACGCGCCTTCTCGAAGATGGAGTTCACGAGGCTCTTCCCATTCGGCAAGGTCATGGCTCGCTGACGCACAAGTCGAAATCCCACTTCGGCGGCCAGGGCCACCACCTCCTCTGCGCTTCGTAGACACATCCGTCCAGCAAGAATCTCGAGGCTATTGAATCCACTACTGCTGACCTCCGCGCCACCGGGTATCGGTTCCTGTGTCACCACCGAACAGATCCCTTCCGGAGACAACCATTGGTGGATCCGACGAAGCAATGACAGCGGTTCAACGTACTCCAGCAACAGCGCGGCATGAACGAGATCAAACTGAACCGCAGGCAGGTCCACCTCCATGACGTCGCCGTTGACCAAGCGCAATCGCGAGCCGAGCGTCGTGAACCGGGCGCGGGCGATCTCAATGTACGCGGGATTTATGTCAACTCCCGCGACCATGGCCGTGACCGTCGGATCAATGTGTCGCAGGTCGCTGCCGGTGGTGCATCCCAAGATTGCCAGTCGGGTCGGGCTGCTTTCCTTGTACGCGCGGCAGAAGAAATCGCGCAAGACCGCAGACTGCCCGATGGAGCACATGTGTGCTTCGTAGTCGTCGGCAGGAATCCGCAACCACGGATTGTCTCCTCCAACCGAAGCGAGGGAGGTGGTCGTCTGCAACACCATGCTATGTGGGCCCCCCGCGCAGGTCATCCAATACCGAGCCAAATCGAGACGCGCCGGGCGCAGCCCGTCCGCTTCATCGCGTGGGTATGCCTCACGAGGCCTTCCTCGTGCGTTCACGGCCGATGCGCTCTGCCAAGTAAAGCTTCATCAGTGACTGGTAGGGAACATCCTGCTTGTTGGCGAGTACTTTCAGATCCTCCAGCATCGCAACTGGTAAGCGGATGGAAATCGACGTCGTCGACGGCTTCAAATCGGGGAGCGTTGGCTGGGTTGCCTTGGCCCAGTCGAAGTAATCGCTCGCATCGCGTTTGGCCCAGAAACGCCGCTCCTCGTCTTCGCTGGAAAAGACTGGAATGTTCTTCTTACTCTTTGCTGGCCGCTTGCTCATAAATTCTCCGTTCTCGCCGACTCATGTCTCGTGCCGAAATCACTCGGATCAAGGTCCCGCGCACGGTGAAGATGATCGTAAGCCGACGTCCTTCCTCCGTTCTACCCAACGCCGCATATCTAGCCTCACGCCCAGAGTGTTCCGCATCCGGCGCAACAACCAGTGGTCGGTTGAAGAAGGTCTCCTCGGCCTCCCCACGGCTGACCTCGTGCCCCTCCCAGTTTTTCTCCGCGTTGCCGACGTCCCACTCAAAGGCCGTACATTGCGTTAGCTCATCGGGGAACCCGGCCACGCCGTGTATATTACTCCCATATACATGTCCGGCAAGGCCTTCTTGCGATCTTCGGGACCGCCCTCAAAGGTCGGGCCAATACGTTCATCGTCGTCTGACCAAACGCCTTCTGGTTAGGCGCCGCGGGAGTGCGGATACCGGCGTTTGACTTCGGCGACCGACCCGGCAATTAGTGCCTGAAGGACCTTAACGTCGAGGTCCGCCAGTCGCTTGAAGTACAGACAGGCCTTACCCATCTTGTGTCTCCCGAGCTTGGCCAAGAGTTCGATTTGCCCGGGGTTCTCCGCGATGAGGTAGACGACCAGTTCGTTGCCGCGGACTGCGAAGCCAGTGAGACATGCGTCGCCTGAGTGACCGCTCTTGTAGGTGTAGGTGTACGAGCCGTAGCCCACGATGCTTGGACCCCACATCTTTGGCTGCTGCTTCGTAACCCGCTTGCACATGGCCATGATGGCCTTGCAGTCCGTCAACTGCGTTGGACTCGCCCTGGACGCAAGGTGCGCGTCGACGCTCGCGCTCGTGGGTTTTGTCTTGGTCTCTGCCATCGAAGGATGTCACCTCTCGTCCGCCAGACATCCTTCGTGCCACGTTCCAGGAACGTTCTCGAGAACATAGAGAACATCACCACCGTGATAGAAGCCGACGCTTTTTACCGCGGCCGATGTCCCTGCGAGGGAAACCATCTCATCCGAGATCGGATGGTGAAGCATCCAGGTCTTCTGGAAGTCCAGCAAGGTCTCGCGCACCCTGATTCGAACTCGACGACCGGCGGGAAACAGTTCCTTGTATGGGGGCATCGTGGACATGTTCGTCCTACTAGCATTCTCCTCCGGAAAATATTGAATATCCAGACGCTACCGGTGGGCCGTCGCACGACGGAAATCGCGATCTCAGCCTGCTGCGAAAGCGCCCCTTCGTGGGAGCGGCGGCGTGTTCGCTCCAGGGTTGAGCAGTGCAGCACGGGCGGATGCGAACCGGGCGGTCGGGTGTGGTTTTAGATGATTGGTTTTCCGTCGAGAAGGAACCAGGCGCCAGATGAGCCGTTGGCGCGACGAGCGAACACTGGCTCTCATCAAACCTCTCCCCCCCACGAGGACCTATGCGATCTGATCCCGTCCGGCATGGCACTGGAAGCCCGATTCCGCGGTCCTTGGCGAAATCCCTACGGACCGCACGGTATGGCGCGGGGAGGGCCTGCCTGGTTTTGATCGCGTCGGCCGTGGCCCCGACGGGCTGCGGCGGGGGCGCGGGGGTGGATATGCCCGGAACCGGTGGGGGCACGCAAAATAGCGGTGGCAGCGGCCCGGGAAGCGGCGGAACCACGGGCACGGGTGGGGCGGCGACGGGGACGGGCGGTTCCGCCATTGGAACCGGGGGCGCGGCAACGGGTGGCCGGGCTGGAACAGGCGGCGCGGCAACCGGCGGTCGGACGGGAACCGGGGGAAGCGCCGGTGCCGCGACAGGAGGTTCCACCTCGACGGGGGGCGCCGGCGGTGCGGTCAGCGCGGCCAGCTTGTGCGTGTGGCCGACCGCCGTGGGGGCGAATCAGCCCATCACCGCCACGCAAACCATCAGCGGCGTGTACGACGGCGGCATGAAACGATTCGTGGGCAGCGGCCCGCTGGGATCCGGCGGCCAGCTTGAAAATCAAGATCCCCTGTTCAACATCGTCAACGGTGGCACGCTGCAAAACGTGATCATCGGCGCCCCCGCTTCCGACGGCGTGCACTGCGCCGGCACCTGCACGTTGAAAAACGTCTGGTGGGAAGACGTCGGCGAAGACGCGGCCACGTCGAAGGGAGCAGCGGCGACGACGGTTATGACCATAGACGGTGGGGGCGCGAATCACGCCACCGACAAGGTGTTCCAGCACAACGGCGGCGGAACCATGGTGATCAAGAATTTCTGCGCGCAGGACTTCGGCAAGCTGTACCGGTCGTGCGGAAACTGCACGACCCAGTATGCCCGCAACGCCCAGTTCGAGAACCTGATGATCATTCCCCGCGCCGGATCTCTGGCCGGCATGAACGCGAATTACAACGACACCGCGACCTTCAAGAACATCACGATCAAGGGCGCCACCAATTCCGTCGCCATCTGCGAACGTTATACGGGCAACAACACCGGCGCCGAGCCGCCGAAGCTCGGCTCGGGCGCCGACGGCACCGTCTGCAAATACGCGGCGTCCGACATCATCTGGCAGCCGTGAGGGTCCGGCCAAGGTTGTCTGTGCCTTGGCTTGATTGGACCCGCCGGAAGCCCGGCATTACCGTGGGCGGATGAACGTTGACCGCGATCTGGCCGCGCTGATCGATCACACCCTGTTGCGCCCCGATGCTGTCGCGGCCGAAATCGACAAGCTGTGCGACGAGGCGCGTGTCTTCGGGTTTCGCACCGTTTGCGTGCAGCCAGTCTTCGTGGCCCGCGCCGCGCGCAACCTGGCGGGGTCCGCGGTCGGCGTGACCGCGGTGGTCGCGTTTCCGCATGGCGCGTCCGCGACGGAAACGAAACTGTTCGAAACCGGGCGTGCCTTGGGCGACGGCGCCACCGAGATTGACGTGGTCGCGAACCTGGGCTGGATTCGCTCCGGTGATGACGACGCCGTCACGGCCGAGATCGCGCGCATCGTCGCACTGGCGGTGGGAGCGCCCGTCAAGGTGATCATCGAGGCCGCGTTGTTCTCCGACGAACGCAAGGCCGCGGCCGCGCGGGCCGTGTTGGCCGCGCGCGCCGCGTTCGTCAAGACGTCGACCGGTTACGGTCCCGGCGGCGCGACGGTCGAGGACGTGGCGCTGTTGCGGCGGATCGTCGGGGACGCCGCGGGCGTCAAGGCCTCGGGGGGCGTGAAGACCCGTGCGCAGGCGTTGGCGCTGGTCGCCGCGGGCGCGAACCGCATTGGATCGTCGGGATCGGTGGCGCTGGCTACGACCTGCTGATGCGGTCCCCGCTGCTGCGCCGGGTCCACCAGACGGCGCCCGCGTTAGCCCTTGCGTCGTCTGACGTGGGCGATCAAGCGCTTGCGGCGTACGACTCGCGCGGCCTTGTGCTTCTTCGCCAGACGTCGCTTTCCGTTGCGCGTCTGGTGATTCACGATCGCGCGCTCGATCAGCATGCGCACACGTTTGTAGGGCACGCGGCCGTGGACTGGCCGGCCGTTTTGAATGTCCTTCTCGATCGCGTCCTCGACCGCGCGGGCAAACACGACGTCGCGGCGGTACAGGTCGACCTCCTCGTAGACATCGTGGGACAGCGACGTGAAATTGGCGGAACCCAGGTCAACCCATTCCCGGTCCACCACGATCGCCTTGCCGTGCACCATGCGCGGGTGCAGGAAGATGCGCAGGTTCGATGGCGCGCGCGTACGGCGCAGCAGGTGATCACAGGTGTGCAGGTTCAGATCGCGGATGATGTTTGCCCGCTGCCCGGTCAACAGGGTCACGGCCACGCCACGCTCGACGGCCTCGGCGACGGCGTTCGTGCAGCGGGGGTCGCCCAGGTACGCCATCTCGATGGTCAAACGCTCGCGCGCGCTGTTGATCAGGGCGATGCGGTGATCGACCAGCGATGTGCCGTCCGGTTCCAGCACCTGGCGCGAACGCAGCAGGAAATCCAGATCTCGCTTGGGATCGAAAGCCACCCGTCCCGCATCACGGTCCACGAAACGCGCAACCGCGTCCTGCCCGATAACCTCGACCATGAAATCGACATTGGACAACCTGAAATCGTTGCCGATGCCCATGCCGCCCAAGATCATCACGTCGTCGTCGAACACGTACAGCTTTGAATGATCAAAACGTTTGCCGTCGCGCACAACCTCGACCATTTTGTGTTCCAGCAACGCCGTCGCCAACGGGTTCTCCTGCTGGCGCATCGTTCCCCACTGCCGGTAGGCTGCCATCAGGAACCACGTCTGCATGCGGGTTCGAAAGTCGATGTTCTTGTGAAAGAAGCTTTGCTTCGACGCCTCCAGGCATTCGTAGTTCATGCCGACGCGATCCTTCAGGACCTTCACGGTGACACCGCGATCGGCGGCGCGAAGCAGGTGCCGCGCCAACATGCTGCCGGTGTCGTCGTCCCGCCATTCGAAACAACGAATGAAGATCGACGAACGCGCCTGGTCGATGCGGCGCAAGATGCGCGGGAAGGCCACATCTCCACCGGCCAGCAATTCCACCTCGGGCTGCGGTCGCACCGACGGTACTTGCACCGGGCTGGTGGTCATGGGGATGCGCAGGTTATCACACGGATTCCGGACCCTCCAGGAAGCAGCGGGTCGTGCAACCGCGGCCGCGGTTGTCGTTGTGACGACGTTCTCGCTCCGGGCGCGGCAGTGATAATGATCGCAACGTGCCGCGGTTGAGCCCCATCACAATCGGCCTTGCCGTTCTGGCCGTGGCCGTGTCGGGGTTAGCCGCGTTCGTGATCTTGTTTTCGTCCGAGGATGTGCCCAGCCCCGCTCCCGTCGTCGAACAGCCCACCGAGTCGCCCAGGGTGGCGGCCACTCCGCCTTTGCCACGGGTCTCCACGTTCGCCGCCAAGGCCCGGACAGCGCCGATGCGAGCGCCGCTCGTCCCCGAGCCAGCGCCCGTGCCCGAGCCAGCGCCAGCGCCTCCGCCCCCGCTTCCGCTTCCGCCTCCGCCCCCGCCCGTCGACGCCGCCGCGATCGCGGCGAACACCGATGCGTCCAGCCCATCCGAACGACCGTCGCCCTTCATGGGCCGTCGCGGGTTGATGATGGCCCGCGAACGACCGCAGGTCCTTCAACGCGTGGACGAAAAACTATTCGAGACTCTGAACCTGCCGGAATCCACGCGCGTGGCCATTCGGCAGATCAACGACGACCACAAACGCCAGGCGCAAGCCGCGCTCACGGGCGGTGCCCTGGGCGGGCCCGATTCGTTGGACGCCGCCGAGAATAGCCGGCGGAAGGCGATCGACACCCTGTTGGCGCCCGACGACGCCAAGAAATTCCACGCCCAGGAGTTTGCTATCACCCGACAGCTGCGGCGCCAGGCGAGGGAACCACAACCCACGGCGCCGTCCCCACCCGCTCCGCCACCGACGACCGAGTGACGCCGGGGCGTCGCGTTGATCCAGGCCGCGTGGACCACGAGGCCCGATCGTTGCGGTACGCTACGAACAACGAACATGGGCACGAACAAAGCCACGAACACCTTGTTGATGGTCGGGGTCCGCTCTTTGGGGCGCGCCATCGCGCTTCATTTCGCGGCGCGGGGGTGGCGGGTGATCGCCGCCGCGCGCACGCGCGACAACGTGGATCGGCTGGTGGCCGATGTCGATGCCGCGGGGGGACAGGGTGTCGGTGCCGTCTGCGATCTGACCGATCGATCGTCTTTGGACGCCGTCGTCGTCGCGCACCCCGACATCGACCTGTGTGTCGCCGCCCAGACCGCCGGCGGGCGTTTTGGCGCGCGGCCGCTGCTGGATATCGACGACCAGGAGTTGGACCAGGGGTATCAAAGCTACGTGCGCGGCAGCTGGAATCTTCTGAAGGCGGTCGGGCCGCGGCTGATCGCACGCGGGGCGGGGACCTTTCTGCAGATCGGAACGTCATCCGGCGTCCGAACGAAGGACGGATTCGCCGCACTGGGCGCGACGCAACACGCGCTGCGTGCGCTGGTGCAGGTGGCGGCGCGCGAATGGCGGCCGCAAGGCGTTCACGTCGCGTACCTGCCGATCGATGGCGCCATTGCCAGTGACCGCACCCGCGATTGGCTGGCGCGCAATGGAGCCGATCGGGGCATACCGCAGGACGAGATCGCGCGCGCCTGCGCGTACCTTCACGCCCAGGAACGGGGTGCGTGGACGCACGAATTGGTGTTGCGACCAACCGCGGGCGATTGGATCGCGCCGACGTGAATCACGCGGCCACCGGGCTGTTCGGTCGGCTGGCTACCGGCTGACTTCCGTGGTCCAGCGTCGGTAGCGCTCGAAGAAGTCCTTCCGCTCGTCGCGCCGCAGCGGAATCCAGGCCCCCAGCGCATAGGCCATCATGTAAAGGAAAAGCACGTCGAACATCAGGTCGCGCCGGACGAACAGCGCAATCGCGGGCGAGATGAAAACCCCAACGACGAACACCTTGACGTAGGTTTGCATGCGGCGCGCGCCCCGGTGGGTCATGTACGGGATGGGTAGAACACCAGCAATGGCCAGCGTCGAGATCAGAACGGCACCCATCGTGAATGCCCAGGGGTTGTCGCGGAAGAAAAACTGCGACAGCACGAACGACATGGATGCGAATCCGCTGACGGTGCGGGGCAGGCCGCAGTACATCAGCGGAACATCCATCTTCGCGACGGCGAACAGCGCGTGCCGAACGGTGCCGCACGCGATGAGGACGGACATCAGCGCGAACCCCAGGGCGCCGTGGCCGCCATGCCGGTAGACGGCGAATACGATGATTCCGGGAACCACCGCCTGGGTCAGGTGATCAGTTTCGGAATCCAGCGCGCCGCCGAAGCGATTGGAGGTGTTCGTCGCCCGGGCCACCAGGCCGTCCAGCGCATCGCCGAACACGAACCCCAGCACCACGGCCAAGCCTGCGGTTTCGAATCGTCCCTCCAGGACGAAATAGACACCCACGGTCCCGCCCAGAAGATTGATCAGCGTGAAGAGATCCTTCACGCCGATGGGACCGTAGCTCCATTTCACGGGCGCAGACTACCACCGGCACCGGACCGAACCGCCAGATAACTTCGCCAGCCAGGCGGAACGTGGACGCGGGTTTTGTTACCAGGCGATCGTCATGCCGGCGTTCACGAAGTTCACGACCTGTTTGGGCGTCACGACATCGATCAGGGTTGGATCCGCCGCGTTCGGGATGCCGCGGTCATACCAGGTGTGTTGCGCGCGAAAGTATTCCAGGGCGAAATGCACCGGACCCGTGGTCTGGTAGACGCCCACCGTGGTGCCCAGATTCTGTCGCAGCACCCGTGGGTTGGCCGCCTCACCCGCGGGGCCGATGGCACCGGTGTCGTTCTGATTCTTGTCGATCTGCAACACGCCCATGCCGCCGGCGACCTTCATATTCGCCGCGTTGATCAACAGGGCCAGCAGGCCGAACGCGCCACGCGATTTGCGCAGGACCCCGGTGCTGTCGGCGGCGATCTGATGTTCGTCCACGTACGTGATGGGGCTGAATCCCGCGCCCTGGAAGGCCGCGCCCCCCAGCATCACAGGGCCGAAGGTCGCCATGGCGCCGGCCTGGCCTCCCCACGCGTCGGTGTGCAGGTTTTTCAGGTACGTCATTCCGGTGGCCGGATCCAGAGCACTGACCGTGCCTTCCAACACCTGCCAGAAGCCGCTGGTGAACACGCGAAACCTGTCTTTGAAATCGAACTTCAGCTCACCCTCGATGCGGGGCAGGGGGGCACGGTTCAACGTGGCGTTGCCGATGGTCGCGGGATCATAGACTCCGACCGAAACCTGAAAACCGCCGACGGTGGGCGTGGCGTAGACCAACCCGGGTTCGAATCCGGGAAAAGGCGCGCCGAACGCCACCATGCCGCACGCACCGCCGGAAGCGTCCTTGATCGAACACGGATACCCAAGGCCGTAGTTGTGCGCGATCTGCGCGTCCAGCAGGATTCCTCCGCGACCAAACAGGGCCAGGGCGCTGCCGGCCAGGACGCTGCCCCAGTTGCCCTCGACCTTGCCGTACAGCTCTCGCGGATCAACCAGCGCGGAGATGTTCTTGGTGCGACTGCCCCCGATGTTCATCCACAACGCGACCCTCGTGCTGACTTTGAAGTTCGGGCTGATCTCCTTTTGCAGGGTGAATCCCAGGATGTTGGGGATAAAACCGCCGCGGACCCGCGTGGAATGCAGACCGTTGGTCGCATCCTGCGTGTCGGACGTTCCGGCGCCGATGAAGTCAGGCTGGTCCGGCAGGCCCGTACCGCTGGCAACACTGATGAAAGTATTCACGCGGCCGTCCGTGGTCAGCTGCCACCCTCCGGGATCCTTCAGCAGTGGTATTTGTCCCATCGCTGGCTTCGTTCCCAGCAACAGCGTCGCGACAACGCCACCTGCAAGCGCGGCTGTCGATTTCGTTCCAAGGGTCATCCGTTGGTCCTTTCGCTCTGTTTCGGTCGGCGATGACACGAACGGGCTCGTGGATCGTTTGACCGACCGCAACGCCGCAAGGTCTCCGCCTCGGCGGCTTCGGCTCTGACGGTCGGACGAACCCGCGCGTGCCGTTAGCGGGGAATCACCCAGATATTGCGGAAGCGCACCAGATTGCGGTGGTCCTGCAACATCAGCGACTGCGGTCCGGGAAGGTCCTGCTGTCCGGCTTGGGTGACGTTGACATTCAGATCCACATTCTGTTGAACAAGCTTTCCATTGAGGGTCGCGGACACCATGACCGCGTTCTTGGTTTTCGTTGTCCCGCTCCACTCGGACGCCTTGAATTCGATCTCGAGGGTGTTCCAGACCAGTTCCATGTTGCACGCGATCGTGAGAGGGGCCTTGACGCTGTAGACAGCGCCGCAGCTGTCGATGGCGGGGGCCTGGCCAATCGAATCCAGGATCTGAATTTCGTAGGCGCTCTTCAGGTACACGCCGCTGTTGCCCCGCGATTGCCCGGTGACGTTGGACGGGTACATGGGCGTTAGGTACTCGACGTGAACGCACAGATTCTCGAATTTCATCTTGGTCTGCAGATCGGTGGGGGGCTCGGCGGGCACCACCTCCATGGCCAACTCACCGGGGATCAGCCGCCAGTGTGACGCCGCGCCCGTTCTCAGATTTTTCCACTGATCCATGTTCGTGCCGTCGAACAGCACGATCTTTCCCGCCTGCGTCTGCCACGGGCATCCCGTGGTCGCGGTCGCCCCCCCGGCTCCGCCCGTGCCGGCCCTGCCGCCCGTGCCGGTGGCACCGCCCGTGGCGACGGTGGTGCCTCCGGTCCCCGTGCGGCCGCCCGAACCGGTGGTGGTGGTGCCGCCTGAACCGGTGGTGGTGCCGCCCGAACCGGTCGTGGTGCCGCCCGAACCGGTGGTGGTGCCGCCGGAACCCGTGGTGGTGCCGCCCGAACCGGTGGTGGTATTGCCGCCTGAACCGGTGGTGGTGGTCCCGCCTGAACCGGTGGTGGTATTGCCGCCCGAACCCGCGGCGGTTGTTCCCCCCGAGCCACTTGCCGTGTTTCCACCAGTCCCCAACGTGGAGGCATCGACCCCCGGCGGATCCGCGGTTGCCGGTGTGCAGGCGATCAAGGATGCGCCCAACCCGAACGCGGCGGCCAACATCAACAAGGTGCCCGCGAAGTTGAACCCGACCGGAGACGAATTGATCATTGAGAACCTCATGGAAGGACCTGGATGCGAATGTTGCGGTAGAAAACTTCGGCGTGTTCGGCCTGCAGGGCGATGGGACCGGCTGTCACCGCGGCGCCCGAACTTGTCATGGAACCCAGAACCTTGTTCACGACGCGCCCGTTGACGATGAAAACGGCGGCGCCAGCGTCGGCTTGCAACTGAACCGAGTTCCAATCGTTGGGGATCTCCAGGTTGGTCAAACCGGCGGCGCGCATATGCCGTGCATTGCCGCCGGAACCATTGATGACCTTCATCGTTCCGCCGGCGGTCGTATCCACGAATGAGGTCCCGGTGCCCCCCGCAGCAAGGGACGTGCATCGCGCCAGAAGGGCGAAAATATCTCCGACCGTGCCGTCCTTGACCTGGAATTCAACCGACGATGGCCACACCTGTGTGAGATCACCGTGGACATTGAACAGAATCCCGGCATCGCGCGGGTACGTGGTCACATTGGCGTAGGGCGGAAACGTCTTGGTGCCCCATTTGTATTCAAGCCAAAAGTTGTAGCGACTGTACGACCTGCTGGTGATCAACGAATGTCGATACTGGCGCACCGTCGCGGCGGCGTCCCCGTAAACGCGTATCGTTCCGTTCTCGACCTTGAAGATCTGAAGCGCCTCGGCCGTTGACAGCACAGTCCCGGGTGTCGCCGACTGGTTCGCCGCCGGGGGTTCTCGGTTCGCGATCCAGCCTGTCAGATCCGTTCCGTTGAACAGGTCGACGATGGGCGGACCGCCCGCTGCTCCACCTGTTCCGGCGCCGCCGCCCGCAGCGCCACCCGAAGCAGCACCGCCGGTTCCGCTTCGTCCGCCCGCGGCGCCACCCGAAGCGGCGCCCCCGGTTCCAGATCCGCCCGAGCCCGGCGATACCGCGCCGCCGGTTCCTGGCGTCGTCGTGCCTCCGGTCGCGCTGCCACCCGAACCGGTGGTTGTCGTCCCGCCGGTTCCCGTGACGGTTGTTCCGCCCGAGCCGACCGTGGACGCGCCGCCGCTGCCCGCGCCGCCGCTGCCCGTTGCGCTGCCCCCAGATCCACCCCCGGGTACGCCGCCGGTGCCGGGAGCGGGATCCGCTGTTCCGCCCGAGCAGGCGGCCCCGCCGGCGACCGTGACGGCCACCAGCAAACGGAAACCGAACTTCACGGCGCGTTCACCTGTCCCGCGACGACACGAAAAGCGCATGAGCGGACCTTCCCAGTCCACCAAAGTCTAGGCAAGCCGCAAAGGCCACCTGCGCTCACGCGGTAAGGGGGTGCTTGAGCCGCCTCGCGCCAGGACAACGCCGCCGCAGGTCCGTTCAGGCGACCGGGAAACACCCCGCCTCCTCCAGTCCTGGGGGTCCCCCAACTCCCGGAACAGGAGGAGACGGTGGACGGAACAAAACAGCTGAGCCGCCCGGCCAAACAAGGGGCGGCAGGGGCCGCAACCTTCGTGGCCGAGAACAAAAAAACCACCGGCCTCCCGCCTGCGAGAACGGGCCTCATAATAACGCGACGCATTCGCCGTTCAGTCGAACAGTTCGGACACGGCCAATTGGCTCTTTCATTGGTCGGCGTTTCGACTAACTTACCGCCCGAGACAACGGCGAAAGCCCCAATCCAGGTTGGGTTCGTCGAGGCTGGCTTGGTCCGCCTCACCTCCAGGAATGAATCCGACTCCCAGTTCCCCGGCCCCATCCGCCGGCGCCGCCGTTTCAGAAGCGGTGCCGCCGATTGTTTCGATGCCCCACACCGCCGCTCATGCGCGCGGCAAGGATGTGGGCAAGCTGGCGTTGGGCGCGCTGGGCGTTGTCTACGGCGATATCGGAACGTCCCCGCTGTACGCGATTCGCCAGTGCGTGACGCCACCTCACGGCGTCGGTGTCACGCCCGAGAACATCCTTGGTGTCCTGTCGCTGGTCTTCTGGGCGTTGACGATGGTGGTGACCGTCAAATACCTGCGGTTCGTCATGCGGGCCGACAACGGCGGGGAGGGCGGGGTGTTGGCCTTGATGGCGCTGGTTTTGAAGCCGGGCCAGAAGCCGGGCCAGACAGCGAACCGCCGCCGCAACCTGGTGCTGGGCTTCATGGCGTTGTTCGGTGCGTCGTTGTTGTACGGCGACGGCATGATCACGCCGGCAATATCGGTTCTCTCCGCCGTCGAGGGGCTGGGGGTCGCGACGTTGGCGTTTTCGCCATACGTCGTGCCGATCACCCTGGTGATCCTGGTCGTGTTGTTTTTGGTTCAGCGGCGTGGCACGGCGGGAATTGGCGCCGTGTTCGGGCCGGTCACGCTGGTTTGGTTCATATCGATCGCCGCCACGGGACTGCCCTGGGTGATCAGGCGTCCCGAAATTTTGGCCGCGGTGAATCCGATTCACGCGGTTCGATTTTTCGCGAACCACGGCCAGCACGGCTTTCTGGTTCTGGGATCGGTGGTTTTGTGCATCACCGGTGCCGAGGCGTTGTACGCGGACATGGGTCATTTTGGTCGTCGCGCGATCACGCTGGCGTGGTACGCGGTGGTCATGCCGTGTTTGCTCCTGAACTACTTCGGTCAAGGGGCGTTGCTGCTGGAACTTCCGAACACCCAGAATCCCTTCTTCGCGCTGGTGCCGGCGGGGTGGCTTTACCCGATGGTGGCGGTTGCCACGTTCGCGGCGGTGGTGGCGTCGCAAGCCCTGATTTCAGGTGCGTTTTCGATCACGCGCCAGGCGGTTCAACTGGGATACGCCCCGCGCGTGACGATCGTTCATACGTCCGGGAAGACCGAAGGTCAGATCTACATTCCCGAGGTTAACGGCATTCTGATGGTCGCCTGTCTGGCGTTGGTGCTGGCGGCGCGGGAATCCACGCGTTTGGCCGACACGTACGGAATCGCGATGACCGCGACGATGGCGATCACGGCGACGCTGTTTTTCTTCGTTGCGCGTGACCGCTGGAATTGGCCGTTGTGGCGCGCGGCCAGCCTGCTGGCGGTGTTCCTGGTGTTCGATTTGGCGCTGTTTGTTTCGTGTCTGGCCAAGATCGTGACCGGTGGTTGGTTTCCACTGGTCGTTGCCACCACGGTCTTCACCATCATGACCACCTGGAAACGGGGCCGCGAGATCCTGGCGAAACGAATTTTCTCCGAGACTCTGCCCGTCGAGGTGTTCATCGCCGACATCGAGATCAATCGCCCGCACCGGGTCAAGGGCACGGCGGTCTTCCTGACATCCACCCGGCGCGGCATTCCGAATGTTTTGCTGCATCACTTCAAGCACAACAAGATCCTGCACGAACAGGTGGTGCTGCTGTCGATCGTGACCGACGAGATACCCGAGGTGAAGAAGGCCGGGCGGATTCGCTTTAAGAATTTCGGCCAGGGATTTTGGGGGGTGACCGCGCACTACGGATTCATGGAGACACCGAACGTACCGGAGGTGCTTCGGAACTGCGGCGCGTCGGGGTTGCGCCTGGACGAATCCGAAACCAGCTACTTCCTCGGCCGTGAAACCCTGGTTCCGACCAAGGACCGGGACCGAAGTCTTGCGTCGTGGCGCAAGCGCATCTTTCGCTTCCTGTCGCGCAACTCGCGTTCGGCGACCGATTTCTTCTCGATCCCGCCAAACCGGGTCGTCGAGATCGGGACGCAGGTGGAACTGTAGGGATTCGGTGTCGCGATGACGATCCAACCTGCTGCTCCCGTGCCGGAGAATATTCCGACGGTCACCGGCACCCACACCGCGGCCCACGCGCGCGGCGCCGATCTGCGCAAGCTGGCCCTCGGGGCGCTGGGCGTGGTCTACGGCGACATTGGCACCTCGCCTCTGTACGCCATTCGTGAGTGCGTGACGGCCCCACACGGGGTCGGCCCCACGCCCGACAATATCCTGGGGATCCTGTCGCTGGTCTTCTGGTCACTGACCCTGGTCATCTCGATCAAATACCTTCTGTTCGTCACCCGCGCCGACAATCAGGGCGAAGGTGGGGTGTTGGCGCTGTTGGCTTTGGTCGCCCGGCCCGCGCGGTCTGACGCCGGTAAGCGCGCGCTTGGCCTGGCGTTCCTTGGTCTGTTCGGCGCTGCGCTTTTGTACGGCGACGGCATGATCACCCCCGCGATTTCGGTGCTGTCGGCGGTCGAGGGGTTGGCGGTGGCCACCAAGACGTTCAATCCCGTGGTGGTGCCCCTTACCTGCGCGATTCTGATCGCGCTATTCCTGGTTCAAAAACGGGGCACCGGCGGTATCGGTACGGTGTTCGGGGCGGTGACGTTCATCTGGTTCGGGGCGATTGCGGCCGCCGGATTGCCCCACGTGATCAGGCATCCCGAGGTGCTGCACGCGATCAATCCGATTCACGCTTTCCGCTTTTTCGCCCACCACGGTGTTCACGGTTTCCTGGTCCTTGGTTCCGTCGTTCTGTGCATCACCGGCGGCGAGGCCCTGTACGCGGACATGGGGCATTTCGGGCGTCGCGCGATCAAGGTGGCCTGGTACGCGGTGGTATTTCCAGCGCTGCTGATCAACTACTTCGGTCAGGGAGCCCTGCTGCTGGAGCATCCGGAGGCCACCAATCCGTTCTACGCGATGGTTCCCAGCGGCTGGCTGTATCCGATGGTCGCGATTGCCACGATTGCGGCCGTGGTCGCGTCACAGGCGTTGATTTCGGGGGCTTTCTCGCTGACCCGTCAGGCGATTCAATTGGGATACGCGCCGCGGATGACCATCGTTCACACGTCGGGAAAAACCGAGGGACAGATCTACATCCCAGAGGTCAACGGCCTGCTGATGGTTTCCTGCGTGTTGTTGGTTCTGGGTTTTCAGGAGTCAGGCCGGTTGGCGCACGCGTACGGCATCGCGGTCACGGGCACGATGGCCATCACTTCGGTGTTGTTCTTCTTCGTCGCGCGCGAACGCTGGAACTGGAGCGTGTGGCGTGCCGGTGGATTGGTCGCCTTATTCTTGCTGTTCGATCTGGCGTTTTTCGCCGCATGCGTAACGAAGATTGCCAGTGGTGGCTGGTTCCCCTTGGTGATCGCGACGGGCGTGTTCGCGGTCATGACGACCTGGAAACGAGGTCGGGGCGTGTTGGGGGCCAAGATCTCGTCGCAGACATTGCCGATCGAGCTGTTCATCGCGGACGTCGAACGCAGCAAGCCGCCGCGCGTGAAGGGTACGGCGGTGTTCCTGACCTCGACCCGGCGCGGGATCCCGAACGTGTTGTTGCACCATTTCAAGCACAACAAGGTCCTGCACGAACAGGTGGTTATCCTGTGTATCGCGACCGACACCGTGCCTGAGGTCGCCGAGGGACAGCGCATTCATTTTAAGAATTTCGGCTACGGTTTTTGGGCCATGACCGCGCACTACGGATTCATGGAAACACCCGATGTGCCCGAGTTGTTGCGCCTGTGCGTCCGAGACGGGTTGAAGGTGAACTCGGGTGACACCAGCTACTACGTTGGCCGTGAGACCCTGGTCCTGGTCCGGGATCGCAACCTGTCGTTTTGGCGCAAACGCCTGTTTCGTTTTCTGTCGCGCAATTCGCGCGCGGCGTCCGATTTTTTCGCGCTGCCGCCCAACCGAGTGGTGGAAATCGGCACGCAGATCGAGCTTTAGAACCAGGGTGGCGCGATGCGCCGTGACCGCGATCGATCGAAGATCTTTGGAGGGGGTGGCGCGTTCAAGGGGACAGGAGGCCCCAATGTCCATCAGCAGCTTCTCCCGCCGCAAAATGCTCTCGTCCTGTATCGCCACTTCTTTGGCCGCTTTCACCGCCGCCGCCGGCTTCGCGTCATCGTCCTGCGCGGCGCCCCGCTGGCCGCCGACGGGTGGTTATGCCCTGCGGTCATACACGGGCGGATACGAATTGCAGGTGCTGATGGACGGCGCGGTGGCGCCGACTTTCCAGCACGCGGGTGAAAGTTATGTGCAGGGGCAGATCGGCGCGCGGTACACGTTGCGCGTCGTGAACCACACAGGGCGACGGATCGAAGCCGTGATTTCTGTCGACGGGCGCGATGCCATTGATGGCAAGGCGGCCGACGTACGCAACAAGCGCGGGTACCTGGTGCCCGGGTGGGGCAGCGTCGACATCGACGGCTGGCGGTTGTCGCGAGCCGAGGTCGCCGCGTTTCGTTTCTCCAGCGTCGCCGATTCATACGCGGCGCGCACCGGCAACGCCCGCGAGGTCGGCGTGATCGGCGTGGCGGTCTTCCCCGAGCGCCACGTGCCACGCCCGCGGCCGATCTATACGCCGCCGCAATATCCCTATCACCAACCGCCGCATTGGCCCCGGTGGCGCGACGACGCGGGCGGGCTTGGCGCGTCGCCGCCCGCCGACCGCTACGGAAGTGCCGATGAATCCGAGAACAAGGGCGAGGTGGAATCGTTGGCGAGAAAATCAAAGGCGTCGGGCGCCCCCAGCGCGGCCGCCGCTTCACCCGCGCCGCCCGCGTCGCGGTCGGCCGAAGCGCAGGCCGAAGCAGGTCCTTCACCCCGTCGCCGTCCCGGTCTTGGCACCGAATTCGGCGAGGCCGTCAATTCGCCGGTGCAGGAGGTGAACTTCGTGCGCGCTAACGCCGGTCACCCGGCGGTCGTGCTGGGCGCGCGTTACAACGATCGCGACGGCCTGCTGGCCCTGGGCATCAACGTTGACGGTACCGGTACCTACCTGGGCCCCGACGATCTGGCCTGGCGGCAAAGCGCGACGCCGTTTCCCGCCAGCGACACCCGGTACGCCGCCCCACCCTCGGGCTGGCGACAAGGGTGCTGCGTGAGTTACTGATTGGTGTAAGTGGCGGCGACCGACGAGAGCCTCATGGCGGCGTATCAGGCAGGGGACGTGGCGGCGTTCCAGGAACTGGTCCTACGTCACGAGCGGCCGTTGTGGACCTTTCTGCGGCGGTTCGTTCGGGACGCCGCCACAGCGGAAGACCTGCTTCAGGAGGTCTTTCTGCGTGTGGTGCGGGCGGCGGGTGACTGGAAAGGCGACGCGAAGTTTTCGACCTGGCTTTACACCATCGCGCGGAATCTGTGCACCGACCAGGCCCGCCGCGCCGTTCATAGGCGGGCGCTATCGTTGGACGCGGCGGCCCCCGGCGCGCCGATGGGCGACGAGGGATCGGGTCCGGTCTTGGGTGATCGGATCGCGGGGGGATCGGGGACGTTGGCACCGGCGGAGGACGCGGCCATGGACAGGCAACTGGGCGCCGAGATGAATCGCGCCGTCGACGCCCTTCCCGATGACCAGCGCGAGGTTTTTTTGATGCGAGAAGTAATGGACATGCCGTTCTCCGAGATCGCGCTGGCGGTGGGTGCCAGCGAGCCGACGGTGAAGAGTCGGATGCGGTATGCCTTGGAAAAACTCCGGTTGGCTTTGGCCGGATTTCACGACGCGTCCGCCGCGTCGGGGACAAAATGACGTTCACGCACGACGATATCCAGGCGCGCCTGATCGAGTTCCTTTACGGGGAGCTCGACGGCGAGGCGCGAGCGGCGTTCGACGTGCACGTTGCCGGGTGCCAGCGGTGCCGGTCGGAGGTTGCCGCTTTTGAACAAACCCGCGCGGCGGCTCGCGCGGTTGTGCGGGCTCCCCTGGCGGAGCCGGTGCCGGCGGCGGTGCTGTCGCGGGTGATGGAGGCCGCCATGCGCGCGGCTGGCGAGCGCGCGTCGGCCACGGTCAACCGGGACGCGGTTCGGGCCCAGGTGGCGCGCGCCGGCGGGGACACGCCTCGGTGGCTGGCCTGGCTGCGCGCGCATTGGACGTTCCCGGTGCTGACGACGGCCGCGGCGATGGGGGCCCTGTTGTTGTTCCGCGAGACGATCTTCCGCGAAGCCCGCCGGCCCCTGGGGGACGCCACCATGGAGAAACTGGCGCCGAAACCAGCGCCCCCGCCCTCCGTCGCCGAGGTGCCCAAAACCGTCGCACCTGATCTCGACAAGGAACGGCGCGCCGACGACAAAAGGCGCGCACCGGAGGTCACGGCAAGGAACCGCGGTTCTTCCCCGGGGCGCGTTTCTGCTGATGGGGTCGAAGGCTTGTCAGAGCGTAAGGCCAAGGGCGCGATCGGCGCGATCAGAAAGAAGGAGGAAAACGCAGCGGCAAAGGCCAGCGCGAGCCCGGATTCCATCGGATTCGGCGGCGGCAAACGTGAACAACCCGCATTGGCGCGCGACGATCTGGATGATCTCCTGACGGGCGCGATCAAGGAGTCTGGGCAGCGTCAACGGCCGAACGACCAGAGGGAAACCCGCCTTCCCGCGAAGTCCGCGCCGATTGAACGTGAGGTCCCGATCGATGTATCGGAAGGCCTTGCCCCACCGCCGCCGTCCGTCGCGCGGAAGCCAACCACCGGGCCGCCCCCCTCCGGGGCGCCGCGCGCGCCGGCCGCCCCGGCGGCTGAGGAAGCAGCCGAGGAGGATTCACCGAAGTCGCGACCTTCGGTGGTCTCGGGCGCTTCGGAGGCGGAACGCGAAGCGTCCCCCCGAGCCTCGCGCGCGAAGAAGATGAGAAAAGGGTTCGAGTCGGCCGAGGCCGACGCGCCGGTCTCCGTGTCCGAGCCAGGCGCGCGCTCGTCGGGTGCGTCGGCGCCGACCAGCTCCGCGTCGCAACCGGCCGGGGATCCCGTCGCCGTGTTGGTCGATCGCGCTGAAAAGCTGATGGTCGCGCGCCGCTGGGCGCAGGCTGCCGCCGCGTACCGCGACCTGTTGCAGCGTTTTCCTCAGCACGCCGCGGTTCCAACCTGGCGACGTCGGCTGGCCGCCGCGCAGGTGGCCGCCGCCCAGGATCAGAATCAGCCCGGTGGCTCTGGGTTCGCGACGCCCCCGCCACCGCGCTAGCATGGCGCCGAGCGCTACCCGATGCGTCTGGATGCCGCGCATCTCGGTGGTCGTCGGGCGATGAGCAGGCGCCCGAGCCAGTCGATGGGCGCGCGCTGTGGACCGCGGCTCATCTGGGTGGTGGCGGCGCCGGCGCTGGCGGACAGCGCAACCCCTCGGTCGCGGACTTCCGTCTAGACGCCGGAGCGCCCATTCGGTCGAGATCTGCGTCGGTGAGTTGGTTGTTGGCCTCGGTCAAACCGTCTGACCGAAGCCGGCAGATGTCGGCTTCGACCGCGATGTTGCCTGGGCTGCCGAGCCGCCCAGCGACGATCACCCAGTCCGCTTCGGCCTCGTAGCCAAATATCGCGCACTCGACGCCGCCACCGAACAGGGGAGATGGCGACCCCGCGGGTCGCACGGAGACTTGCCTTCGCCGCGGCGGCGTCCGCAGGTGCACAGTCGCGCAACGCCGATAGCCACGTTTCGTACTTCTGGTCGGCGATCGTCAGCATGGAACGGCGGCTGGCTGGTGTCATCGCAGGATGGAGTGGGGCGGGGCCTTCAGTGGCGGGGTATCGCGGGCCCGTCCGCGCGCCGGCTGGCGTCGAACGATCCTCCAGGCGCGGTGCATGCACGGGGGCGCGCACGAGACCATTGCCGCGACCGCTCCGTTGACCACCCAAAGGCGCGCCGCCCATCGGGGCGTGCCCCCGATCAGCTCCAGCATGTTGTTGACGGCGACGGCGGGCATGTCTATCCGAGCCATCCGGATGCCGCAGGCAACGAAGAACTCGTTCTGCTCTTCGACGACGCGGTCTGAACCAGGCAACGGGTTGCTCGCGGCGCCGACAACGTGGCGGAGATCCAGCGTGGCTCTGTCGAAGATCCGGGACGTCATCCGAATGATTTCAGCCGACGGCTGGTATCTCGCGCGCCAGAGGGGGTCACATCGACAGTTCAGGCATCCCGTCAAGCCCGGCCTGGTCACGGTGGCTGGCAAACCTGGCGACGACCTCGCCACGGGAACTCTGAACAGTGTGCTAAAACAAGCGGGTCTCAAATGAAGTACCTCGTCGTCGCCGAGAAGACCGATACCGGGTTCTCCGCCTACTCGCCGGACCTGCCCGGCTGCGTCGCGACCGGATCCACGCGGGACGAGGTGGAGTGCGAGATGAGAGCGGCGATCACGTTTCACGTCGAAGGTCTTGTCGCGGGGGGCCACGAGGTTCCTTCGCCGCGCGCGTTCTCGACCTACGTCGAGATCGGACGCGATTCGGACCGGCCGGTTTAGACCGGCATCGTCTCGGTGGCCCAGGCCATCGACGCGGTCGCGATCTCGGGCAAGCGGTCTTCGGCGATCTTCAGGCGTTTCGCCAGCGTCGCCACGTCCGTCCAGTTGGCGCGTTCGTAGGCCAGCACCAGCGCGCGGACACAACCAAGCATGGTGTCATCCCGCAGTAGGGCGGCGTCGATTTCGGGCGACACCGAGATCTCGGCCAGCAATTCTGTCAGCGGGCGGCCCACCATCGCGTCTAGCGCCGACAACAGGCCGACCAGGAACGCGTCCAGTTCGGCGCCGTGCAGCCCCGCCAACGGAGCCAGCGTCTCGGCGAACTTCGCACGCGCCAGACTGACCAGCGCCAGTTCGGGCGGACGATCGCCGGTCATGCCGACGACGGCGATCAACGACGCCCATTTTCGAAACGGACGCTCGCCCAGCAGCACCAGCGCTTGTTTCAACGACGTGACGCGGCTGCGCCAGCCGAACGCGGCCGAATTCAGAAACTTCAGCAGCTTCACCGACAGCGACACGTCGTGTTTGATGACGGCTTCGATGCCATCGAAATCCAGCGTGACCTTTTGCAGCTCGCGCAAAAACCGCACGTACGTCAGTTTCGACGGCGGGATATCCTCGCGCGAAATCATCTCGGGGCGCTGGAAGAAGTACCCCTGGAACAACGTGTATCCCAGTTCCTCGGCCTCGCGCACGTCGGCCGCGGTTTCCACCTTCTCGGCCAGCAGGGTGACCTTCTTGCCACGGTTGCTCTCGCTGATGCGGAGGCGTTCGCCGGGGTTCGTCGCCAAGAAATCGACCTTCAGGATATTCGCGAGGGGCAGCAGAAGCTCCAGAGACGGGCGCGCCACGAAGTCGTCCAGCGCCACGTCGTAGCCGGCGGCACGCGCCGAACGCACGGCCGCGACGGTTTGCGTATCGGCCTCGACGTTCTCCAGCAGCTCGATCACCGTGCGTCTGGGCGGCAGCACGCTGTACAAACCTTCGCACAATACCCGCCGCGTCACGTTCACGTAGGCTTTCTTGCCCGCGGTCAGCGCGTCGAAACTGAACGTTGCCATGGCATCGGCGATCACGCGCGACGATGCCGCGTCGCCATCGGTCCCGGCGGGGAACCAATTGTCGATGCTGGACCGGAACAACAGCTCGTACGCCACGGTTCGGCGCCGGGTATCGAAGATCGGTTGTCGCGCCACGAAGACCTGCATGGGATTCCACGGCCTCATCGGCCGAACGTGACGCAACCTGTAATGTGCCGCAGTGGCGGGGACGCATGGCGGGGGACACCCCCCGGGCCGTACGTCGGGAAATCGCCGCGCCCGGGCCGCGATCCAGTGGTTGCGGTGTTCGGGGCACCGACTAGACTGCCCGCGCTTTGACGGACAACAACGACCGCGTGCTGATTACCGTGACCGGGCGCGATCGCGCCGGCATCACCGCCACCTTGACCGGGATCTTGTCCGAGCAGGGAGCCACCTTGCACGACATCGAACAGGTGGTCGTACAGGGGCAATTGACCTTGTGCCTTTTGGTGGGCCTGGCCCACGCCCGGGACGTTTTGAAGGAACTGCTGTTCGCGGCCAAGGAACTGGGCATGGAGCTGGATTTCAAGCCCGTGACCGAAACGCCCGCGGCTGGGGCGTTGTCCGTGGGGGGGGCGTCGTCGACCAACGTCGAGGCGGGGCGGCGTTATGTGATCACGGCCATCGGGCGATCGCTGGGCGCGGCTCACCTGCACGCGCTGGCGAAGGCCCTGGCCGCCGAGGGCGCGAACATCGAGAAGATCTCGCGCCTGTCCGAGGGAACCTTGGCGTCGGTCGAGATCCACGCTTCGCTGCCGTCAGGGCGCGATCGCGAGGTGCTGAAGCGATCCCTGCTGGCCGTGGCGACCAACGCGGGATTCGATGTTTCGCTGCAACGCGAGAGCCTGTACCGCCGTTCCAAACGCCTGGTCGTCATGGACATGGATTCCACGCTGATCCGCATCGAGGTGATCGACGAGCTGGCGCGCGCAGCCGGCGTCGGCGACGCGGTCGCCAAGATCACCGAGCGCGCCATGCAGGGCGAGATGGATTACGACGAATCGCTGCGCCAGCGCGTGGCTTTGCTGGCGGGCGTGGACGTCAGAATCCTGGACCAGATCGCGAACGATCTGCCGTTGACCGAGGGCGCCGAGACGTTGATCCGCGTGCTGAAGCGTCTGGGTTTCCGGACCGCGGTGATCAGCGGCGGGTTTTCACGCGCGGCCGAGGCGCTGAAACGCCGCCTGGGTATCGACTACGCGTTTTCGAATAACCTGGAAATCGAGGCCGGCAAGCTGACCGGGCGCGTGGTGGGACCGATCGTCAACGCGCAACGCAAGGCCGAACTACTGGAGCTGATCGCCCAGTTGGAGGGGGTGCTGCTGGATCAGGTGATCGCCGTGGGCGACGGCGCCAACGACGTCCTGATGCTGGAAAAGGCGGGCCTGGGGATCGCGTTTCGCGCCAAAACCAAGCTGCGCGAGGCCGCCGATACCAACATATCGGCGTCGGGATTGGACGCGATCCTGTACCTGCTGGGGATCAGCGGCCGCGAACTGCAAGAGGTGGACGTTGGTTGATGTGGTGACGCGATCGGAGCGCAAATCCGGTGGTCGCCAGCGTCGGTCGGTTTTGGCGGTCGGGCCCCATGCGGGCTGCCGGTGGCGCCAGATAACAAGCCCTGGCAGGATTCCGCCGATTTGACTATGTTCCTGCGCCCGTAGCTCAGTTGGATAGAGCAGCGGCCTTCTAAGCCGCGGGCCGGGGGTTCGACTCCCTCCGGGCGCGCCGACGACTTTCCTTGAAAACCGAATATTCAGACCCTTTTGGTGGGCGTAGCTCAATTGGTAGAGCACCGCACTGTGGCTGCGGGGGTTGCGGGTTCAATCCCCGTCGCTCACCCAAATATTCCGAACACTTAAGATAGGTTTTGGCCTTTGTCGCCCACCTGTCGCCCAGTTTCGAGGAGCGCGATAGCGTTGCGCAGCTCTCCGGGCCCAAGGTGCATGTAGCGGTTCGTGACGGCCACGCTCTGGTGTCCGGCTAGATCCTGGATCGCCTTCGGCACGGCCCCCCGCATCGCCAGATGCGAACAGAACGTGTGACGAAGAACGTGCCAGCCCGTGATCCGGATGCCAGCCCTCTTCTGCTGTCGCTTCAGCCCCGCCCGCATCGTCGTGAACGTCCACGGCGATCCATCCTCCCAACAGAAGATCAGCTTCCCCTTCAGATGGCGAATACTCCTCAATGCTGCCATCGCCCGCGCCGTGAGGGGGACCTTGCGTGCCTTCCCGCTCTTCGGCGCCCCCACCTGTCCCCGCCAGTCCGTCCGCATCACCGTCAGCAGTCCTGCCTTTAGATCGATGTCTCCCCATTCGAGCGCGAGCACCTCCCCTAGCCGCAGTCCCGCTTCTCCCGCCACGATCACCGCCGCGTGCCAATCTGGTTCGACGGTTGCTGCTGACACCAACCGCTCGAATTCCTCGAAAGTGAGGAAGTCGAATTTCTGCGGCGCCACCTTCAACATCTTCATGCGGGGGATCCGGTCGATCACCTCCAGCTCCTCCGCGTACTTCAGGATCTTGCTCAGGACGTTGATGATGTTGTTCACGCGCTTTCTGCTCCGGCCACGATCGAGGAGACCGGCCTTCATGTGCTCCACGTCTTTTGCCGAAATGCCATCGAGTCGCATACGGCCGAATACCGGTAGCAGGTGATGATTCAGGATGCTGGCCTTCGATGCTTGCTCCGAAGGCTTGTTGTTGGCCCTCGCGTAGCTCGACATGAAGTCAGCCGCGAAGGCTTTGAATGTCGGTACCTCCTTCTTCTTCTCGGGCTCACCACGAAGAATGCGCTCGATGTGCGCCCTCTCCGCAGTTTCAGCCGCCAGTTTCGTGTTCAGTGATGGCGTTCCTTCGATCCGGGCGCGCGTACCATCGGACAAACGGACGCGTTTCCGATATCTCCAGTCGCCGCCTCTTCGGTCACGGTATGCGGGCATGTTGCTCCTGCTCTGCACCGCGCCGACTTGCACGTTCCGGACTTTACCATCCGGCCGCCGAGGCGTGGTCTACACCGCGGTTGAACTTGCTCCGCCGAGGACACCAAGGACCGCGCTTTTCGCGACGCGGATCACGCGCCTTGGTCCGAGGCGCGCCGCCGGTAGGTGACCGGTCTCGATGAGCTGTCGCAACTCCTTGATGCCGATGCGCAGTGCTTGGGCTGCTTCTTTCGACGTCATGACGGCCGGGAGCTGATCGAACCCGGTGACGGTCGACGCCGGGATCGGTCCTGAGCGTTTCGAGATCATGACAACCTTCCTGTTCGGGTTCAGACCTTGTCGGTGTCTTTGCGCGCCACGAACGCGGATCCTGGTCTTGGTGGGAGCGAGAGCGACGCGCGAGATCGCTCCTTCGGATTGCCGTTTGCTACGCCCGGTGGGTAGGTGTCGGGTGCTCGCTTGGCGGTCCCCGGATCGCCCTCGGACTGCGCTGGAGCTGCCCCTTCTGCAGCCGCTGCCGCTGTACCCAGGACCGGTCTGCGACCCCCTGTACGCTTCCCGGGACGGCGTCGGCGCGCTCGACGCAGGTGGCTCTTTAGCGCGACCGGACTCATGCTCACGCCTTCTTCCGCCAGGACGGCAGCAAGCTCGTCAAGGGTGTGGCCGTCGCTCATCGAAGCGATGAGGTCCTTCGCCAGGAATCCGATCGACTCCTGCTTGTTCAGTTGCTTGCTCTGCTGATCCGGCTTCGGAAGTGCCGCCAATCGAGCCCGAACCCGTTCGAGTATCGCGATGCTGTGTGCCATGTGGTCGCTCCCTCTTTCGTCGTGCAGATCTACTTCTCGCGATGGCGACTGGGTTCGTTGCCTGGCGCGGCCGGTGATCCGTGACGGGCCGCGCCGACCCGACCGTCGTCCTGCTCCACGCGGTCGGTCGGTGCCTTTCGGTCGAACGAGGTGGCCGCGCGGTGCGGTCCTCGCGCGAGGCGCCGGGCGCCTCGCGCTGCGGTCCGCTCTGGTCCGGACTTGTCATCTCCCGGCCGGACGGGAATTCAGATGTCCTTATCCCGTGAAGGTCTGATGACCCTCATCGTCGCTGGTTCGGCGGGGGACCAAGAAGATGTTTACCGACGTCACCGGGTCCACACGATGGTGGTTTTGATTTGGATCGCTCGGTGCCGATCTCGTGAACTCCCAGAATCGCCGACGTGTATCCTGACAATGAACTGATCGGGTCCTGGCCGTCGTCCGCTGGTGATCCCCTGCGGCTCGGAATTTGATCCCACGGTCGTGCTCTTGCGGTCCGACTCTGGATCCCGGTTGATGGACTCCCCGATTCTCGGTCGTTCGTTCTCAGATCTCCTCAGAGTCCGGCCGTGGCCAAGGTGGCATCACGGGACTCTGGCTTCCCGCTGGTGTACCTACTGTCGCCGCCGGTACCGGCCGCGTTGTTGATGGCGGTGCGGGCAAACGTGCTGGCGCCTGCGCGGGGCGTTCGTCATGGGCCGCAACGACTTTTCTTTGTCGCCGTTTGGTCCTCGTTGCTCCGGCACGTTGGAGATAGTTCTTCAGCGTTCCCGAACTGATCTCCAAACCCTTTTCCTTCAGGAAGGCTGCAAGGGTTTCCAGTCCGTATCCCTGGCGGCGCAGCCCGAACAATTCCGGCGCGAGGGCTGCGATTGCTCCCCGCTTGGTGCCGTCGTTCCGCACCTTCGGTGGCGGTGGCAATGCCTTCAAAGCCTCTCGCAGGGATTCGATCTGAGCGATGCCGATTTTCATGGAGGCCCCCTTCATTTTTCCGTGTCCATCTGGTTCTCGCGTCGACGGCCAGCATCGTTGCCGAAACGGATTCAGTTTTCCGATGGCAGGACGGAGCCGACCCGTTGCCGTCCAGATATGCCGGGCTATGTGCGGGCGAGGGGAGGGAGAAGCACAGGGAGAAAGAAGGACACGAGGGCAAGATTAAGGACCAACCACACGACGGGCCTAAGTGCCCGTCATGGTTGGTGAAAATGTAGTGTTATGCGTGGAGTCTCAGAATTACACGGCCGGCGTAGGTATCCGTGATTACTCGGTTGTGTCCAATCACAACACGGTGCGACGCGGTGATTCACCGACGGTGAGGTCGATTGCTGCCGTTGGCAACGCCGAGGGGCTACCGCCACAGCGCAGGGCGGCGCGACCTCGGGCAAGACCATCATCCTGGCGAAGGTCGTCATATCCGGCGTGACGAACGGACCTCGATCGCGGAATTGCCCGTGCATCGACCTCATTGCCGGGTGGTGATCGTGAAGTAAAGGATGTTGCTGTAAACGGGGAGATCCGGGATGCGCTTCACGTGCACGGGAGTCTGGCGGCGCGATCCGCCGCCGGCTCGCCGGCTCGCCGGTGAAACCGACGGCCGGCGATCATCGAAACGATTCGGAGGCAGGCAAGATTGCATGGACAGCCCACCTACTGCGGGGCCGTGATCGATCTCCCGTAGACCCTATTGCGTAGGGGCGCGGAGGACATAATCCAAACGAGACCCCCACCATCTTGACGGCCCCGGGGGCCCCAACTTACCCGGCCCGGCACCACTCGCCGATGGGCGTGGCGAATCACTGCGGAGCAGTGATCGTGAAGTAGAGGATGTTGCTGCGAAGTGGAGGGGAGCCTGTGCGGCTCACCTCCACCGGGGCCTGTCGCGGCGAGCCACCGAGGGCGACGCCGGGGATCAGGGCACTGATCCTGGTCTCCGACACGAATGTCGCTAACCAGCAGTTTGCTTCAAGACAAACCTCCGCGTCCGGTGGAAAGTCCCGACCGTCGACCAGCAGCGTGAAGGATCCCGCCGTATTGCTGGGCAGCGAGGACGGCGTCAGCATCGTAATAGTTGGGTTGACCAGTCGCACGTCTGGCTGAAAGTCGTTGGCGCCATCCTGAGACACGGGCGCGTCACCGCCAGCGTCGACTAGGCCACCCTGGCCGGCCTGGCCGCCTCTCCCGCCGGTACCGGCCACCGCTCCGCCGTTTCCTGCCACCGTTCCACCGTTTCCTGCTACCGATCCGCCCGCGCCGCTCCCCCCAGATTGCCCGACAGCGCCATCCTTCTGGCCAGTCTGAGTTCCTTCGCCGCATCCGACGACCACCCCGAAGAGTGCGGCGACGGCTGCCGTCAAAACCGCACCACGGGGGACCGGTGTGAAATGCATCCGCATCCCTCTGATGATGCCTCTGGTCCAGCGACAGATCGAGCGTGACGGTTTCCGCCGGACGGACACTGGCCAGGCTGCAATCGTCGTTCACGGATCGTGGCGCAGGATTCCGTCGGCGCTGGCTGCGAACACGCCCAATGTTGGACCCGCCCAGATGCCGTTGATAGCGAGATGCGTGCCGATCCAGGAGGGCGACAACTTGGTGCCGTCCCAATGCATCGCGCCAGTTCGCCCTCCAAGCGCCCAAACATCCCCCACTTTTCCGGCGAACGCACGGATTGCGCCTCCTCCCGACAATGTGTGGACCGGGCTCCACTTCTGCCCGTCCCAGCGCGATATCTGCTCGTTCTCTCCGCCGACCCAGACATCGTTGGGTCCGGTCCCCCAGACAGCCGTGAGGGTGATCGTCCCAAAACCGGTCATTCGGGACCAGTTGCTGCCGTCCCAGTGTTTGACGTAGCCGCCCGTACCTACGACCCATGCATCCGACGGTCCGCTTGCCCACATTGCCATCGGCTTGTACCCGGCATCGGCGGCTCCCGTGGTCGTCCACGTCTGACCGTTCCAGTGGCGAAAATCAGCCCAGACGTCGGTTGCCGAGGTTCCAAAGAGGAACCCAACCCCCTCGGCCACCTGCTGGAAGGAACCGCCATTCCAACGCGAGAGAACATACGCGCTGTCGACCATCCAGACGTCGTCGACCGCCGACGCCCACACGGCTCCGTAAGACTGTCCGGCCGTTCCTAACAACGTCGCAAATGTCGACCCGTCCCAGACTCGGATGCCGTCGTCGGTAGCAATCCACAGGCCCTTGGGGTCGATGCCGTAGATTCCCCTGGACCAGGCAGTCGGCACGATGGGTGTATCCGTTGTCGGCGCGAGCGTCGCCCCGTCGCCGCGCAAGAGCATTCCGCGGGCACCACCGACCCAAACATCCCCTCCGATCGCGAAGACACAGCGGGCGCTCGACGACTGCCCCTGCCAGGTTGACCGCCAGCTGGTTCCCTCCCGGTGACGGAGAGCGCCGTTGGACTCAAGCAGCCAGACATCTCCCGGAGCACGGGCCCAAATGCTGGAGATGGTGGGCTGTGTGAATCCCGCTTGGGCCCATGTCAATCCATCCCAGTGCCAGACACCTGTCGGGGTCGCCGCCCAGACATCGTCGGCTCGGGCGCCCGAAATCTGGAATGCGCCCGGCACCTTCCCGGTGTCGACGAGGTTGTTCCCGTCGTAGTGGTAGAGGGTATCGCAGCCGATCCAGATATCGGTCGGAGACGCGACCCACAGAGCCCCGCAACTGGTGGGTACCATCCCGACCGGGATCCACTGCGATTGCTGCAGCCGGATCAGCTGACCACCGATCGCTACGGCCCAGACGCTGTCTGGGGCGCTGCCCGAGATAGCGACGGCTCCGAGTTGGAGCGACTGAGTCCAGTTGGAACCATCCCAATGGAAAACGCCGCTGTCGCCGACAGCCCAAACGTCGTTCCGTCCGACCGAGTAGAGGCCGTAGACCTGGTACAACTCGCCGCCGATCGGGTGGGCGGTCCATCTGCCACCGTCCCAGTGCACTGCGGTTCCTGCTTCCCCACCCGCCCAGACATCGTTGGCGGCGGTTCCCTGAATGTTACGGATGACGTTTCCGGTCGGGCGCGGACGTAACCAGCACCAGCCGTCGGAGGTGCACCCCGAAACCGGATCGGACGGCACCGAGGGACCGTCGACGGGCGCGGGGCCATCACCCAGCCCCCCACCAGCGGCGTCGATCGGGCCGGCGCCTCCAGCAGCCGCTCCCCCGTCGATCAAGCCAGTCCCGCCGCTACCGCTTTCCCCGCCCTTTCCGGTCGCCGCGCCGGGTTTGGAGGAACAGGAGGCCGCGGAGAGTGCAATGGAGGCCCATAGCGATAAGAAGGTCCTGGCACGCGGGCGCAGCTCGATGTGCATGGGTCCTATTCTAGTGCGAACTCGAAAACAGCGACCTCGGACGTGTCGCTTCCGGCCTGACGCAAGATCGGGAAGGGTTGCGGCGAGACCGTTGAACCGGGATTGCGCGTGAACATGAGATCGAGGCGCATTCCGGCCGGCCGGGTGCCGGTCGGCTGTGGCGTAAGGAAAAGGAACAGCGACGTCCCATCCCCCTTGCGGATCACGTTGACGCCGACCTGGTCCGCCAACCCGGTGATGGGCTTGAATTCTCTCTGGTGGACGACGTTCCCTGCGACATCGATAACGCGAAGCTCGACCCCCGTACTGTCGGTGGGAAAGACGACGGCCGCTGACGTTGGATCGAGGGCGACGAACCGCTGCTGCGTGCCCGGCTCCCGGGGCGGGGCATCTGCGCTGCTTCCAGAGAACACCAGCACCGACGTTCCCTCTTGGAAGACTGGCTCGCTCCCGAAGGCGTAATAGGTGGTCCAGCCCGGATCGGGGTTGCTTGCATCGACGACGTGCCGCCACTGAATCGTGAACCCGGTCATCCTCTGACCAGTCCTCACCAGCAGCGTGATGCTCTCCTCGGGGGGCGTCGAGCCAAACGAGACGGCCACCATCTTGACGTCCCCGGGGATCCCCAGGTGCGGCGTCGTGACGGGCGCTCGGGCGGCGAGGTGCGTCCGCTCCCACTGAAACGGCTCCGGGCTGCGAATGAGCAGCGCCGTGACCTTCGGATCGTGGGTGGCGTTCAGGATCTCGATGGCCGCGGGAGCTCGCAGGCGCCCGTCCAGACCCAGGGTCAAAAGCTCCAATTCCTCGAACGCACGCTTTTCGGCATCGCTTGGCGGTGCGAGGCCGAAGCCCGCGGGTCCCCCTGCGAGAATTGCTACGGCGGCGGGCAGCCTCGCGCTCAGATCATTGGCTGTCACGCCGAGCGTCGCGGGCACCTCGAAGACCCGGTCGTCGAAGGTCGCGAGGTGATGGGCGAAGTTCACGTACTTGGAGGTGATGAAGTCGAAGCGTAGGGCCGTCGAGGGCGTCGGCGCGGGCGGGGAAGGAGGCGCGGGGGGCGGACGGAGATCGTCCACGCGGATCTCGGTGAACCGGCACCCGGCGACGAACGACCCAAAGAGTCCCAACGAGCCTGCCGTTGGAGTTCCCGCGGGCAATTCGAGGTCGAGAGTCGGCGCACCAAACTGAAATACCTGCAGTCTGTTCCCCGTGCAGTCCGCGGTGACGACTAGGTCCGACTCGGGACTACCGAAGTTGGGCTGATCCGTGCTGAGAAGCGTCTGCACGCTGCCGATGACTGCGACGACTGATCGTGCTCCCGTACTCCGATCGAAAGCGATCGACAGTCTGTCATTGGGAGAGACGTACCGCAGCTGAAGAGCGACGACGCCCACGGCCCACCGAAACTGAACACTGGCTCGAAAGTCCGACCAGTTGGTCGGCTGGTCGGGGCCCGGAGCCGCGCCCAACGGGCCACGGTAGAGCAGCGTCGTGTCTTTCCCGGTCGTCTCGGTCACGAAGAACGTCTTCACATGTTTCCCGTCGGGACCGATGACGGGCTGTCCGTTCGGACCGATCACGTCGGCCGAATCGACGACCCAACGGCCCGGGTTTGCGGGGTCGTCGTTTACCGCGATCCAGCGTTCGAGCTCGTGCTTGCCGTCGGCCGCGAGCCCAGGAATCGAGTTCACGAACGCTTCATGCAGCAACGCCGGCACTAGTCGGGCCTGATAAAGTGCCTCCGGGAGTAGGACGATCTCCGCCGGTGCCGAGACGAGCTGATTCGTAAGTGCGTCCTTCGGGTCGAACGGAGGGATGTTGGTAGGGCGGCAAGCGGCGGCGTTCACCCTCGCCACCCACCGCTGTTGCGCGTCGGTTAACGTAGGTTGCGGCGCTGTGTCCCACCGAGACGTTGCGATGATTGCCCGCCCGTCCGCGTCGAATACTGGCGTGTTCGCCGCATCGAACAGGCGGAGCGTCAGGTCACGGCGGGCGAGCCGGTACATCTTCTCCACGGTCGACGGCTCATTGAAGGCGAACGAGACGTCGTACGCGCGATAGAACGCGCGGGGGATGACCGGCTTGCCGTCGCTCGCTGGGGTCGAATCCGGGATCGTCGAAGCCACGTAGAAGCCCAGGTCCTCGAATCCGGTTGGACCAGTAGGGCTCGGGGGCGTGGCTACGGGTCTGTCCGGCGCCTCGATTCCGGGCGGCCCGACGACATGGAAGTACGCCTGCTCGACAAGCTTGAGGTCGAAGTTGACGATACCTGCGTCGTCCTTGTTCTGCGAAAGCCGACGGGTCGTGTGATCCCCCCGTAGGGTAGTCACGACCAGGCGGTAGTCGGCTTGGGGGTCGAAGATCGCACTTTCCTCCTTGAGCAGATCCAGCGAGGAGATGGTGCGCCGCTCGAGCTCGAGTCTGCGGTCCGGAGTGCAGAGCTCCAGGATCGTGAACTCACATGGAGTAGGCGTGCCCACCTTGACGACCCCGATGTCGTCGCCGAGTACCTTGATGAGCCCGTTGACGTCTTCCTCGTAAGGTCCGAAGACATCCGATCCTTCGCGTGAAACAGCGAATGCGGATACTGGCGTCCGGACGTGGACGCCGAACAGGCTGGCGACGATCCGACCGGCCGTTCGGACGGCGACCCGCACGATTCTCGACGGCGGGTTCTTGACCAGTACGCGTTGACGGACGAGCTGGGTGATGGTCAGCACGGTCCTTGTCCCGGTGTCATCGAAGAAGACGACCTGGGCCATGTCCGTGCCCCCCGGGTTGTCGATGCCCAACGTGAACTGGACGTCGAGGTCGATGTTGACGGCCTCCGTCGCAGGCGACCGGAGGGTGATCTCGGTCAGGTCAGAGGCCTTAAGGCTTCCATTGGGGTTGAAACTCGGAGGCAGGACCGATTTGCCGAGTCCAGGGCCCGGTGTCACATCGGCGTTCGGATCGTTGGCATCGTCAAGGTTGAAGGTCGATATGACGGCGGCCGGCATTACGACGTTGTCGCCTTGAACCTGGTCGGGATCAGGTGCCATCGGGACCAGCGTCTCGATGCCGTCAACGCTGCCGACGCGTAGGTCGACCTCGTCGACTCCTTCCGGTGGAATCACCAGCACCTCGTTTCCATCCAAGGTTGCAACGACGCCGAGTGACCGGTGGGAGCCGCCGCCGCCCGGAACCTGCTCCGAGCTATTGACCAGCTCCGCGGCAATTATCCAGCTCACGCTGAACGCCGGATTGACGAACTCGATCTCGTTGCCCTCAGAGGGGAGGTTCGCAGTGATGAAGGTCGCGCAGAACTTCTGGTTTGGATCGACGGCTGGCGGCTGGCAGGGGTACGTCTGATTGGCGTCATCAAACCACGTGTCCCACACCTTGAGCTGCTGGGACGTGTAGTCGAACGGCGTCTTGGCGTTCACGAGCAGCTTGAGCTGCTCGCTGTTGGCGGCAGGGTTCGAGGCGGCGGGCGGGGACGGACTCCAGGCCGCGAACAGCTGCGGGACACCCGGCTGGTTCAGCTTCCCGTGCGCCTCCGCGACCTTCACCCACCGCGGAGGGAGAGGGCTCGCCCCCGTCACGGTCTCCGGCGCTGGAACCCGCTTCTCGAGCGCAATGGTCGACAGTTGATAGAAGGCCGAATACGGCCCCACCGGATTCTTCGGATTGCTCACATCGCCGATGGTCTCCTTACCAACACCGGTTGGATTGACGCTCACGCCCGCGCCGTCACTGATTGGCCGGCTGAAGCTGAGGCCGATCGCGGAGTCCGCTGGGACCTTGGGGGCGACCGCCGGAACCGGGGCGGTGACAGGGGGCACGGTGCCGAGCTGCGCGCTCCCAGGCAGCTCGAGATCGCCGCCGGCGTTGTTGTCGGGCAGCAGCGCACCGCTGTTGCCGTTGCGTGGGATCGGCCACTTGAGCATCCGCTTCGTGTGCTCGACCGTCGCCTCGCGCAGCGGGAGGGGAAGAGGGGGGGCAGAGGTGAGGGTCTCCTGCCAATCAAAGTTGATGGTGCCGCCCAAGTTTGGCAGCGGCCAGGGCAGGTCGATGCCCACGCTGAACCCGCCGTGGAGGTGGAACGGTTCGAATACATCTCCAGAGATGTCTGCGTGGGCGTGCACGCCTATCCCGTGGCCGAAAGCGCTGAGCCCGGCACTACCGTCGAGGATCACGCTGCCCGTGAAGTGGTTCGGGTGCCAGCTAATGACCGCGTCCTCCTGTAGCGACGCCTGCACGTGCACCTTCAGGCTGCTGAAGCCATATGACTTGTCGAACGACCAGCCCGCGCCTACGGCAAGGTTCGTGGGAGTGAGCTCGAAGTACCCGTTGACGTCGTAAAGCTTGAACAGCCGGGCCGCGATGCGCTTCTTCAACGCGGGGTCCTTACGTCCGATGAAGATGTGCCAGTTGCCCGCGTTGTTGAAGTCGAAGAACGCCTCCGCGCTACCCTTGAGGTCGAGCAGCTTGCCGTTTGCTTTGTACTTGTAATGCGCGTCGAGGCCGAGCAGGAACGACTTCCCCGGCTGGATGACCGCCAGCGCCCGGAACGTCGGATCGTTGCCCGAGAGCTCAGAGCGCTTCTTGAAAAGGTTGGCGCGCCCGTCGATGAGGATCGTCGGCCCGGGGAAGCTAAGTACCAGGAGTAGCCGGCCGCTGAACTGGTACCCGTTGTCGGAGTACGTCCCGAGCGTGACGCCGGCCCCGAACGCGAAGGCGCCAGGCGTGGGAGACCACTTGTTCACGAGATCGTCGACGCCTGCGGGACTCCGCTTGTACCAACCCGGGGTACCGTCTGGGTTCTCGAACCAGTCTTCATCGGCACGCTTGCCGGGTGCGAGATTCTGGCCGTATAGCCCCGCAAACCCATAGATGGCGAGTCCGGTCGCTCCTAGCGGTATGCCCGTTGGCAGCTCGCCGTGGAGGAGGATTCCGAAGTAGCGCTCGCCAGTGCTTGCAACTCTGCCAGTCAGGAATTGACCATCAATGGTGAGAGAGATCGGCTTGACGACTACCTTCACCGCGCCCGAAAAATTCTCTCCGACCAAGGAGACGGCGCCGGTCACTGACAAGCTGTTGGGGATCTCGAAGTCGATCCCTACACCTTCCAGTGAGATGTCGGGCTGCTGGGAGGCGCTTCTCCAAATGATCCGTAGACCCTTTACGGACGCGCCAGCCTTGATCCCGTCGACCAGCTTCAGGCCGCCCGAGAAGCCGATCCAGCGATCCCCGCTATCCTCCTTGCCGAAGCCGATCTTGGTCAGCTCCATCTTGAAGCCGTGGAGGTCCAGCGTGGCCTGCTTTGGGAGATCGATCCATCCGCCGTCGATCTGTACGTTCCCGTCGGAGTCGATGAGCAGTCCGTTGATTCGCGGTGAGGGCCAACTGGTGATCCCACCAACGTTTGTGACGGTCAGGTTCGTGTCGAGGCGGAACAGGCCCTTGCCCGCCTTCTCCTCGACCGCGAGGGACAGAACGGTGAGCTGCACGCCGGACGCCACCTGCACCGTGAACAGCGAACCGCTCCCGCCGCCTCCTTCGACCTGGAGCAACAGGCCACCGTTGCCGTCGAACCCCAGCCGCACCTGCACGCGGCGGTCGAAGAACGGCATGAACATCTCGCCGATCAGCTTGGCCTCGACGAAGGCGTTCGCCTTCACCGTGATGTTCACCGACGATAGCCAGAAGGGCACGCCGAACAGGGTCCCGGCGCGTGGCCCATTGTAGGTGTTGGTCATCTCGTTGAAGACCGGCGCCTGCAACGGCAACGAGGCCGTGCCGCTCACTCCCCCCGAACCGAGGGCTGCGTTGGTGAGCGTGATCGTTTCGGCGCCCGGGCCGAGCAGCCCGCCCGGGAGCGTCAGGCTTGCGTTGCCGATGAAGACGCCCAGAAACGACTCGTCGAAACCGGCCGCGACGATCTCCGGAGGGCTGCTGGTGCGGGAGAGATCCAGCTTCACATTGGCCGCCGAGATGACGACACCGCTGGTCCCGATCATCACGGGCGGCAGGTTCACCGAGTCGAACCCGTCGAGGTGCAACTCGAAATTGCTGTCGATCCGCAGCGCGCCCGGAAACACGATCTCCACTGGCCCGGTGGTCGCTTTCCCGGCGGCGTCCACGGGGTGCAAGAGGTCCGACTTAAAGCGCAGGACGAGACGGAGGTCCGGAAACACCAGCCCGACCTCGGTGAGCAGCAGCTGGACGTAGAAGAAGGTGAAGCCGTTGAAGCTGTAGGGACTGGGCGGATCCTCGGGGTCGGGGTCGGGATCGAACCCTTCTTCCGGCGCTTCGCTCACGGACGTTGCGTCGTAGCCGCTGGGGCCAGGCGCGAGGAGGAGGTCGACGCCATCCAACCCCGGCATGTGAATGACCAGCTCCGCCTGAACGGCCAGCCAAAGGTGGGCGATGGTCTTGTCGCCCAGGGTCTCGACCTTGTAGTCCGAGACATAGAGGTTGTTCAGGAACTCGGGGAGGTTCGGCGGGCTGATGAAGTCCGTCGGCCAGATCTGATCGGTAATGAAGGCGCCGAGGGTACTAAGACTGCGGAAGAACATCTCTAGAACCCCCCAGGCCGGTTGTATCCCACAGGTAGCTGGTCGGGCCTGACCAACCACAGCGTCCCCGCCATCGACCCAGTCCACGTGGAAACCTGGTTGCCCTGCCACAGTTGCTGAGCTCGGGCTTGCGTCGCCCCGCGTAGCCGGGCCATCTGCGGCTCTTCGGCGCCCGCATGCAGCGCGCGGTACTCCTCCTCGAACATCTCGACCCACTCCGTTCGTAGGTCCGGCATGTGGTAGGAGACCACGCAGCCAGCGGAGTCACAGCCGTGATTCCGATGCTGCCCCTGCGAGTAGTGGATTCGAATCGTGGTCTTGCCGCCCGCATCGGCGAGCGCCGCGCCACCCGGGTTCTCTGGAGGTCGGCGAAGCGGATCGAAGAAGAACCGTGCGAAGGTGCAGGTGTCGTATCCTGCTCGGTCTGTCTGACCGAAGTCCGCGACCTGCAAGGAGTAACCGCGAAAGGCGTTCGACGATCGGTAGCCTCGGATGTCGTAGCCGCGGTTGCCGTCGATCGAGGAATGCAGGTCGCGCGCGACATTGTTCCGAGAGGTGTAACTGTTCCATCGCGCCCGCAACCGAACCCGCTCGTCGTAGATGACGAACATCGTCCCGTCGAAGTGATCCTCCCCGCGCGCCGCCGCAAGCGGTCCGAGAACGTAAGGAAGCGCGTTCCCGGCTGGGTTGGCGGGATCGAGGTTGCCCCCCAGCCCGGCTTGAATCTGCCAGCGCGAAGAGGGGGCCAGGTTCGGTGACCCCTGGACGGTGACCTGCTGGCCGTTCACGGAGAGGATCCGATAGGTGCGCCGGGGCGTGGCATCGTCGGGGAGGTAGATGTTGTCGAAGAACCGGTTCACCCGCTGCGGCGCGGCGTCGAGCTGTAGGGTGGCGAACCCGTTGGCGTCGACGCTGGCGACGGTGGCGCTGGTACCGGTGCTGCGCGGGCCCATCGGATCGATCAGCACCAGCTGGGGCCGGCGTTTGATCGTCCAGGTGCTGCCGGCTGCGGGGAGTGTGGGCGCGGCGTCGAGCGTCAAGGTGCTGTTGGCGGCGTTCTTCGCGGTGATCCGAAAGGTGTGCGACTGGCGCCCGGTGTCTGCGTCGAGCACGATAACGTCGCCTCTGGTCGCATGAGCGCGGATCCTGTCGAACGGGATCCCCGCGTCGCCGATGACCACGTTTGCGCCGTTGCTGGTAGCGTTCTCTCCGGAGAAGTTCAGAAAGTCGAGCCGCCCCACGTCAAGGTTTCTTAACTCGGGACGTGGCTCCTGTTGGGGCGTCTTGGGGACGTTCGTGTCCGGATCCAACGGAACGCTCCCATCCCAGGGCTCGCGGAAGTTCACGAAGAACTCGGCCACGCTCTCCAGTTGAAAGACGTTTCGCCAGTCGATGTCGTTGAACTCGAACGGCGGTACCGTCGAGCCGGCCGGGGCCTGCCCGATGCGCGTCAGTAGCCGGGACCGGTAGATGGCTTTCTGGTTGTTTCCGATCAGCCGCCAATCAGCGCGCGTCAGGTTCAGCCGCCGTCGCGCTTCCTGTAGGACTGAATAGGGGTAGATGCCGGCTGCGGTCTCCAGCATGACCTGGGTCCGGTTCGCGCCGAGGATCGGCCACACCGAGGGCGCAACTCCAAGGAGCTGGTCGACCGCGTTTTGGCCCTCTTCGACAAAGTCGCGAGCACGGTCGTAGAAGTCGGACGGGTCCATCGATCCTTCGTCACTGCCGATGTTGAAGAGTAGGAGGGCGTCGCCCGCGCTTCGTTGCGCCCTGCCGATCTCTTGTCCTGCGGTCACCGAGACGTCGATGAGACCCGCCGCGAACATTCGCACCAGCTGGTCCCGAGTGGGACGCGGGTTGGCCCCGATGGGTACGGTGTCGAGGCGAGCTCCAATGGCCGCGTTCAGCGTGGTCGCATCGACGATGTAGCGGAAAGACAGCCCGGAGAACTCGGCTCGGATCAGCTCGCGCAGCGTGTTGTTGCGGCCGATCAGGTCGCTGAACGACGGCTCTAGGTAGAGCAAGACGCGGCCCGCGATGGGACTGTCCTCGGGCACCTCGATGGGCGTATCGGGGTCCGGGCGGGCTTCGCCGGGATAGCGCGTCGACAACCGGCCTGCCATCGCAGCGATCGCTTTGCCGGTCGACGTCGTCGACGACAGGACCAACGCCTCCGAGAAACCGCCGCCCGGCTCTATTCCATACGGCGCGGCCACCGTCCACTCGGTCGGAGTTTCGATGAAGAGGCGGAGTGGCTTGGCCATCAGTTTGCCGGTGAGGTGTTGGGTTTTGGTCCGCTGGGAGCGGGCGCCGAGCCCGCGCGCCGAGAGCCGGGCCGGACGCACGCCAAGTGCTTGTTGGTCGCGAGGCAAGTCCATCCGCTCGCTAGGCCGATGGCGAATACCGTCGGAACTGGGACACTCCAGTCCGGGTTTCCCGCGCGGGTCACGGCCACGCGGGTCTGCCGGTAGTCGCGCGCAACGTTGCCGCAGACATCTCGAGGCGGCGCTGGCGCCGCCTCGAGGCCGGTGGGCTGCTCCAGTGTCTCCCCGTCGGCTAGTCCGCTCGGTGCCCCGCCTATGATGACCCGGCCGTCGGCCGCCACGTCGATCGCGCCGGCTAGATCGGCGGAGGTGCCCGGGACGCAGCTGGTGCCGTGGAAATAGGGAGGCTCGTTCCTCACACCGATACTGACGACCGAAAGGCAGCTGACAGCGGACGCTCCCGAGTGCTGGGTCCCGGGCCCCCGCATCTCGGGCCCCGGCGACGACGCGGCCAGCAACCACAACTTACCGGCCCGATCGAAGGTCATGTCACGGATGCTCTGCCCGGTGCGCGCGAGCAAGTGAAAGGCCCCGGCGAGATGTCCCGCTCCGTCGAACAAGACGACCACCGATCGTTGGGCTGGATCGTCGGGACCGAAGGTCACTGACCCCGTCGTTCCGTCCGGAGCCTGGAACGTAAGTGTCTTCTTCCACCACCCGCTGAGCGTCACGGCCAGCCGATCCCCATCGCCTGACCAAGCGGCCGCGCGGGCTGGCAGTCGAGGATAGACCCGCGACCGCTTCCAGGCCCCGCTCTTGTCAAAACGGGTGGTGAAGAAGATCTGCGGGAAGGCGTCGACGTTTGAATCGGCGTTCCTCCCCGCGCGTTCGAGTAAGGCGCACTCGACCTGGCTCGCCGGGGCGGGCGCGAGATCAACGCACCCCTGAACCCATCCTGACACCGTAACGTCGCCCGCCTCGCTGACGCCCAACAACTCGGCCACGCTAACCTCCCACTTCGGTTCTGATTGCGAGCGGCGACGGACAGGGCTCTTGGCAGCGTCCTTCGGCGCCGCCCGACCGAGTGGCCGGAGCCAAAGCTGCTTGCCTCGCGGATCGTGCGCTGAAAGGCCCCACCCGGCGCTCGACCAAACGCCGAGCACGAAGGCCTGACCGTGGGACCCAGCGCGCACCGCGACGATCTCCCGGGGAGATCCGCCGAGTTGGTCCGAGAAGGAGAGCTTGCCGAGTGACGTCCCGTCGAAGCGGTAATGTGTGCCGGAGCTGGTCCAGAAGTCGTCGGAGGATGCTGCCTCGAGGGGACCGACCTGGCCGTCGTGCGCCCAGACGTGCGCCTCGAGAGTGCGGCCCGTCTGTGCCCGCGCGGGTGGCGTTCCGCCCGAGCACAAGGCGGCGCCAGTGGCGGTTGCGATCGCCCAGCGGCGGGGGCGATCTTGGAGAAGAGAGACTGCCGCGCGGATTCTCATGCCGTCACCACGTTGAAGTCGCTGTTCTGGCGACCCCGGTTATCGAGGACGAGCAGCCGGTAGCTGTACTGGGTCGCAGCCGCGCGCGTGTTGTCGAGGTACTGGCGCACGTCCCCGGCCAGCCAGGGGCTGAGGGCGATCCAGTCGGGAGCGGCCGCAGTGCTGCGCTGGACCAGGAACCTCAGCAACGTCGCGTCTTGTGTCGTCCATCGCAGTAGCAGGCCACCCGCTTGCGGCTGCGGCGCGCTCCAAGCGGGCGGCACCGGACGGCTATCGTCGTACGCCGTGAGCGGCACGATACGCGACGGCTCCGACTCGCGCGGGAAACCGGGTGCGGCCGGAACGGCCGCCGCGGTCACGGCATAGAACAAGACAGTCCCGGCCGGGCTGGGAATGGTGTCCTTCGTTATCGACGCCGGGCGTTGTCCCGGAGCCTGCGTTTCGGGCACGACCAGGACCACGTCGCTCGGCGACATGCGAAGCAAGGCTGCCTCCGAGGGCGCGCGATGGACCCGGTATTCGGTCACTGTCGGGTCTGGGCTCGACTGCCAAGAGAGGCGAACCGAGAGGCTGCCGGCGCCGGCGTCGAGCAGCACTGGCGCCGGGGGTAGCGTGACGATCGGCAGCTCAACCGGCGGAGTCGCAACCCCCAATGGGCTCTGGTTCTGGGCGGCGTCGACGAGCGTCGTTCTGTAGAAGTATCGGTTGCTCGCGCGTCCGTCGAGGATGTCGGTGAAGGCGACGAGGTCGTTGCGGGCCTGCGGGTTGTACCCAGGAGGATCCGACAGCCCACGTTCGTCCCCGGCGGTTGCCGGGAGCGGCGCACGCGTGATGCAGCTGAACGCCGCCGCGTTCGAGGGGAGGCTGGCCAGGACGCGGCGCGCGTCGTTCGTCAGGCCCGCGTAGCCCGTGGCACTAGCGAGAGCGGTCAACTGTGAAACCGCTGCTCCCAGACGACCGATCGTCCAGGTTGGACCCAAGGCGGCACGGTTGAGTGCGTTGGCCTCGGAGATCCGTTGAGGGCTGGGGAATCCCTTGGCACCGTCGACCTGGAACAGCGTTTCGTCGAGGGCACGGTAAACGTGAACGGCGAGCGCCGGCTGCCCCTGGGGCTGTTTCACCGCGTGGAGGGTGAAGAACGAGCGACTCAGGAAATCTGCCCGGGTCGCGAGTAGGCTCGCTTCATCGAACGGGGCCGCTGGCGGATCGGGCGGCTTCCTCAGGATCTGGACGACCATGGACGGGCCGCCGACGCTCCCCTCGTTCCCGAGCCGGGGTGTTAGCGGCTGAGGCGTGGGCCGGAGATCGTCCCGATCCTTGTCGTCAGCGCAGCTAACGCCGACGAGGCTGTAGGCGACGGGCGCATCGCGCGGCGGAACGGGTGGCGGCGTGAACACCGCGGGCGTCGCGAGGGCGGTCCCGGGTAGGAACAGTTCGTACGTGCGGAGTGGGAGGAGGGCCCACGACGTGATCGTTCCGATCTGCTGGACCGACTGGTCGATGGTGACGACACGATTTGCAACGTCGACGTCGACCACCGCGAACTGGTGGCCGATCGAGTTCACCCCGAGTTGCAGCTCGGCCTCGCCGGGGCGGATGCCCTCGAGCGACGGTCCATCGAGCAACGTGACCTGCGCCCCGCTCACGGACACCGACTGACCGATGATATTTTGGGGATTGGGGGGCGGCGTTTGTAGCGGTAGCAGGCTCTGCGGAACGATCTGCTCGCCCATTCCAACGATCGCGATGCGCTGGTTCCAGTTCGTGGGAACGGTGGCCTCCTCGAGCTCTGAGCCGGCGTTCAAATAGATTCGGAACTCCCGGGCGTCGGGGGCCTGTCGTCGCTGTTGGGGGCCCCAAGCCCACCGGACGCGCAGGCCGATCTTCCCGGTGTTGGCTTGTCGCCAGGTTGCGTACGCCGTGTCTTGGAGAACGAAAGTGTCGTCAGGATCGAGGAGCCACGCTTGCATGGCGCTCGGGGGCGGAGGTGGTGTCGTGTCGATGATGTGGACAGCGCGTGCGTCTTCGAGCGTGCCATCCGGATCGAGCCACGGGACAAGCGCGGAGCGATCGCTGTAGCGTCCGAAGAGATCGATTCCGTTCACGCGGTACGCGTACCAACCTTCAATCAGCGGACCATCCAGTTGAAACAGGCTGCCCGATGGCCAGCCGGCGAGCGAGGTAGGCGGGGGATCCTCGACACGCGGTTTGCCGGGGGCGACGGGGAAGACAGTCTGTCGCGAGAAGCTCGGCGGATCGAAGGTCTCGGCTGCGCCAGGTCCGGCTCGGCCGAAGTCTTTGCGCCAGACGTGAAACAGAAAGCTCTCTGTGGGCGCGATCTTCGTCGTTTGCTCGGACGCCTTTGCTATCCCCCAGCGAACCCCAATCAGTCCTGCCGAGTCAGCCGGAGCGGAGACAGGGACGGACGACAACGGCAGAGCGTAGGCCTGCAAGCTGTCTGAATCCGGTGGCGCCAGCGGAGGCGTCGTGGCTAATACGACGCCGAGCCTCTCGTACGCGTCGATGTTCGTATAGTTCTGGGCATTCACGAGCGCCTGAATCGTGTTCAGGTTGCCGTTGGCTGCGTTGCGATAGTCGCCGACGAGGAGGTAGTCGTAGCTCTGGCCCGGGGTGGTAGCCCCGTCCACCAAGTAGAGGCCTAGCATTTGCGCCATCGCCGGATTCGCGGACGCCGCGAGGACGATCGCGAGAGCTGATTGGTTGGTCCACGTCGGGCGGAATTCGTTGGGATCGTCGGGATCTGGATCAGCGGTGACAACCGGTATCACCTGGTCCATGAAGGCCGGCGGGCCGGACGCCACCATCGCCGAGAGCATCGCGTGCAGCTCGGAAAAGTTCTGTCCGGCCCACTCAATGGTGTCGAGCGTGCCCTGGGGAGCACCCTGGAGCGGGAAGGCATATGTGATACGGGCAAGGGCGAGGGCCTGTGACGCAGACACGTCAGGCGTCCCCGTCGATATCGGATACTTCGGCCCTTTAACGGGCAGCGCGACCGGCTGGGTTAGTCCCGGGACCGGAGCCCAACCTTGCCCGCGCCCATCGGTATTGCGAATCACGCAGATATCGACGAGTCGAGCCGGGCCCGGCGTCAGCTGAATCTCGTCGATGGCTTCGAAGTCGAGCTTGACGGTCACCAACTGGCCCGCACTTCCCGATACCACCCGCGTCGCGACGACGACGCCCTGCCGGAGCGCATTGACCACGATCCCAGCGCCATCACTCCCGCCGCCTCCAGTGCCTCCCCCGCTACCTACGTCAGCGGCCGATACGGTGACCGTGCTGCCGGCGAGGCGCCAAGAGAGTGGTTGTCCGTCGAAAACGACGCTGAACGCGTTGTTGTGCTGCCCACCCGCGAGCAGGGTAGGCTGGCCGCGATCGGAGGGATCGGGGAAGAACCTGTTCTCAGGCCCTATCGGCATCGAGGTCGCCGAGCCTTCGTTACCGTAACCAAAGGTGGCGCGGTACTGGCCACCGCCGAGCGCGACCACGCTGTCGACGAGCGGCCCTATCGCGGCATGATCACAACCGCAACCGCAGATTCCCCGCTGCGGCGCCCCGGAACCGAGCCCTCCGCCCGTTCCCGGGGAGCCACCGGGACCCGGTGTGCCGTCAGGCGGGGGGAAGTTCTCGACGAACCCGATCGTCACGTCGACGTGCCGGTTCGGTAGAGACTGGTCCATCTTGAAGCTGACGAAGCTACGCGCGGAGAGATCAATCTCGACCGTCCCTCCCGTCGGGAAGTCGTCGGTGAGGACGAGGTTCTGATCGCTGTGAAACGTGCCAAGGGGGATCGGAAGATCCGGGGAAGGCAGAGGTCCCGGCGTGAAACCCCCAAACTGCGACGCTGCGCAGGTCACAGCTCCCGTGGTCAGCGTTGGCCGCCGAAAAAGGTAGAAACCCCACCATGGGAATCCCTTGTTTGGATCGAACGCCCAACGGAGGTGGATCCCGTTCGGCAGCACCGGCTGCAGCTCGGGAATCGGGGGGACGTCTCCGACGACCGGCAACGCCATCAGGGCGAGGGGGGCGTCGTCCTTCCCGGGATCGTAAAGCGCCACTGAGCCTCCGCCGCCTTACGCCACGCTGAAGGTGCAATCGGCGATCAGGCTCGCTTGCCCGATAGCCGTCTCGACGATGTTCGCGGACTCCGGAACGCCGGAGTCCACCTCTTGGACAAACAGGCTGGCGGCCCAGACGCCCTTCGGTGTGAGATCCGCGGTGCTGATCGTGCCGGCGTATGTGAGTGGCGATGTCTCTGGGCTGGTCTTCTTGCTAGTCACGCCGAATAGTTGGGCGTCCGTCACCCCGGTGAGAACCACTTCGACGATCTCCGAGGCTGAGATAGTCACGAGTGTTCGCCCCGTGGTGGGCCCTGGGCTCGTGGTGAACGTATTGGCGACCTGATCGCGAGCGCTGTTGATGGCGACGACACCCAGAGGGCTGGCGCCCAAGGCGATATCGAGAATAACCTGCGTCCCGATCGGAACGAAGACGCGCACACTCGCGGGCAGCTTGAGCACAAAGGTCCCCACGGGCAGACCCGATCCTCCTGGCGGGGATATGAATGCTCCTGACTGGTCGCTGTCGACAGCGAACCCACCCGCTATCGCCGGAAGCACCGCCGGGTTCAGAATGCGCGCCGGTGCCGGAAAGCCCGAGAACGCCGTCGTCACCATAGTCACCCCCGCGCGCGCCGTCGGTCGCAGCACGCGCGGGATGAACTTGTCCCCGGTCGCCAGCGGATAGAGGACCGCCAGTGCGAAGTGCGCGGACACAGTCGTCGCTCCTCCACCGGGCGCCGGAACGATTTCGGCGTAGAAGTTTATGGGCTGACTGCCCGAGTAGGACGCTAGGTTCGTAAACAGGCGTCTGGCCGTCAGCACCCTCGTTGCCGGCCGGGCTATGTTCGTCGTGTTTCGCAGGACCGCCGTGCTCGCGAGCCGCTGATACGCCCACGACACGGTCGGCGAAAGCCGCACACCCGCTGGAGGCAGGCCCACGACGGGCGCGCTCACGGTCACCTGCTCGCTGTCCGTGCGCGTCGTTGCCGGCACCGGCGTCGCCGTCCGCCCCGCAGGGATCGGATCGTTGTCGCTGCCGGTGATGAGAAAGGTCTGGCACACGGAGTTGGCGAAGGCGACAGGTGCGACCATTCCGGTCGGGATTCGTGTCTGCACGAGCGCGGGTGGCGTACCGAGTGTTGCCGTCGCCACAGGCGCACCGAGAATCGCCGAGGCCATGATGGGCTGCACGACTTCGGTCCCCGCGGTCAGCCCCCAGACGTGCGCATTCGAAATAACCAGCGGGGCACGCGTCGCGGTGTCGAAGGCCTGCCCGCCGAGCGTTCCGTACCCCCCCGGTCCTGCGGGTGAGGTTCCGAGGCTCATCGTGGCCACACCGCCGATCAAGGGATCGTCGATGCGCGTCCCTCGATTGCCGACCGGCGGCGCGCGGTCGGCGTTGGCCGCGGCCAGTTGGCCGACCTCCACCACGTCCGTCGGAAATCCCTCGATGACGGGCGGGATGACCCAGCTTCCTCGTTCACGAAGCGCCGCCAGGGACGCGACCTTCTCCTTCACGAAGAAGATCACGCTTGCGCGGTCGACGGCCTCTCCACCTCGGAACTTCGCTCCGTGACCGACGGCGACGATGTTCGGATCGGCGGCAAGACGACGTCCCTCCCCGAACGCCACGTCGGACAACGTTTTCGTTTCTACAGAAGTTGGCTCGGCGCTCATGGTTACCCTCTCCTCACGCAAGCTGGATTTGAAGGGCATTGATGACGTCCTCGATGCGCGAGATGACCGCGCCGCCCGAGCCCACCGTGTGGGCCAGGCCGACGACCTTTCCCGTGGTTGTCTGAATCCACAGCGAGCCCGAGTCACCCATCCCAGCGATCTTCGTGTTGGCCACCTCAGGCACGATCATCAGCTGATTGATGAAATGGAGCGTCCCGGTCGCGTCGTCCCGGGGGGATATCGCGACGAGCCCCGAGATGCGCCCGCGCGTGACGCCGGTGCCTGCGCCCGATTTGTGCACCTTGAGGTCGGCCTGAGGCCCTCCACCGATGAGATTGCTGATTTCCGTGTTGGTGAGGAAACCCGATGATGTGAACGTGCCCCCAAGTGAAGCCACCGGCGTCGTGTTCGGTTCGCCGGGAGCCGCGTCGAGTTGCCCGAACAGCGGGAAACCAAGCGATCGTGATGCCGTTACTCTTGCGACGGCCGCGTCGACCGAACCCGCCTGCGTCGCGGGCGGGTTCGTCCCCGGCGCTGTCGTAGGCGCGTTCAAGACCGACGTCTTGACGTTTCCGATCACCGCCTTCGCCGCCATTGAGATCAACTCAGCGCCGATCGCACCCGGAAGCCCGAGGTCGAACAGAAGCATCGCGTTCGCGAGTAGCGTCTTCCATTGCAGCGTCCCGAACGCGAGCGGACCGGTCGTCCCGAAGAAGCCCTCGTTGTAGAGGACGGAATACGCGACGCCGGTGGGATAGCCCAGAAACTCGAGGCCCGTCGCCCCGGTTCCCAGCCAATCGTCGGCCGGCACCCGCGCGACACCGGTGTCGGGCTCCATCGTCACCGTCTTTGCCTGAAGCGACCCGATCACGTTCGTCCGCGAAAACACGTGGATGCTTCCGTTCGGAACGGCCATCGCGACCGGGAAGAAAACGATGTCCGTACCCACTCGAACCTCAGTCGTCTGGTTCGAATAGAACTGCGCCAGCGCTCCGGGGGCAGTCGCTGCTCCGAGCTTCACGATCACGCGATCCCCGAACGTCAGGTTGTCCTTGACCCGGATGTCGAGCGGGCCGGTCGGCATGTTGAATGTGAGGATCACATCCGGCTCGACAATGAGCTGAGACATCTGATAGAGGCCGGTATTGAACGTCACCTTCGCGCGTGCACGGAGTGTGACGACGCCGTATGTGCCTGGGTTGATCGTCTGCGTCGCGTCGTTGTTGACGGTGACGTTGGTCGTGTTCGTCGAAACGGTCTTCGTCGCAATCGTCAGTGGCGTGTATGGAGCGCCTTGTCTCGCGGCGCCCGTGATTACCGATCCCCCGCTCTGCGTCCGATTGATCAGACCCGCCGTCGTCACATCCCCTTGGACGCGGGTCCGATCGCCGACCGTGACGTTTCCGCCGGCCGTGATGTTGCCGTTGATGACGCTGTCATTCCCCGTCGCGACCGTTCCGTTCGAGCCCACGCTGCCGTCCGCGATCCGGGTGCGGTCGCGAAGGTCCGTCGCCGTCGTCGAGAAAATGCCGAGCGCACCGAGGCCTCCCGCTGGTGCCGGCCCCGGCGGAAGTCCAGGCGGTACCGCGCAGGAACTGGTGAGATCCGCGAACACGGCGCATACGTCGCTCTCTTCGCCGCACAGCACGGCTTTCAGGCGCTGGCGCACGCGCTCCGTTTCCGCGGGCGTCCTGATTCCGGCAGGCGGCGTACCCGCCACCGCCCGCGCTCGTGTCAGCACGCGCCGGAACAGCTCCTGATCCATCGTGACCGCGGACAGAGACGCTGTCAGCGTTCCCCGATCGCACGAAGACGTAAATGCTCGCTGCGTCCCCGACATCACCGTCCGCGACACGAACAACGGCGCGGCCACCTTGAGCAGCGTTGCCGGCACCGCCGGATCCCGAACTTCGATCTCAAGGGTGTGCGCGCCGACCGCCGCCTTGCTCACGTCGAGCTTGAAGAACACCACCTGCGAAGCATTGTTGGCCAGCGCGGGAATCGAGATCCATTCCCCCGAGGCGGTCTGGCCCAGGGCGGCGCCGTCACCGAGCGACAGGCCCTCGCCTACGGTGATCCCCGCCGCGGCGAGGATCTGGCGGCCACGCTGGGTGAGGTGAGCTTCGGTGGCCGGCCACGCCGCGCCGCTGGTGTTCTGCAACGTGACACCCACGAAGAACCGGCCAAAGCCGGCGTCGAGTACGCCGCCCGGCATAACTTGGAGTGTCGCCGGCCAGAGCGCGAACGGGCGTCCAACGACTGTCAGTCCTGTGATGGGCATGCGCGTCCTCCTCTATTCGACCACCGAAGTGGCTGCGGGTTCCCATCGGTGCGCTACAAACGCATCCGACCGACCGCCGCCTGAATCGCCAGAGCCTGATTGCGATGTCGCCATTCCCGGACCTCCCTCGAATACCGCTCGACAGCGGGGAACGGGATGGTCGGACGGCCGATCGGCGCTGTCAAGGCCCATCTCGCGCCGGAAATCGGAACCTCACAAGACCGGTCGAAATCGACCGCACCCACGTGCCGAAACTGTGCGCGAGATCATCGGCTGGGTTTCGTGCGCGTCGGTGGTTGGCTCCTAACCGTTGCGTCGAGGGTGCACGATTGCGCCTGCGGCTGCTCTCCTGCGGAGAGCAGTCCTCGGCGCTCTGGTAGGGGAGCGCACCCTGATCGCGCGCCGAGCAAACACCAGCTTCAACCTGGCCGAAGGAGATCAGCAGCTCAACTCAACTCAATCAAGGCGACCGGGCGTTTTCCCGAATCCCTCCGGTCGCCACTTGTTGTCGCCCACCTGTCGCCCAGATGAACCGACTTCAGGCGAGTTCAGGCATTCCCTACCGCCCTCAAACGACCCTTCCGAAAACCCGTAACCCAGCGCGAACATTGTGCAAGTCGGTGCGGCGCTGTGGTTTTTCGTTTTCGTTCCGACCGGGTTCAATCCCCGTCGCTCACCCAAATATTTCGAATACTTAAGCTGATTTCCGAACGTCCTTGCAACTGGCTTGCAACGGCGCCGACTCCAGTAAGTCGATCGCCGTTCTCAGCGCTCCAGGTGCCAGGTGCATGTACCGGTTTGTGACGGCGATCGATTGGTGCCCGGCCAGATCTTGGATCGCCTTCGCGGGCGCTCCGCGCATAGCCAGGTGGCTGCAGAACGTGTGACGAAGGACGTGCCACCCGGTGATCCTCAGCCGCGCCCGCTTTTCCTGCCGTTTGATTCCCGCCCGCATCGTGGTGTTTGTCCACGTCGCCCCGTCGTCCCGGCAGAACACCAGAGGACCACGCAGGTGCCGCTGGCCCTTGATTGCAGCCAGCAGCCGCGACGTCAGCGGCACGACCCGTTCCTTGCCACCCTTCGGCGATCCGATCTTGCCCCGCCAGTTCGTGTGCATCACCTGGAGCTGACCACGCCCAAGATCCAAGTCTTCCCACCGCAACGCCAGGATCTCCCCCAGTCGAAGACCGGCCTCCCCCGCGACCAACACCGCGGCACGCCATTGCGGTTCCGTCTGTGCCGCCCCCACCAACGCCTCGAGTTCCTCGAAGGTGAAGAAATCGAACCTTTGCGGGTCCACCCTCAGCGTCTTGATCCGTGGGATTTTGTCCGTCACCCCCACGTCAAGGCCATACTTCAGGATCTTGCTGAGCACGTGGAGGATGTTGTTCACGCGTTTTCTGCTGACGCCGCCGGGGTTCTTTTCGGTCTTGAGCAACGTGGCCTTCAACAGTTCCACGTCGCCTGACGTGATGGCGTCAAGCTGCATGGACCCGAAGGCCGGGAGCAAATGATGCTTGAGGATGCTGTCCTTCGCCGTCTGTTCACTGGGTTTGTTGTTAGTCGTCGCGTACGTCGCCATGAATGTGCCGGCGAACGCCGCGAACGTGGGTACCTCCTTTTGTCGTGGGGTGGGCGCGGCGGGGGCCTTCATTGCGGCGTCGATCGCCCTTCGCTCGGCAGCTTCCGCGCCCGGCTTGGTATTTACAGCCGGGGTGCCTGATAGCTTGATGAGCCGACCGTCGAAGCGGAATTGCCTCCGGTAGCGCCACGTCTTCTTCGTCTTCACGTTGCCGTTCTCGTCCGTGTACTTCTCTTTGTGCTGATAGACCGCCATGGTGTTCTCCCTTGGCGGGCTACGCGACCTTGCGCCACGAAAGTAACACGGTGCGATCGATGCGGATGATCCTCTTTGAGGGGCGCAGGTGCGGAAGCCCATCGGCCAACATGACGTGGATCGTTTTCACGTTGACGCGCAGCAGAGCCGCTGCTTCGGCAATGGTCAGGAACGGATCAGATAATGCGGATTGGTACGACATGGGGCGGGCTCCTCACCAAGGAATGGTCGGTCCATTCCCTCCAGGAGGTCACTCGGGCAGACCAACAACCGGTTGCTGCCGACGGCCCGGACTAAAATTCGGCGTGATCTCGCGCCAGCTGCGCGAGAGGTGTCTGGGGCTATCGACCAACACCGCTCCGTGGGAAGCACGGCCCTTGCTGGACAACGGAGGGTCGGCTCGTGCTACAGGGTAGCCATGCGCATCATCGACCCGCACCACTGGATGGACGAGCACGGCAATATCCCCACCGACAACCTGCGCATCCGACGGCAGATGGTCCGCGTGGCCCAATTCATCGAGTACGCCGGCCCGCTCGAACGGGGAGAATTTCGCGAAACACTCATCGAGTGCCGGCGCCGGCCGGGGGGCCAGCACTGCCTCGGGCTCATGTGGGTCAACAAGACCGACGACGATTCCATCTTCGCCTACTGCCTCGTCTGCAAGACTGACGAGGCCCTGGTTCACTCGTGGCAAGACACCGATTGGGCCGACGGGCCGATGGAGCCGGTCGCCCACGACCTGGTCGCTTCGTCGCCAGGGACGTCGCGCCTTTCATCAGCTCAGCGCGGATCGCGTGGGTGTCCTTTTTCGACTGGTGTCTTCAGGCACACCGCGATGTCGCCGGAAAGCTTCCATGTCGTTCCGTGGTCGTCGGTTGCACGAGACAACAAACCGGTCGCGATCACGGATTGGCCGCCAGCAAAGCCGCCGGTGTACGTTTGAAACGGTTCATCCGTGCAACTGAGGACCAGCGGTGAGTCTGATCCGGCGATCATGATGGGCCCGCCCCCAACGTGACAGCAGGGCATGACCGTGATCGCTTTACCGGCCACAGGATCGAAATCGGGGCAACCCAGGAAGGTCGACCCGACGACCAGTGGTCCCGTTGCGCTGACGACCTGACCGACGAACTGGTCCCCGGAAGCGGAGATCTCGGACCACGTCCGCGCGGCGGCAGTTGATGCGCATGGGATCAGACTGCGCCTGGAGTCTCCGCACGCGTGGGGAACCGCGCACGTCCGTCCCCAAGGCTGCCCCGTGCGGGTCTCCGTCGATTGAAACGTCGGGGTTGTCTTCTCCGGTCGCGGTAATTCCCCCAGCTCGATGCGCAGCGGGCGATCCGGCACACCAGCGGGCGAATAGCCTTCGCCCCAGCAATAGAGTCGACCGTTCTTGGTCAGCGCGCAGGCACTCGCGTCGTCACCCGGACTGACCGCAACCTGTTCCGCGACCAGATTCCGAGGACTCGGTATGGCACCGCGACACCAAATCTCTCCGGCATCGGAGACCATGCAAATGCCACGCGGACCGATGGCGTATTTCGTCGTGACCTCCGTCGGATCGGGCGACGGACCTCGATGGCGGGGGATCCCAAAGTTGCTTTTGAAGCGGTCGCTACCGGGAATGGCAACGGGTGTCGGCGAGCAGGTCGCGCTGGGCGCGGGAACAAGCCCGTGGCGCGTCGGCCACGATCGCCGGAGATCCTCGGGGCACAGGTCGGCGCGGCCGAAAACGCCGTCGCGACTGGCGCCCCAGCAAACGATACCGGCCCTGTGGTGACTACACGTGAAGAGATCACCCGCACGCAGCTCGCCCGGTCCCCAGTTGCGGGCCAACATCAATCCGTGCAGCCCCAACCGAAAGGGGACCCGCTGGGGCGTCTTCGCGCACGGGACTTCGCCGTCGGCTACACGGCAAACATCCGGGCCCTTGATCCCGAGTTGTCCGGCGTCGTTGCGGCCCCAGCAGTAAAGAGCGTTCTCTCCCAACTGTGGTTCCTGTTGGCTGACGCACGCGTGCCATGTGCCGAACCCTACGTTCGTCACGCCGCCAATGTTGAGCAACCGAGCGGTGTCGGTCGGTCCGTCCCCACTACCCAGCTGACCATACGTGTTGTCACCCGCGCACCATAGATCCGTGTCCCAACTGACGCACGCGAAAGTTCCCCCCACCATCCCCGGAAGGAGCTCCTTGTCGATCGCCCGCATCGGAATCGCCACCCGGGGTTTCGAAAATGATCCCGTTCCCTGCCATGGTCGAGGGGCTGCTTCTCCTCGCCGCGGGCGATGCCAGCAACGCAACAGATCCCCCTCGAGGGAACAGGTGCGATCGACGCCGGGAACGGTCCCGCCCAACTGCGCCCGCCAGGTGGGCAACGTGTCCCTTCGTCCCCGTTGCCTGGCTTCGGGGGGAATCGATTCCCAACATCCGAATCGGTTCTGAAGCCAGGCGCATCCCCAACCCTCACCAAGCACGACCTGGCCTACGGAATGTAGCGGGCGATCAGGATTCGCAGCGCCAACGTCGTTGGACATCCCCGGCGCAAGCAGCAGCCATGTCCCCGTCAGTCGCAAGACCAGCCATTGTCGTCGCATCGGCTCGACCCATGTTGCCATGCCGAACCAGTCGGCGCGCGGAGGGTAGGCCAGATATGGAAAACGGGGAAGGCATGGTAAAGGCTCCGGCTTCAAACCGACTGTAGGTAGCAATGTTGTGCCCATGTTCCCGGGGAAAACAAGCGAGATTCGGGGGGCCTTTCGCGTACTTGCCGCAGGTCAGGCAGACCTTCGTCTCCGCAGTCGGGAGCGGGTCAAGCTGGGATCTCTTCGTGGGCTGGGGCGTCGGCTCAAAAGTCATTGGCAGGCCTCTCGCCGGCCAGTCGCGCCTGAGGTGGCCCGCGGGGTGGGGCGCTGACCGGTGCCACGGCCGGTAGGCCGAGGTGCCGGAGAAAACGGGGCCGCGGACGGGGCTTCCATCAGGGCAGCGATGATGCGCATGCG